>NZ_JBFTMX010000005.1:0-178133 GCF_056397205.1 Massilia sp. 05N420
GGCTGAGGTAGTCCGGCAGGTTGCTGGGCAGCTCGCCGGCGCCCAGGCTCGGCATGCCGGACGGCGTCTCGGCCGGGGCCGGCGCGGCGGGTGCAGCGGGTGCGGCGGGCGCCGCGGCCGGCGGCATGGCGGCCTGCGCTGCCGGCTGCGCAGGCGCTTCCACTGCCGCCGTTTCGCGGACCACAGCGGCGCTTCCCGCATCGAGCAAACGCGCGCCCTTCAGCAGCAGATCGCCGGCCTCGATCACGCCGTCGTCGGCAAAGGCCAGCGCGCGTTCCAGCACATTCTCCAGTTCGCGCACATTGCCGGGAAAGGCATAACCCTGCAGCGCTTCCAGCACGCCGGCGCCGAGGCGCGCATTGCCCGGCCCTGCCAGGCGCGCGAGGATGGCCTCGGTCAGCAGCGGCAGGTCGTCGAGGCGTTCGCGCAGCGGCGGCAGGGTCAGCTCGATCACGTTCAGGCGGTAGAACAGGTCCTGGCGGAACTGGCCGGTCTCGACCAGCCTTCCCAGATCCTTGTGGGTGGCGCTGATGATGCGCACGTCCACCGCTTCCTCGGCGGTGGCGCCGATCTTGCGCACGCGCCGCTCCTGAATCGCGCGCAGCAGCTTGACCTGCATCGCCAGCGGCAGGTCGGCCACCTCGTCCAGCATCAGAGTGCCGCCGTTGGCGGCCTGGAAGAAGCCGTCTCGCTCGTCGGTGGCGCCGGTGAAGGCGCCTTTCCGGTAGCCGAAGAACTCGGCCTCCATCAGCGCTTCGGGAATCGCGCCGCAGTTCACGGCGACGAAGGGCTTGCCGGCGCGCGCGCTCCGGGCGTGGATCTCGCGCGCCGCCAGCTCCTTGCCGCTGCCGGATTCGCCGTTGATGGCGATCGGCGCCTGCGAGCGCGCCAGCCGGCCGATCTGGGCGCGCAGCGCCTGCATCGCCTGCGAGCGGCCGAGCAGGCGCGAATTCCTCCCGTCCTCCCCTTCTCCCGGGGCCGACGGCTGCCCGGCCGGCGCTTCGGACAGGCGCAGCGCCGAGCGCACCATGGTGCGCAGGTCGTCCAGCACCACCGGCTTGGAGACATAATCGAAGGCGCCGGCCTTCAGCGCCACTACCGCGTTCTCGGCGCTGCCGTAGGCGGTGATCACGGCGATCGGCGTGCCGCGCCCCGCGCCGGCGACTTCGCGCACCAGCTCCAGGCCGGTGCCGTCGGGCAGGCGCATGTCGGTCAGCACCAGCGCGTATTCGGTCTGGCCCAGCAGCGCGCGCGCCTCGCGCACGGTGGACGCGCTGTCGACGTCCAGCCCCATCTTGACCAGGGTGATCTCGAGCAGTTCGCGCAGGTCGGCTTCGTCGTCGATTACAAGGATGCGGGGAGAACTCATACTCTATATAGTAAAGGTGATCACGAAGCGTCCCGGCGCATCGAAGCCGGCGGGGCCATCGACCCGGTATTCGTAGTCGAGCATGGCGCCGTTGTTCAGGCACAGCTCGCGCGCCAGGTAGAGCCCCAGGCCGGTGCCCTTGCTCGAGGTGGTATAGAAGGGCTCGAACAGGTGGGCTCTCACCTCGGGCGTGATGCCGGGACCGTCGTCCTGCACGTGCAGCTCGACGCGGCCGGTGGCGTCCAGCACCGGGAACACGCGGATGCTGGCCGGCTTGCCGCTCGCATAGCGTACGGCATTGCCCAGCAGGTTGACCAGCACTTCCCGCAGGTGCAGGCCGTCGAAGCGCACGGTGCGCGGGCCGGCGTCGCCGATGTAGATCATGTGATCGGCCAGGCCATGGGTTTCCGTGAACTCCGCCTTCAGCTCGGCCAGGAAGGCGCCGAGCGGCACCGGCTCGGCGCCCGGCTGCACCTTGCGCGACAGTTTCAGGATGTCCTCGACCATGCGGTTCACGCGCGCCACGTTGTCGCCGACGATGCGCAGCAGCCGGGTCTCGGCCGGTCCGCTCAGGTCTTCGGCCAGCAGCGAGGTCGCGTGGCCGATCGCCGACAGCGGATTCCTCACCTCATGCGCGATGCTGGCCGTCAGGCGGCCCATCGAGGCCAGCTTGAGCTGCTGCGCCTGGTTCTCGATGGCGCTCACGTCCTGCATGAAAATCACGCTGCGCTCGGCCTCGCCGTCCGGGGTGTCGACCCGCGCGAAACGCAGTTTCAGGTGCACCGGCTGGTCGAGGCGGCCGCGCACCGGTCCGGCCGCGTCCTGCCAGCGCTTGACGGTCACGTAGGTTTCGGCCGGTTCGGCCTCGAGCCAGGCCTGGAAGGCCTGCGCCACCGGTTCCAGCGCGGCGATGTCGGCCAGGCGGAAGTCGCTGTCGCTGTCCAGCCCGAGCATGCGGCGCGCCGCCGGGTTGCCGGAAAAGACGAAGCCGTCGCTTCCCACCACCAGGATGCCGTCGCCGGCATCGTCGACCACGATGCGGTTGACCGCCTGCTGGACCCGCAGGTCGGCACCGCGCCTGGCCGCCAGCTCTTCCTGCCCGATCAGGCGCGCCGCCAGCCGGCTCACCACCAGCACCACGGCAAAGAAGACGGCGCCCGTCATCCCGGCCTGGAACAGCGGCGGCTCCTGGTCGCTGATGAAGATCTGGTAAGTGCTTTCGGCCAGCACGAACAGGGTCGCGAGCGAGGCCGAGAACAGCGCCAGGACCAGCGGCGCCAGGATCGCGGCGCCGGCCAGCGGGAACAGGTAGAGCAGTCCGAGTCCGCTGCGGGCGCCGCCGGCGGCCAGGTAGAGCAGCGAGATGACGGTGATGTCGACCAGGATCTGGCAGCACAGCTGCCACAGGAAACGGCGGCGCCAGCGCTGGGTGATGCCGGCGAACAGCAGGGCCGCCAGCACGTAGGCGACGCAGGTCTGGCCATAGACCGCGCCGCCCAGCCGGCTGAAGCCCTGGCCATGGCGCGCATCGACCGCCAGGTAGACCAGCAGCACCAGCGCGATCACGATGCGCGTCGCGTTGAGCGTCTGCAGCGAGCGCCAGAAGGTCTCCCGCGACGCTGCGGACAAGGGCTGCCAGGGCGCCATGCGCCTCAATCGATGCGGGAGGCGGCCGCCTGGCGCGCGTGGGCCTGGCTGCAGTAATCGCGTCCGCCCTCACGAACCGATTCCGAGGCCGGGAAATAGATGCCGCATTGGGCGCAGGAGGTCATGCGCTCGGAGTCCTCGACCTGCGGCCGGGCCGGCGCGCCGGCGGCGGACATGTCGGGCCCCTGCCCCGGCTGCGGKTGATAGGTGCGCGCGGCCACCGCCGCCCGCAGTTTGCTGCGTACCGCCATCACCACCAGGATGATGAGCGCAATCCAGAATAACAGTCGCGTCATACGAACCCCCGGTGCAGAACGACTTCAAGGACAAAACGGCTGCCGACATAGGCCAGCGCCAGGGTAGCGAATCCCGCCAGCGTGAAGCGCAGCGCGGTCTTGCCGCGCCAGCCGCGCCAGCGGCGTCCGGCCAGCAGCGCGGCGAACAGCAGCCACGACAGCAGCGCGAATATATTTTTGTGGTCCCAGCGCAGCGCGCGCCCGAACAGCTGTTCGGAGAACACGATGCCCGACAGGACGGTCAGGCTGAGCAGCACGAAGCCGATGCCGATCATCCGGAACAGCAGCTTTTCCATGGTCAGCAGGGCCGGCAGCTGGTCGATGGCGGCGCCCAGCCAGCCCTTCTTCGCGTTGCGGGTGTGCAGGCGGGTTTCCTGCAGCGCCATCAGCACGGCATGGAAGGCGGCGATGGTGAGCGTGCTGTAGGCCATGATGGCGACCGCGACGTGCCAGCCGAAGGCCGGCGTCTGGGACTGTTCGCTCAGCGAGATGAGGCTGCCCGGGAACAGCGGCGGCAACAGGGCGGCGACCGCCGCGCACGGCATCACCATGCGGCGCATGCCGTCGAGCGCGAAATTGCGGTTCTCGATCCACCAGGCCGCCACCGAAATCCACAAGGCGGCCGACAGCATGAAGGCGAAGCCGACGCGCAGCGCACCGTGGGCCAGCATGTCCGGCCACAGCGCGGCGCCATGCAGCGCCCACGCCAGCGCGGTCACGCCGGACACGACGAAACCCCGCCGCGCCGGCAGCAGGGCACACACCGCGTACAGGATGGCCGCGGCAATGAATAAGGTGGTTTGCATGGGGCGAGTTTACACTATCCGGATCGTTACCACCGTCGTCTCCCGCGAAGTCATCACCGTCGGCCCCGAGAAGTCATCACCGTCGCCCCCGCGAAGTCATCACCGTCGGCCCCGAGAAGTCATCACCGTCGCCCCCGCGAAGGCGGGGGTCCAGGTTTGTTTGCAGAACGCTAGCTTAACTTGGATTCCCGCCTTCGCTGGAACGACGTTACTARTAAACACTTAGTCGACAGCCGCCGACCTCATCTCCGCCTCATGATGCCGCTGCTGCTCTTCCATGACGAGCTGCCCCAGTTCGCGCTTGAGCGCATTGAACTCGGGCGCGGCCGGGTCGCGCATGCGCGGCAGGTCGATCGCCATGTCGCGCTTGACCGTGCCCGGCCGGTAGGTCATCACGACGATGCGGTCGGCCAGGTAGATCGCTTCCTCGATGCTGTGGGTGACGAAGATGACGGTCTTCTTCAGCTCGGCCCAGATGCGCAGCAGCTCGTCCTGCAGGTTGCGGCGGGTCAGCGCGTCGAGGGCGCCGAAGGGTTCATCCATCAGCATGATCGGCGAATCCAGCGCCAGCACGCGCGCGATCGCGACCCGCTGGCGCATGCCGCCCGACAGGTCCTTCGGATAGCGCCTGCCGAAGTCTTCCAGCGACAGCAGTTTCAGGAGCTCGGCCACGCGCGCCGCGACGGCGGGCCTGGCCATGCCCTTGATCTCGAGGCCGAAGCCGACGTTCTGCTCGACCGTCATCCACGGGAACAGCGCGTATTCCTGGAACACCATGCCGCGTTCCGGTCCGGGTCCGGCCACCGGGGCRCCGTCGGCCAGGATCCGGCCTGCGGTCGGCGGGGCGAAGCCGGCGATCGCGTTCAGCAGGGTCGACTTGCCGCAGCCGGACGGGCCGAGCAGGCAGACGAACTGGCCGCGCCGGATCTCGAGGCCGATGTTCTCCAGCGCGACCAAGCGGCGGCCGTCGGTTTCGAACACCTTGCTGACCTGATCAATGACGATATGCGCGCTCACTCGGTGCTCCCCATTCAGTGCTCCAGGCCGCGGTGCCAGCGCAGCAGGTGGTTGTTCAGGCGATTCATGGCCCAGTCGATCGCCAGGCCGAGGAGGCCGATGGTGA
Organism: Massilia sp. 05N420; assembly: GCF_056397205.1. Classification (NCBI taxonomy): domain Bacteria; kingdom Pseudomonadati; phylum Pseudomonadota; class Betaproteobacteria; order Burkholderiales; family Oxalobacteraceae; genus Massilia; species Massilia sp. 05N420. The sequence goes on from NZ_JBFTMX010000005.1 coordinate 5,242, forward strand.
TCATGCCGGCGATGATCTTGTCCGACCAGAAGTACTCGCGCGCCTCGAGGATGCGGAAACCCAGGCCGTTGTTCACCGCGATCATCTCGGACACGATCACCACGATGAAGGCGGTGCCGACGCCGATCCGCATGCCGGTCAGGATATACGGCACGGCAGCCGGCAGGATCACGCGCAGGAACATGGTGGCGCCGCCGGCGCCGAGGTTGCGGGCGGCGCGCAGGTAGATGCCGTCGACCTGGCGCACCCCGGCGATGGTATTCATCAGCACCGGAAAGAAGGCGCCGATCGCGATCAGGAAGATGGCCGGCGGATTGCCCAGCCCGAACCACAGGATCGACAGCGGGATGTAGGCGATCGGCGGAATCGGGCGCAGCAGCTGCACCAGCGGATTCATCCAGGCGTACACGATGCGGCTGGCGCCCATCGCCAGGCCGAGCGGCAGGGCCAGGCCGGCGCCGACCGCGAAGCCGACCAACACCCGGTACAGGCTGCCGAGCGAATCGATGATCAACTCTCCCGACAGCGCCCACGCCCACCAAGCGCCATCAGGCTTGTTCTCGTGCCAGGTCTTGAAATCCTGCAGCGGCAGCAGATAAGCCACCCACTTGTTCCACACCGCCAGCGGCGACGGCAGGATGTTCGCGTTGACCCATCCCATGCCCGCCACCCACTGCCAGATCCCGATCGCCATGATCGGCACCACCAGGCCGACGGCGATGTCCTGCCAGCTTCTTTTTGCCATCCCGCTCTCCCCGCTCACGCGTGGTGATTACTTGACACCCAGGCCCTTCTTGGCCTCGTCCAGCAGGTCGGTCTTGACCCACTCCCTGGCCGCGGGCGGTTTGGCCATGCGGCCGACGCCGGTCTTGTACATGATGTCGGTCGTGGTCTGGATGTGCTCCGGCGTGATGTCGTAGGTGTAGGACGCGTTATCCATCGCATCGCGGAAATCGTCGCTGGTGATCTGGCCCTTGAACACGACGTCGCGCACGTACTTTTCGGCCAGCGCCGGATCCTTGATGAAGGTGCTGGTGGCCTGCACGAAGCAGCGCATGAATTTCTCGGCCAGCGGACGCTTGGTGGTGTAGAACTTCTCGGTCATCACCATGGTACGCACCGGTTCGCCGATCGGGGTGTCGTAAGGCTTGATGATCTCGGTGCCGAAGCCCTTGTTGATGGCCTGCGAGGATTGCGGTTCGGACTGCATCATGGCGTCGATGTTCTTGCCCAGCAGCGCCTGGTTCAGGTCGGCGTAGGCCAGGAACACCAGCTGCACATCCTTGCCCGGCGCGGCGTCGGCGGTGAGGCCCACCTTCTGCAGCTCGGCCATCAAGAGCACTTCCTGGATGCCGCCGCGGGTCACGCCCACCTTCTTGCCCTTCAGGTCCTTGACGCTCTTGATATTGCTGCCCTGCCCCGCCACCAGGCGCGCGCCGCCCTTGGCGAAGCCGGCGACGACATAAATAGGCGCATTGCCGGCGCGGCCGGAGATCGCCGCTTCCGAGGCCGTGGTGCCGACGTCGATCTCGCCGGCGATGATGGCCTGCATCACATCCAGGCCCTTGGCGAACACGCGCTCCTCGACCTTGATGCCGCACTTCGGTGCGATCTCCTTTATATATGACACCGCGCCATAGTGGGCGAACTTGAGGTTGCCGAGCCGGACGACTTCCTGGGCCTGGGCGCCGCCCGCAGCCAGCAGGGAGGCGATGAGAATGGTCTTGCCGAACGCTTTTACTGTCATTGCTGTCTCTCCGTTATGGTCTGCTTCAATGAACTGCGAACTTGCAATGGCAACGAGGCTATAACGTAGAGCAATACATTGTCAAACAGTACAGTTGCTTACTCAGAAATTCACAAATCCGCCTACCAAGTATCAACGCAGGGCCTTGACTTTTTCGCTTGCGGATCGCCAGGGCAAGGTCTTGACCATCAAAAACATGGCCATACATGCGGTAGAATGGCGGTTTGCGCCCAAACACAATCTAGGTAGATAGGTAGAACACAACCATGCTGGATAACCTGACCCAACGCCTTGCCAAGGTCGTCAAGACGATGCGCGGCGAGGCGCGCCTGACCGAATCGAACACCGCCGAGATGCTGCGCGAAGTGCGCCTGGCCCTGCTCGAGGCGGACGTGGCGCTGCCGGCAGTCCGCGAATTCATCGCCAAAGTGAAGGAAAAAGCGCTGGGCGAAGAGGTCATCGGCTCGCTCTCCCCCGGCCAGGCCCTGGTCGGCGTGGTGCAGAAGGAGCTGGCGGCCCTGATGGGCGCCGACCTCGGCCCCGAGGCGTCCCAGCTCTCGTTCGCCCAGCAGCCGCCGGCGATCATCCTGATGGCCGGCCTGCAGGGTGTGGGTAAGACCACCACCACCGGCAAACTGGCCAAGTACCTGAAAGAGCAGAAGAAGAAGGTGCTGACCGTCTCCGCCGACGTGTACCGCCCCGCCGCGATCGCGCAGCTGGAGTCCGTCACCAAGCAGGTCGGCGCCGACTTCTTCCCGTCTACCGCCAACGACAAGCCGGTCGACATCGCCCTGGCCGCGCTGGACTGGGCCAAGAAGCACTACCACGACGTCCTGATCATCGACACCGCCGGCCGCCTGGCGATCGACGAGGCGATGATGCAGGAGATCGCCGCGGTGCACGCCGCCGTCAAGCCGATCGAGACCCTGTTCGTGGTCGACGCCATGGTCGGCCAGGATGCGATCAACACCGCCAAGGCCTTCAACGAGGCGCTGCCGCTGACCGGCGTGATCCTGACCAAGCTCGATGGCGACTCGCGCGGCGGCGCGGCGCTGTCGGTGCGCCACGTGACCGGCAAGCCGATCAAGTTCGCCGGCGTGTCCGAAAAGCTGGACGGCCTGGAAGCCTTCGATCCGGCCCGCATGGCCAACCGGGTGCTGGGCATGGGCGACATCCTGGCCCTGGTCGAGGAAGCGCGCAAAGGTGTGGACATGCAGGCCGCGGCCGACATGGCCAACAAGATCAAGTCGGGCGGTAAGTTCGACATGAACGACTTCAAGGCCCAGCTGACCCAGATGAAGAAGATGGGCGGCATGGCCGGACTGCTGGACAAGCTCCCGGCCCAGTTCCAGCAGGCGGCAAGCGGCGCCAACATGGACCAGGCCGAAAAGCAGGTGCGCCGCATGTGCGGCATCATCGACTCGATGACCCCGCAGGAACGCGCCAAGCCGGAACTGATCAAGGCCAACCGCAAGCGCCGCATCGCCGCCGGCGCCGGCGTTCAGGTGCAGGAAGTGAACCGCATGCTGACGCAGTACGATCAGATGAACACGATGATGAAGAAGCTCAAAGGCGGTGGCCTGATGAAGATGATGCGCGGGATGAAGGGCATGATGCCCGGAATGCGCTGACCGTCCGTCCCTTTCGGGACCTGTCGAAAGCCGTGCGTGGCAGCCGCTCCGCACGGCTTTTTTGCCTCTTGCGGAGCCCATTTTTCACTCTGGAGCGGCGCGGCTGGCACGATCTGCCATTTTGGGGCTTATAAGAATGAAAAAATTTCGAAAAAGACTTGCACGAACACTAAAACCCTACCAATATAAGCCGGTGCGATTTATTGCGCAATTTTCCACGTGTTCCGTTTAGGAGGCTCGAAGATGGCAACAGCCAAAAAAACCACCGCAGCGCCCGCCAAGAAGGCCGCTGCAAAACCGGCTGCAGCGGCGAAGCCTGCAGCAAAGAAGGCAGCTCCTGCCAAAGCAGCAGCACCGAAAGCAGCAGCGAAGCCGGCAGCAGCACGCAAGCCCAACGCCGCATTCATGAAAGAGATGACCCCGTCGGCGACCCTGGCCGCAGTGGTCGGCGCCAAGCCGCTGCCGCGTACTGAAGTCACCAAGAAAGTCTGGGACTACATCAAGGCCCAGAACCTGCAGGACGCCGCAAACCGCCGCATGATCAACGCCGACGACAAGCTGAAAGCCGTCTTCGGTGGCAAGGCCCAGGTATCGATGTTCGAGATGACCAAGCTGATCTCCGATCACCTCAAATAAAAACGACGACAGGCCGCCCCGCTGGCCGGATACCAAGATGAAAAGCCCTGGTTTTTGCCGGGGCTTTTTGTTTATATATGCGGTGGTCGCTACAGCCCCGCAGCCGCCTTCATCAGATCGAACACCCGCGTATTCTCGATCGTGCCCTTGAACGGCGCCGATCCCGCCCCCACCGCATACAGCTTCACATCCCCGCCGCCATGTCCCTCGCCTGGCAGGCGCACGCCGGCCTCCTGGCGGTAGTCCAGGGCCTGGGCGCGGGCGTCGTCGACGTCGCTGCGCAGCTCCTGGCGATTCGGGCCGCCGCCGTAGACCAGGGTCGTGTAGGTCTTGCCGTCCGCATCCAGCGCCGGCTGGCCGGTCGCGACGTCGCGCACGATGCCGAGGATCGGGTTGCCGCGCTTCGGATAGCCGTTCATCACCATCGTGTGGTCATGGTCGGCCGTCACCACGATCAGGGTGTGCTCCAGGCCGGGGTCGATGCTCCGCATGCGGTCCAGCGCGGCCTGGATCGCGTTGTCGAAGTCGACCACCTCCTCCAGCGCGTTCTTCGCGTTCGAGTCGTGCAGCGCGTGGTCGATCTTGCCGCCTTCGACCATCAGGAAAAAGCCCTTCGGGTTCTTCGACAGCAGCTCGATCGATTTGCTGGTCATCTCGGCCAGGGTCGGCTGGGTGGGCTTGCGCACGGTGGCGTAGTCGAGGTGGCTGTCGGCGTAAATACCCACGAACTTCCGGTTCGGCAGGGCCGACATCATGTCGCCGCGGGTGGCCGCCACGAAGTAGCCGCGGGACTCCAGCTCGGCCAGCAGGTCGCGCCCGTCCGCGCGGCCCTTCGGGTTGGCCTTCGCATCGTAGGGCGTGAAGAAAGGCCGGCCGCCGCCCATCAGGACGTCGACGCCGTCCTTCAGCCTCTCGTTGTAGCCGGCGCCGCCGGGCACGATCTGCTGCGCGATGGTATAGACCGTGTTGCGGTTGCAGACATGGGAAAAGGTCGAGGCCGGGGTCGCGTGGGTCAGCTCGGTGGTGGTGATCGCGCCCACCGAGCGGCCGGCGGCCTTGGCGAGTTCGAGGATGGTCATCGGCGCGCTGCCATTGTTCTCGCCGCAGCGGTCCACGCTCGGGTTGCCGTTGGCGTCCTTGCCCGGCGACTGCGGCTTGGCATCCTTGCGCGAGATCACGTCGTTATTGATTTTCACGCCGGTCATGTAGGCGCCCATCGAAGGCGCGCTGTCGGTCACCATCGCGTCGTTCGAGTAGGTCTTGATGCGCGCGGTGCGGTCCAGGCGCTCGAAGTTCAGCAGCCCCTCTTCCTTGTATTTATAGATGCGCGCGGCCGTGATCGTGGTCGGGCCCATGCCGTCGCCGAGGAAGAAGATGATGTTCTTCGCCTGGGGTGCGGCCAAATTCTGCGCGAAGGCCTGGGTCTGGAATGCGGCTGCCAGCAGCAGCGCGCAGGTGCGGATTGCTTTCATGTGAATCTCCTTGCGCGCCTTACCAGCCGGCCGCCYCTTTGATCAGGGTGAACACGCGGGTGTTGTCGATGGTGCCGCGGAAGACCTCGGCGCCCGCACCCACCGCGCCCAGGTAGACGTCGGCGCCGCCATGGGTCTCGGACTTCATGCGCACCGCCGCTTCCTGGTGGTAGTCGTCGGCGCTGACGATGGCGTCCGTGAGGCCGGCCTGCGAGGCGCGGCTGCCCTGCACCCGGTGCTCGCCGGTGCCGAAGCCGAGGATGGTGTAGGGCGCGCCGTCCTTGTCCAGCTTGACCTTGCCGTCCGGGAGGCTGCGCACCAGGCCCAGCACACCCGGATTGTCCGGCGTGGTCTTGCCGCTGCGCGGCGAATAACCGTTGATCAGCAGTGTGTGGTCATGGTCGGCGGTGGCAACGATCAGGGTGTGCTTCAGGCCCGGATCGGTCTTTTGTACTTCGTCGATCGCGGCTTTCAGCGCGGCGTCGAAGGCCGCGGTTTCCTGCAGCGCGCGCTTGGCGCGGGTGGCGTGCAGCGCGTGGTCGATCAGGCCGCCCTCCACCATCAGGAAGAAGCCTTGATTGCCGCCCTGCGCACTGCGCTGGCCCAGCAGCGAGACCGCCTTGCGCGTCATCTCGGCCAGGCTGGGCTGGCGCGCCGGATCGCGCTCGGCGTCGTAGGCCAGGTCGTCCTGCGCGAACAGGGCGATGGTCGGCAGGCTTGATGGCGCCAGCGCCTTGAGGCTCGCGGCATCGAAGGCCGTGCGGTAGCCACGCGCCTGCAGCTCGGCCAGCAGGTTGCGGCCGTCAAGGCGCTTGCCGCCGCCGGCCGCCGGCTTGAAGTACTGGGCGCCGCCGCCGACGACCAGGTCGATGCCGCCGCCCAGCGCCGTGTTGTAGCCGGCGCCGCCCGGCACCATCATCGCCGCGATCTGGTTCTGCAGTTTGCGGTGGCAGGCGTGGGCATAGGTGGCGGCCGGGGTGGCGTCGGTGACGCTGGTCATGGTGACGATGCCGGTGGCGAGGCCGCGCGCCTTGGCCAGTTCCAGCAGGGTCGGCACCGGCTGGCCGTTCTCACAGCGGCTGGCGCCATCCGCCGCCGGCGCCATCGCGCGGGTGTCGGACGACATCGAGATCACGCCATTGTTCTGCTTCACCCCGGTCATATAGGCCGACATCGAGGCCGCGCTGTCGGTCACCTGGGCATCGTTCGAGTAGGTCTTCACGAAGGCCGATTCGGGCAGCGTGTCGATGGTCAGCTCGCCGCTTTCCCCCACCGCGTAGATGCGGGCGGCGGTCAGGGTGTTGATGCCCATGCCGTCGCCGAGGAAGAAGATCACGTTGCGGGCGCGGTCGATGTCACGGGCCTGCATGGTGGCGGCGCTGGTCGCGGGCGGCGCGCCGGCGCAGCCCGTCAGCACGGCGCCGCCGCAGGCCATCAGCATGGCGGCGGCGAAGGGGGTGAATCGCATGTCTGCTTGCTCCCTGATGAAGAAAGCAAGCAGTCTATCCGAGGAAGGGACGCAGCATCAAATACAGGCCGAGCCCGAGCAGGCCGATGAAGTAGCAGCGGCGGAAGGGTTCGGGACGGATGCGTCCGCGGATCCGCCGGCCGATCGCCATGCCGCCCAGCGCCGGCAGCAGCGCACAGAAGGACAGGCCGGCCTCGCGCAGTTCGAACTGCCCGGCCAGCAGCAGCGAGGCCGCCAGCGCGACGGTCGAGGTGGTGAAGGCCATGCCCAGCGCCTGTGCCAGCAGCTCACGTTCGAGACGCAATCCCCGCAGATAAGGCACGGCCGGGATCACGAACACGCCGGTGGCGGCCGTGACCGCGCCGGTGACGAGGCCCACCACGGGCGAGGCCGCGCGCTCGCCGCTGGGCGGCACGTGCAGCGTGAAGGACGCCAGGCCGGCCGCCGCCACCATCATCAGGGCGCCGCCCAGGGCCGCCACCGCATCCGCGGAAGCGCTGGCCGGCAGCAGCATGCCGCCGACGAGGGTGCCGGCGGCGATTCCGGCCAGCATCGGCCACAGGCGGCGCGCGAGCGGCCCCGCCGAGGGACCTGCCGCCACTTGCCAGGCATTCGTCACCAGCGAAGGCACGACCACTAAAGCGGCTGCGTCGCGCGGCGCCATCATCATCCCCAGCAGGCCGACCACGACCGTCGGCAGACCGAGTCCGGCCACACCCTGGACCAGGCCGGCGAGCAGGAACACCAGGGAAATCAAGGTCAAATCGAAGGCTTCATGTGCGTGTAAGATGGAAAGCAGAGCGTCCATGCCTGGAATTCTGCCCCATCCCGGGCGCTTGCAGAATGAGGGATTACCGCAATGAGCCTTCGGAAATTCCGAAGGCTAAACGAGAGAGGCTATGAGATTTGACCTGGTCGACATGCAGCTGTTCCTGCACGTGGTGGAAGCCGGCAGCATCACCGGCGGCGCCGCGCGCGCCCACCTGTCGCTGGCTTCCTGCAGCGAGCGCATCCACAGCATGGAGGAAACGCTGGGGGTGCCGCTGCTGCTGCGCGGACGGCGCGGGGTGAGTCCGACGCCGGCCGGCGAGGCCCTGGTGAGGCATGCGCGCCTGGTGTTCCAGCAGCTGGAGCGCATGCGCGCCGAGCTGGGCGACCATGCCCAGGGCCTGAAGGGCACGGTGCGGCTGCTGTGCAATACGGCCTCGCTGAGCGAGTACCTGCCGGACGCACTGGCCGGCTTTTTGGCGCGCCACGCCCACGTCGACGTCGAACTCGAAGAGCGCGCCAGCCACGAGGTGGCGAAGGCTGTGCGTGAAGGCGCAGCGGACCTCGGCATCCTGTCGGACGCGGTCGACCTCTCGCAGCTGGAGAGCTTCCCCTTCCGCACCGACCGCCTGGTGGCGGTGGCCACGCCGGCGCTGGCGGAGGTGCTGTCGCCGGACGGCCGCCCGGTGGCCTTCGCGCGCCTGGCCGATTTCGACCAGGTCGGCCTGGCCGGCGACAGCGCCCTGTCCAGCTACCTGGAGCTGCAGGCGCGGCGTCTCGGGCGCACGCTGCATACGCGGGTGCGCCTGCGCGGCCTCGAGGCGGTCTGCAGGATGGTGGAGGCAGGGGTCGGGATCGGCATCGTGCCCGAACCGGCGGCGCGGCGCTGCGCGCAGACGATGACGATCGCGGTGCTGGAGCTGGCGGATGCGTGGGCGCTGCGGCAGCTGGCGATTTGCGTGCGCAGTTTCGATGATTTGCCGCGGCATGCGCAGCAATTGGTGGATGCATTACGGGCGTGAGCGCGGGTGGAGACCGCCCACGCAATCACATGCGAATCAGTTCAACGCGATGGCCGTCGCGGCCGCCGGCTTGAACTCCCAATTCTTCCACGCCGCCAGCACCGCATTCGGATACTCCGGCCGGCCGCGGCTGCCGTTGTAGCGGCCCAGCGCCAGATACAGGTTGCCGCCTTCCATGTCGATGTACATGCGCAGGATCGAGCAGCCGTAGCGCAGGTTGGTCTGCATGTCGAACAGGGCGCGGCGGTTGGAGTCGCCGATCACCCTGGTCCAGAACGGCATCACCTGCATGTAGCCGCGCGCGCCGACGATCGACACCGCGTACTTGCGGTAGGCCGACTCCACCTGGATCAGGCCCAGCACCAGCCCCGGATCGAGGCCGGCGCGGGTCGCTTCGTACCAGGCCGACTCGAGGAACTCGGTGCGGACCTGGTCGTCCGGCAGGCGGCGCTTCAGGCGCGCCGACATCGCGTCGAACCACTGCCGGTAGCGCCCCTGGGCGGCGGCGTCGCGGAACACCGGTTTCGGCGGGCGCCCGTCGCGGATCGCCCGTTCGAGCGCCAGCCGGACCGAATCGGCCAGCGCTTCTTCCTTCTGGTTGCCGGCGTAAGCCGCGCCGCTGCTCATCAGTGCAGCGGCAGCAAGCATGGAGCCGAGCCAGGCCGAAGCCCGGCTTGCAAAACGGGCCGGCATCACTTGGCCAGTTTGCCTTTGACGAAGGCGACCATGTCGGCGGCGGGCACGGAGCTCGCTTCGGCATCGCGGCGGCCCTGGTATTCCAGGTTGCCTTCCTTGAGACCGCGCTCGCCGATCACCACGCGGTGCGGCACGCCCACCAGTTCCCAGTCGGCGAACATGGCGCCCGGACGCAGGCCGCGGTCGTCGACGATGACGTCGATGCCGGCCGCCTGCAGTTCGGCGTACAGGCGGTCGGTCTCCGCCTTCACCAGTTCGCTGCGGTCGTAGCCCATCGGGCACAGCACCAGCTCGAAGGGTGCGATCGCGTCCGGCCAGACGATGCCCTTGTCGTCGAAGTTCTGCTCGATCGCCGCGCCCAGGATGCGGGTCACGCCGATGCCGTAGCAGCCCATCTGCATCGGTACCGGCTGGCCCTTTTCGTCCAGGTAGACGCAGTTCATCGCGGCGGAGTAGGCGGTACCGAGCTGGAATACGTGGCCCACTTCGATGCCGCGCTCGATCGCCAGCACGCCCTTGCCGTCCGGCGAAGCGTCGCCTTCGACCACGTTGCGCAGGTCGGCGACGATCGGCTCGGCGACGTCGCGGCCCCAGTTGGCGCCGCTCAGGTGGTAATCGGCCTCGTTGGCGCCGCAGACGAAATCGGCCATGTTGGCGACGGTGCGGTCGGCCACGACCTTGACCGGCTGCTTCGTATTGATCGGACCGAGGTAGCCCGGCACGGTGCCGTAGGCTTCCTGGATTTCGGCTTCGCTGGCGAAGCGGAAATCCTTCAGGCCCGGAACCTTCGACACCTTGACTTCGTTCAGCTCATGGTCGGCGCGCAGCAGCAGCAGCCAGTTTTCCTTGGTCCCATCTTCCTTTTCGACCGTCAGCGCGATCGACTTGACGTTCTGTTCCAGCGGGATGCCGAGCAGCTTGGCCACGCCTTCGCACTTGGTGGTGTTGGGCGTGGAGACCTTGGTCAGCGGCTGGGTTGCGGCGGCGCGCGCAGCGATCAGCGGCAGTGCCTCGGCCGCTTCCATATTCGCGGCGTAATCGGAGGTCGGGCAGTAGACCAGCGCGTCCTCGCCGGTGCTGGCGATCACGTGGAATTCGTGCGAGCCGGTGCCGCCGATGGCGCCGTTGTCCGCCGCCACCGCGCGGAACTTCAGGCCGAAGCGGGTGAAGATCTTCACGTAGGCGTCGAACATGGTCTGGTAGGAGACCTGCATGCCCTCGACGTCGCGGTCGAAGGAATAGGCATCCTTCATGGTGAACTCGCGGCCGCGCATCAGGCCGAAGCGCGGACGGCGCTCGTCGCGGAACTTGGTCTGGACGTGATAGAAGTTCACCGGCAGCTGGCGGTAGCTCTTGATCTCGGTGCGCACCACGTCGGTCACGACTTCTTCCGAGGTCGGCTGCAGGGCGAAGTCGCGGCCATGGCGGTCCTTGAGGCGCAGCAGTTCAGGCCCCATCTTGTCCCAGCGGCCCGTCTCTTGCCACAGTTCGGCCGGCTGCACCAGCGGCATCAGCAGCTCGATACCGCCGGCCTTGTTCATTTCTTCACGGATGATGGCCTCGACCTTGCGGATCACACGCAGGCCCAGCGGCATGTAGGTATAGATGCCGGAGCCGAGGCGCTTGATCATCCCGGCCCGCATCATCAGCTTGTGGCTGACGATCTCGGCGTCGGAAGGCGCTTCTTTGAGCGTTGAAATAAAAAATCGAGAGGCACGCATATCGATGAATTCTTTTTAAAAAGAGAGGGTTATAATCAACCTAATTTTAAAGGATTAGCTGGCCGATGCATCCAATCTTTATACAAATGGCTCTGAAAGAAGTGGTGCATGCCGTTGTTCCGACGCGAGTTAACGGCAGAGGCACCTGAGCTGTAAGTAAAAATACAAGAGACAAGAGCAAAAGCTGGCAGAAAGTTTCGAGGTGAATCATGCTCGATCGTGAAGGGTTTCGCCCCAACGTCGGCATCATCCTGCTGAACGCCAACAACGAGGTGTGGTGGGGCAAACGGGTGCGCGAGCACTCGTGGCAGTTTCCGCAAGGGGGTATCAAATACGGCGAGACGCCGGAACAGGCGATGTACCGCGAGCTCGAGGAAGAGATCGGCCTGCGCCAGGAGCACGTCAAGATCGTGGGTCGCACCCGCGACTGGCTGCGCTATGAGGTCCCGGATCACTTCATCAAGCGCGAAGTGCGTGGTCACTATCGTGGCCAGAAGCAGATCTGGTTCCTGTTGCGCATGGTCGCCCGCGACAATGACGTCAACCTGCGCCTGACCGACCACCCCGAATTCGATGCCTGGCGCTGGCACGACTACTGGGTGCCGCTGGACGTGGTCATCGAGTTCAAGCGCGATGTCTACCAGCGTGCGCTGCAGGAACTGTCGCGCTTCCTCACCTGGCCGTCCAACGGCCAGGGCGAACGCCGCCACAGCTCGCGCTACCTGCGCCAGCCGCACGAGCGGCGCGGCAATGGCGGGAATGGCGGTAGTGGCAACACGGGAAATGCCGGCAACGTTCAGCCAGGCAATAGGCAGTCCGCCAACGCCAGCAACAAGGTGGTGGTCGCTGCCAGCAAGGCGATCGCCGATGCGGTGGGAAGTTCTCAATTGGTGCTTGCGCGCGACAAAGAGTAATCAAAAGTAGCGCAAAAGCAACAACCTGGAAGGCAAGTACGTCGTTTTATCGGCGCACTTGCCTTTTTGCATTTTTTTCTTGCAATATTTACAAACTTGCGCAGTAGAATCACCAGCATTGCTCCTCAACAGAAAGACAATAATGATGCCGCTGAAACGTGCCCTGCTGCCACTGGCCTGCGCACTGCTCCTGAATCCGCTGGCCCGCGCCGGCGACGCTCCGCGCTGTACCTATGTCGAGGTCGCCGACATGCCGCTCAAGTATGTCGGCCAGGGCCTGGTGCCGGCGGTCGACGGCGTGATCGACGGCGCGCCCGCGGTCATGCTGGTCGACACCGGCGCCTTCGACACCCAGCTGACCATGAACGCCGTCGCCAAGCGCGACCTGGTCATGCACATGACGGGACGCTACGTCGAAGGCATCGGCGGCAGCTCGCGGCTGTACGCGGCCCGCATCGGCGAATTCGCGATCGGCCCGGTGAAGAGTTCCAGGAAGCGCCTGGACCTGTACGTGATCGGCGAGACCACCTTCACGCCGGCTTTCGACGCCCTGGTCGGCGCGCCTTTCCTGCTGCAGGCCGACATGGAATTCGACCTGCGCGCCAAGCACATGAAGTTCTTCCGCCCGCAGAACTGCGACCGCGACACCCCGCTCAACTACTGGAAGGAAGAGACGGTCGTCCTGCCCTTCGAGTTCAGCCGCAGCGACAGCCCGAATCCGCACTTCACGGTGCTCGTCAACGGCAAGGAGCTGGACGCCATGATCGATACCGGCGCGGCCAACAGCTTCCTGACACTGAGGGGCGCCAAGAAGCTCGGCATCGACGTCAAGGCTGCGGACGTGACGCGGCTGGGCGATACCGGCGGCGTCGGCTCGGACCGCGCCTCGCACTGGACCGCGCCGGTCAAGTCGGTGCAGATCGGCGGCGAGACCATCGGCGGCGCGGAGCTCAGCATCGTCGACGTCCAGAGCCAGCTCGAGGCCGAGCTCCTGCTGGGCCAGGATTTCCTGCGCGCCCACCGCGTATTGTTCGCGATGAGCCAGCGCAAGCTCTACATCGCCTACCTCGGCGGCGACGTGTTCTCGCGCCGCACCGGCCTCGAACCGTGGATGCTGCAGGAGGCCGACGGCGGCAATGCCGACGCCCAATACGCGCTGGCCTATATGCTCAACACCGGCCGCGGCGCCCCGCGCGACCCTAAACAGGCCCAGTCCTGGCTGGAAAAAGCCGCCGCGGCCGGCCAGCCGAACGCCAACCTCAATTTCGGACGCCAGCAGATGCTGCACGGGAAAGTCGACGAGGCGATCCCGAAGCTGCGCGCCGCCCTCGACCAGCTGCCTGCCGAGCGCTTCGGCCCGCTGTGGCTGTACAACGCCCGCGTGCGCAAGGGCCAGGCCGAGCTGGCGAAGACCGAACTGGCCGCCAGCGTGAAAAAGCAGCGCAACGACGACTGGCCGGCGCCGATCGCCGACTTCTACCTCGGCAAACTGGACCAGGCCGGCCTGCTCGAGATCGCCGCCAAGGACAAGCAGGCCGCGCATGCGCGCACCTGCATGGCGACCTCCTACATGGCCGAATGGCATGCCGCGCGCGAGGAAAAGCCGCAGGCCGAGGCGCTGCTGGCGAAACTGCACGCCGAGTGCCGCCCGGCGAAACCGGCGGCGCCGGTGGCGCCACCGCCAACCGCCGCTCCCTGAGCCGGCAAACGCGAGAAAAGCAGGCGCGCTACAATGGCGCCTGCTTTCCTTTCTGCGACCCCACCATGTTCACCCCCTCCTCCAACGATGTGCGCCGCTTCTTCTGCGAAGCCTGGCGCAAGCGCCGCGCCAACGAAATCCTGACCCCGATGGATGCGATCGCGGCCGACTGGATCGACCAGCATCCGGAATACCACGACGCCCTGCTCGACGCCGACGAGGCCGTGGCGCGCGACTACTCGGTCGAAGGCGGCCAGCCGAATCCCTTCCTGCACCTGTCGATGCACCTGTCGATCGCCGAACAGGTCTCGATCGACCAGCCGCGCGGCATCAAGGCGGCCCACGATGCCCTTGCGGCCCGCATCGGCGAGCACGATGCGCACCACGACATCATGGAGTGCCTGGGCGAGATGATGTGGACCTCGCAGCGCAGCGGGCTGCCGCCGGATGCGGAAGCCTATATCGACTGCGTGCGCAAGCGCGTCCGCTGAAACAAGTTCAATCCAGCTTGTCGTCGGCCACGCGGTGAGCGGCAGCGCCAAAAAACAAAGTCCGCCGGCATGGGCCGGCGGACCAGAGAGACCGCTAGTTTACTTGGCAGCGCTTATTTGCGAACGACCAGCGGCCCCGGAAGGCTTTGCAGGTAGGCGGCGATATCGGCCTTGTCGCGGTCCGACAGCGGCTGGGCCATGCCGGCCATGATCGGATTGTTACGGCCATTCATGACCTTGTCGCCGCGCTGGTAGGCGGTGAGCGCATGCACCAGGTAGTCGGCATGCTGGCCGGCCAGCTTCGGATAGCTCGGGTCGATCGGGCTCTTGTAGTCGGCGCCGTGGCAGGAGGCGCAGTTGTATTTCTTGGCCAGTTCGGCGCCGCGCGCGGTATCGCCGCTGGCGAAGGCGGACGCGGACACCATCAGTGCCGCGGCGCTGGACAGGGCTAGGATCAGTTTATTCATGGCGTCCCCGGCTCATTTGGTGGGCGTGGCGGCCGACTGCTGCGAATAGTACGCGGCGATGTCGGCGATGTCCTGGTCCGACAGCACCCTGGCGGTCGGCGTCATTTGCGGATGCTTGCGGTCGCCCTTCTTGTAGGCTTGCAGCGCGGCTTCGATGTATTTGGCGGACTGGCCGCCGATCATCGGCACCTGGTAGACCTCGGGGAAGGCGGTCTTGTACTCGGGGATGCCGTGGCAACCGATACATTGCTCAATCTTGTTCGGTGCGGCTTTCGGGTTGGCGACGATCTCTGCGGCGCCGGCTGCACTGGCCATCACGGCTCCGGCGGCGGCAAGCAACAGTACAGCTAATGGTTTTCTCATGATTGCACAATCGTATGGTTGAATTGTATACCGCAACTGCTCAAAAACTTAGCAAATGTACTACGAATAGCCGATTCTATATGAAGAATATGGCTCAGTCTACAAAGCAACAATTCAGCGGTGGCGATGCAACTGTCATATACTCGATGTCACTTCCCCATCACCTTGAACGTCCCATGCACGCAACCCAACGTTTCGAAGGCAGCGACACCTACGTCGCCACCGATGACCTGAAACTGGCCGTGAACGCCGCCCTCACCCTGGCCCGCCCGCTGCTGATCAAGGGCGAGCCCGGCACCGGCAAGACCATGCTGGCCGAAGAAGTGGCCGCGGCGCTCGACATGCCGCTGCTGCAGTGGCACATCAAATCGACCACCAAGGCGCAGCAGGGCCTGTACGAATACGACGCCGTCTCGCGCCTGCGCGATTCCCAGCTGGGCGACGAGCGCGTGCGCGACATCCACAACTACATCGTCAAGGGCGTGCTGTGGCAGGCCTTCACGGCGCCCGAGCCGGTGGTGCTGCTGATCGACGAGATCGACAAGGCCGACATCGAATTCCCGAACGACCTGCTGCGCGAACTCGACCGCATGGAGTTCTACGTCTACGAAACGCGCGAGATGGTGGTGGCCAGGCACCGTCCGCTGGTGATCATCACCTCGAACAACGAGAAGGAGCTGCCGGACGCCTTCCTGCGCCGCTGCTTCTTCCACTACATCAAGTTCCCGGACCGCGAGACGATGGCGGACATCGTCAACGTCCACTATCCGAACCTGAAGCAGGAACTGCTGGCCGCCGCGCTGGAGAACTTCTACCAGCTGCGCGAGGTGGCGGGCCTGAAGAAGAAGCCGTCGACCTCCGAATTCCTCGACTGGCTCAAGCTCCTGCTGGCCGAGGACATCCCGCTCGAGGCCCTGCGCAGCGGGGACTCCCGGACCATCGTGCCGCCGCTGCACGGCGCGCTCCTGAAGAACGAGCAGGACGTCCACCTGTTCGAGCGCCTGGTGGCGATGGCGAGGCACAACCGATGATCCGCGTCGATCCCGCCACCCTCGAATTCAACGGCGTGCGGCTGGAGCCGCTGGCCCTGCACCACGTCGACGGCCTGCGCGCCGCCGCCGCGGACGGAGAATTGTGGAACCTGCGCATCACCTCGGTTCCGGCGCCGGACGAGACGGAACAGTACATCCGCACCGCGCTGGAGATGGACAACCGGCGCGCCTTCGCCGTGATCGACGTGCCGACCGGTGCCGTGATCGGCTCGACCAGCTACCACGACATCGTCGCGGCCATCGACCGCGTCGAGATCGGCTACACCTGGTATGCGAAGAGCCGCCAGCGCAGCCACGTCAACACCAGCTGCAAGCTGATGCTGCTCTCGCATGCCTTCGACATGCTCGGCTGCGCGGTGGTCGGCCTGCGCACCGATAACTTCAACCACGCCTCGCAGGCGGCGATCGAGCGCCTCGGCGCAAAGAAGGATGGCGTACTCCGCCACCACGGGCCGCGCCGCGACGGCACCGTGCGCGACACGGTCATGTACAGCATCCTGCGCGGCGAGTGGCCCGAGATCAAGTCGCAGCTGCACTACCGGCTGAGCAGGCATGCTGATTGATTTCTTCTTCACCCTGCGCGACGCCAGGGTGCCGGTCACGATCAAGGAATTCCTGACGCTGCTCGAAGCGCTGGAAAAACAGGTGATCGCGCCCTCGCTCGACGAGTTTTATTACCTGTCGCGCCTGGTGCTGGTGAAGGACGAAGCCCACTTCGACAAGTTCGACAAGGCCTTCGGCGCCTATTTCAAGGGCATCGAGACGGTGTTCGACACCAAAGCCGACATCCCGCTCGACTGGCTGATCAAGCGCCTGGAGCGCGAGCTGACGCCGGAGCAGAAGGCCGAGCTGCAGAAGCTCGGCTACGACAAATTGATGAACCGCCTGGCCGAGCTGCTGAAGGAGCAGAAAGAGCGCCACGAGGGCGGGAACAAATGGATAGGCACCGGCGGCACCTCCCCCTTCGGCAACGGCGGCACCAATCCGGAAGGAATCCGCATCGGCGGCAAGAGCAGGAACCGCAGCGCCGTGAAAGTGTGGGAGCAGCGCGAATACAAGGACTACGATGGCGAGCGCGAACTGGGCGTCCGCAACATCAAGGTGGCGCTGCGCCGCCTGCGCCGCTTCGCCCGCCTAGGTGCCGCCGAAGAACTGGCGCTGGACGACACGATCCGCTCGACCGCCAACAACGCCGGCTGGCTCGACATCAAGATGCAGCCCGAGCGCAAGAACCGCATCAAGGTGCTGATGCTGCTGGACGTCGGCGGTACCATGGACGACCACATCGAGCGCACCGAGGAACTGTTCTCGGCGGCGAAGACCGAATTCAAGAACATGGAGTTCTTCTACTTCCACAACTGCGTCTACGACTACCTGTGGAAGAACAACCGGCGCCGCAGCTCGGAGCGCTTCCCGACCTGGGAGGTGCTGCGCAAATACCCGCCCGATACCCGCGTGATCTTCGTCGGCGACGCCACCATGAGTCCCTACGAGGTGCTGGCCCCGGGCGGATCAAGCGAATACAACAACGAGGAAGCGGGCGCCGAATGGCTGGCGCGCTTCTGCAACGCCTTCCCGAAATTCGCCTGGCTGAATCCTGAGCCGGAAAGCCTGTGGCAGTACCGGCAGTCGATTGCCGTCATCAAGCAGATCATGAATAACCGGATGTTTCCGGTGACGATAGATGGGCTGGAGCGGGCGATGCGCCTGCTGAGCAAATAAGGTCCGCGTGGGCGCGGGGTGCCTACCCTACTAACGAATCGCGGCTCGAACGATCATCAAGCCCACGATATCGATCCACGCATGCACCAGCATCGAAGCCAGCAGGCCGACACGCTGGAACACGAAGCCCAGCACCACGCTGCCGACGAACACGCCGGCCGCCTGCGCCAGCGCGGCGCCATCCAGCTTGCGGAAGCGGTACACCGGCACGTGCGTGACCAGGAACAGCAGCGAGACGATCCACACGCCCAGCAGCGGCTGCAGGGCCGCGCGGAACAGCATCTCTTCGCCGATCGCGGCGGCGATGCTGATCCACAGCGGGTTCAGGCCGCCCAGGTCGAGCTTGGCATAGCTCTCGATGGTGCGGGCGCTGGAGGCCGAGTTGGCGGTCATGCGGAACAGCAGCCATGACACGCTGGCGGCGAGCAGCGCCAGCACCTGGCCGACCAGCAGCTGGGTCAGCGGCCCAAGCGGACGGCTGAACAGTTCCAGCGGATGCGGCCGGCCGAACCAGATGATGGGGGCGGCGATCAGGCAGAAGACCAGGCAGGTCAGCAATTGGGAAGCGAGGCGGATCGGGGCGCGCGGTGCGGTCTGTGGAGCTTGGGTCATCCCGCCATTCTATCCCAGCGTACCGGGCCGCCTTTCAAGGGCGTCCGGCAAGGCCGCATACCAGTCCGCGTATGGCGTGTTCGCCACCATCCTGCGATTGAAATCCGGCGCGCCGTCCGTCCACCACACCGGTCCGCGTTCGCCCAGTGCGCGCTTGGCTTCGTCGACGTCGCGGCGGGCGCCGCGTTCGGCCGCCACGTCGCCGACCTTCTTCGCGACGCCGACCTGGCGGCGCGCCTTCATCAGCCTGTCGACCCATTCCTGCCTGAGTTCCGGCGCCAGCGCAGGATTGCTCGTGCGCCAAAGCCGGCCATCGACGACGAAATAACGTCCATCCGGCGTCACGGGATATTGTCGGGAGCTGGACATGGACTTACTCTAGCATGTCGAATCTGCCGGGCCTCGTTCGTCGTACCATCGGAGGGATGTCCTCTGCCACCAACGATAAGGAAGCTATCATGACCACCAACACCGTCGAGCTGCACCGTGTCCTGAAATCCAGCGCCGACCGCGTCTACCGCGCCTTCACCACCGCCGCCGCCTTCGCCAAATGGCTGCCGCCGCATGGCTTCATCGGCACCGTCCACGAGATGGACGTCCGGGTCGGCGGCCGCTACCGGATGTCCTTCACCAATTTCACTACCGGCCACAGCCATACCTTCGGCGGCGAATACCTGGAACTCGCGCCGGGCCAGCGCCTGCGCTACTCGGCCGAATTCGACGATCCGAACCTGCCTGGCCGGATGCAGACCACGGTGCAGCTGCGCGAAGTGTTCTGCGGCGTCGAGGTCAAGATCCGCCAGGAAGGGATTCCGGCCATGATTCCGGCGGAAGCCTGCTATCTGGGCTGGCAGGAGTCGCTGGAACTGCTGGCGAAGCTGGTCGAGGCCGAGATCAGGGACTGAGCCGACGGGCCGCGCTATGATGTGGGCCTTCGCTCATCAAAGGAGACATGCATGCTGAATCACGTGATGCTCGGGTCGAACGACCTGGAACGCTCGAAACGCTTCTACGATGCCGTGCTCGGCACGCTCGGTGCCGGCGAGCCCTTCCGCGACACCGCCGGCAGCGGCCATACGCGGCTCTTCTACCGCCACAACGGCAGCACCTTCTGCATTACCGAGCCCATCAACGGCGAAGACGCCACCTTTGCCAACGGCGGCACCATCGGCTTCAAATGCGATTCGCCGGAACAGGTGCAGAAGTTCCATGACACCGCGGTCGCGCAGGGCGGCACCTCGATCGAAGAGCCGCCGGGCTTGCGCGAAGGCAGCATCGGGAAGATGTATCTCGCTTACGTCCGCGATCCCGACGGCCACAAGCTCTGCGCCATCTATCGTCCTAAGAACCTTTCCCGGTAGGCGGGGGGAAGCTCATGACGATGCATTGCAAGTGCGGGCAAGGCGCGAGGAGGCCGCATGGCGAGCCATGCAACGACGAGCAACGCAGCACCCGCTTGCCAGGCGCGTCAGGAGCGACTCCGGCCTACTGGGATAGGTTCCAGGTAAGCGACGGCGCCTGCTCGCGGTCGTGCAGGCCATAGTCGCGCACGACCTCGGCCACGCGCAGGCGGTAGCCGCGGAACACGCCCTGCCGCCCGCGCGCCTGCGCTTCCCGGTGCGCGGCCTGGGTGCGCCAGCGCCGCACCGCCTCCTCGTCGCGCCAGAACGACAGAGACAGTAGCCTGCCCGGCCGGCTCAGGGATTCGAAGCGCTCGACGGAGATGAAGCCGTCGATGGCCTCCAGTTCGGCGCGCAGCGCGGCTGCGGTACCGAGATATTCCTGGCGGTGCGCCGGGTCCGGATCGACTTCGAAGATCACGGCGATCATCGCTGCGGCTCCGACTGGAAAGTGCCTTCCACCAGTTCAGTGAAACTGCGTTCCTCGCGCAGGATGAATCTGCTTTCGCGCGCGAAAGTGAAGTTGGCACACGCTTCCTCGTCCTGCCTCAGGCGAGCGCGGTAGGCCTCGTAGGCGGCCAGGCTGTCGAAGCCGACCAGGCCCCAAGCCTCGTAATTCGTGCCCTCGTGCGGCAGGAAGTAGCCGAGCAGGCGTCCGCCCAGCCGAGGAATGATGCGGCCCCAGTTTTCCGCGTAGCGGCGGAAGGCCTCTTTCTGGATGGGGTCGATTTCGTAACGGATGAAGCAGGTAATCATGGTGATGTGGACTCCTTGTGATGGACAGGGCCACTCTAGTCCTTTGCCATCCCCCGATGCTTCGGTTAGCATCGAAGCATGAGGGACGGACCGAACATCACGAATATCGCCGCCATGATCGGCGACCATGCGCGCGCCGAAGTGCTCACCGTTCTGATGAGCGGCATGGCGCTGACCGCGACCGAACTGGCGGACGCCGCCGGCGTCACGCGCCAGACCATCAGCGGCCACCTGGCCAAGCTGCAGGATGCCGGCCTGCTGTCCGTCGAGGCGCAGGGCCGGCACCGCTACTTCCGCATCGCCGATGCCGAGGTCGCGCAATTGCTGGAATCACTGATGGGCGTGGCCTTCGGCACCGGCGCCGTGCGGATGCGCTCCAGTCCGCGCGAGCCGGCGCTGCGCAAGGCCAGGGTTTGCTACGACCACCTGGCCGGCGAGCTGGGCGTGCTGATCTACGAGCACCTGGCGCAGCGCGGCGCTTTTTCTCTCGGCGCCGATGGCATCAATCTGACCGATGCGGGCCGCGGCGCGGTGCGCGCCCTCGGCATCGATCTCGACAGGCTGCCGGCATCGCGCCGGCCCTTCTGCCGCACCTGCCTGGACTGGAGCGAGCGCCGCCATCACCTGGCCGGCCAGCTCGGCACGCTACTCCTCGACCGTTTCCAGCAACTGGGCTGGGCCGGGCGCGTGCCGGACTCGCGCGTGCTGGCTTTCACGCCGGACGGCGAAGCGGCCTTGCGCACCTGGCTGGACTGAACTCCCGCCGGCTCAGGTGGCCAGCGCCGGGGTCTTGAACATCCCCGGACGCAGGATGCGCGACAACAGCGGCCGCCTGGCTGGCGCCGGCATGCGGCTGTCGACCAGGTCTTCCCACTTCACGCGCAGCTGCTCGCAGGTGGCGCGCAGCACCGGCTCGGCGTCCGGCAGGCGCGCCAGGGCATCGAGGTGGCGCTCGATCACGGCAGCCAGTTTGACGCAGGGACCTTCGTCGTCGGGATTGCGCGGGTCGCGCTTGGCGCTGCGGATCGTGTACTGCGACATCAGGTGCAGCAGGGCCGCGATCAAGAGGGCGTGGCGGGTGCTGGGGGTGCCGGATGCGGGGGTGTCGTCCAAAAAATCGTCGTCCATTGGGCCTCCTTGTTTTCATGAGAATGATTCTCATTTAGATTATGGAGGCAGTTTGATGGCTGTGCAAGCGAAATACCTCGTTGCCGCGCATGATCTCGTCGTCCCCGCGAAGGCGGGGACGACGGTAACAATAGCGGGAACGACGGTGGTCAATCGCAGGGACGACGGTAGTTATTTAAAGCCGCGTCTCGCGCGCAGCCCGCAAAAACTCATCCAGCACCGGCGTACAATCCAGCAGCTCCGTCCCCTTCGCCCGGTGGAACTCCGGATGCCACTGCAGCCCCATCACAAAGGGTGCGCGCTGGTAGCGGATCGCTTCGACGATCCCGTCCGGGTCCGACATCGCCTCGACGTGGATGTCGCGGCCCAGGTCCTTGACGGCCTGGTGGTGGATGGAATTCACGATCGGGCGCTTCTGGTCGGGGAACATCTTGCCCAGCGAGGAACCGTGCGGGAAGACGATGGCGTGGCGGTGGGCGTCGTAGTCTTCGTGCACGTGGGCCAGGGCATCGGGGACATTGGTGGCGACGTCCTGGTAGAGGGTGCCGCCGAAGGCGACGTTGATCAGCTGGCAACCGCGGCAGATGCCGAGCACCGGCTTGCCGGCGTCGACGAACTCGTGCAGCAGCTCCAGTTCATATACATCGCGCGCGCGGTCGCCGTTCCATTCGGGCCTGGTGGGCGTTTCGGAATAGGTCATCGGCGAGACGTCCGCCCCGCCCTGCAGCACCAGCCCGTCCAGGTGGCGCGCGTAATGGCGCATGGTGATGTTGCTGGGGTGGAGCAAACCACCGGTGTTCACGGTCGGCACCATGAAGACCAGCACATCGCGCGACATCACCCATTGCGCGATCGACTCTTCGAGGTATTGCAGGTTCTTGCTGCGCAGGCCGACGGCGCCCGGTTCCGGATGAAAGATGCGGGCGGAAACGCCGATGCGCAGGGTGCGCCGCATGAAGTCGCGGCTGAAGCGGTCGCTGAGGGCGCGCCAGCGCGAACGCAACACGCGGCCGGCCAGATTCAAGGGTGTATCGCCCTGCCGCAGGTAGCGCGACGCATTTCCAGACGCGCGCCGGTCAGGCACGCGCGGCGCCCCCGCAGTTTCACGGTCTTCATTGTCCTCTGCCATGAACTCACTATAGCCCTGCCATAGGCGCGCACGATTCCCATTTACAGAATCTCACATCCAGCACTTGCAAACTTCGGCGCAACAGGCAAAAATACTGTATTTCCATACAGTGTTGCGTTAGCCACTCTTCCCAAAAAGCGCGTAAGCACCGACACTGGCGCCTTTTGCCGCGTCGTTTGGCGTTCTCATTTCCGCCCGACAAGATAGAATGCGCAGGCATTCGACATACAACTATCCAGCATGGCCACCAAGAAAACTGCAACCGACTACAGCGAATCATCCATCCGGGTCCTGAAGGGACTGGAGCCCGTCAAGCAGCGTCCGGGCATGTACACGCGCACCGAGAACCCGCTGCACATCATCCAGGAAGTGATCGACAACGCCTCGGACGAGGCGCTGGGTGGTCACTGCAAGAACATCGCCGTGACGATGAACACGGACGGCTCGATCACGGTCGAGGACGACGGCCGCGGCATCCCGGTCGGCATCCACCCCGAGGAAGGCGTCTCCACCGTCGAGATCGTGTTTACGCGCCTGCACGCGGGCGGCAAGTTCGACAAGGGTTCGGGCGGCGCTTACGCCTTCTCGGGCGGCCTGCACGGCGTCGGCGTGTCGGTCACCAACGCGCTGTCGAAGCGCCTCGAAATCACCGTCTGGCGCAAGGACGAGCAAGGCAACGGCGTGCACCAGCTGGCCTTCGAGCACGGCGACGTGGTCGAGCCGCTGAGCTCCAACCCGGCCGAGCGCGGCGGCAAGAAGAACGGCACCCGCGTCACCGCCTGGCCGGACGGCAAGTACTTCGACTCCCCGACGATCCCGATGGCCGAGCTGCAGCGCCTGCTGCGTTCGAAGGCCGTGCTGCTGCCGGGCGTCACCGTCACCCTCACCAACGAAAAGACCGGCGATACGCAAACCTGGCGCTACGACGAAGGCCTGCGCGGCTACCTGCTTGAAGCGCTGGCCCAGACCGTGGGCCAGGGCCAGACCGTGATCCCGCTGTTCGAAGGCGCGCAATATGCGGCTGCAGGGGATGAGGGCTTCGCGGAAGGCGAAGGCGCGGCCTGGGTCGTGGCCTGGACCGAGGAAGGCGCCGTGGTGCGCGAATCCTATGTCAACCTGATCCCGACGGTCAGCGGCGGCACCCACGAATCCGGCCTGCGCGACGGCCTGTTCGGCGCAGTGAAGAGCTTCGTCGAGATGCACTCGCTGCTGCCGAAGGGCGTCAAGCTGCTGCCGGAAGACGTGTTCGCGCGCGTCTCGTTCGTGCTGTCGGCGAAGGTGCTGGATCCGCAGTTCCAGGGCCAGACCAAGGAGCGCCTGAACTCGCGCGACGCCGTGAAACTGGTGTCGACCTTCACCCGTCCGCCGCTCGAGCTGTGGCTGAACCAGCACGTCGACTACGGCAAGAAGCTGGCCGAACTGGTCATCAAGCAGGCGCAATCCCGCCTGCGTTCGCTGCAGAAGGTCGAGAAGAAGAAGTCCTCGGGCGTGGCCGTCCTGCCGGGCAAGCTGACCGATTGCGAATCGACCGACATCACCCGCAACGAACTGTTCCTGGTCGAGGGCGATTCCGCGGGCGGCTCGGCCAAGATGGGCCGCGACAAGGAATTCCAGGCCATCCTGCCGCTGCGCGGCAAGGTGCTGAACACCTGGGAGACCGACCGCGACCGCCTGTTCGCCAACAACGAGATCCACGACATCGCGGTGGCGATCGGCGTCGACCCGCACAGCGCGGACGATACGCCGGACCTGTCCGGCCTGCGCTACGGGAAGATCTGCATCCTTTCCGATGCGGACGTCGACGGCTCGCACATCCAGGTGCTGCTGCTCACTTTGTTCTTCAAGCATTTCCCGGCCCTGTTCAAGAACGGCCACGTGTGTGTCGCGCGTCCGCCGCTGTACCGTGTCGACGTGCCGGCGCGCGGCAAGAAGCCGATCCAGAAGCTGTACGCGCTGGACGACGGCGAACTGCTGGCGATCGAGGACAAGCTCAAGAAGGAAGGCCTGAAGGAAGGCGTGTGGAGCATCTCCCGCTTCAAGGGTCTCGGCGAGATGAACGCCGAACAGCTGTGGGAAACCACGATGAACCCGGATACCCGCCGCCTGCTGCCGGTGGCCTTCGGCGACTACAACCTGGCCGAATCGTCGGCGCGCTTCAATATGCTGATGGGTAAAGGCGAAGCCGCCGCCCGCCGCGCATGGCTGGAAGAGCACGGTAACGAGACGGAAGCGGACATTTGATGCGCACGTAATGCGTGGGCACGGCGTGCCCACGCACCGAATACGAATAGATAGAACATGAGCCAAGCAAGCCTCTTCGAACAACAACACGAGCCGGCCGGCATTGATGCCGAAACGCTCACCCTTTCCACTTTCGCCGAGCGCGCCTACCTGGACTACGCGGTCTCGGTCGTCAAGGGCCGCGCGCTGCCGGACGTGTCCGACGGCCAGAAACCGGTCCAGCGCCGCATCCTCTACTCGATGAACGAACTGGGCCTGGGCCCGACGGCGAAGCCGCGCAAATCGGCGACCGTGGTCGGCGACGTGCTCGGTAAGCTCCACCCGCACGGCGACCAGTCCGTGTACGATGCGCTGGTGCGCATGGCCCAGGACTTCTCGCTGCGCTATCCGCTGATCGACGGCCAGGGCAACTTCGGCTCGCGCGACGGTGACGGCGCGGCGGCAATGCGCTACACCGAAGCGCGCCTGACGCCGGTATCGCGCCTGCTGCTCGACGAGATCGACATGGGCACGGTCGACTTCCAGCCGAACTACGACGGCTCCAGCGAAGAGCCGCGCACCCTGCCGGCCCGCCTGCCGATGCTGCTGCTGAACGGCGCCTCCGGCATCGCGGTCGGCATGGCCACCGAGATCCCCTCGCACAACCTGCGCGAAGTGGCGGCGGCCGCGGTGGCGATGATCCGCAACCCGAAGATCACCCACGCCGAGCTGATGACGCTGGTGCAGGGCCCCGACTACCCGGGCGGCGCCCAGATCATCACCCCGGCCTCGAACATCGCCGACATCTACACCACCGGCCGTGGCTCGCTGAAGGTACGCGCACGCTGGAAGATCGAGGAACTGGCGCGCGGCCAGTGGCAGGCGGTGGTCACCGAACTGCCCCCGGGCGTGTCGTCCCAGCGCGTGCTGGAAGAGATCGAAGAACTGACCAACCCGAAGATCAAGGCCGGCAAGAAGACCCTGCTGCCCGAGCAGCTGGCGCTGAAGCAGACCATCCTCGGTGCGCTGGATGCCGTGCGCGACGAATCGGGCCGCGAGGCCCCGGTGCGCCTGGTGTTCGAGCCGAAGTCGAAGAACCAGGACCAGGCCGAGTTCATGCTGATGCTGCTGGCGCATACCTCGCTGGAGACCTCGGCCCCGATCAACCTGGTGATGATCGGCGGCGACGGCCGTCCGCGCCAGAAGGGCCTGACCGAAATCCTGCAGGAGTGGATCGACTACCGCTTCGTGACGGTGCGCCGCCGCACCGAGTTCAAGCTCGGCAAGGTCAACGACCGCATCCACATCCTGGAAGGCCGCGAGACCGTCCTGCTGAACATCGACGAGGTCATCGCCATCATCCGCAACTCGGACGAGCCGAAGGCCGCGCTGATCGAGCGCTTCCGCCTGTCGGAGCGCCAGGCCGAGGACATCCTCGAGATCCGCCTGCGCCAGCTGGCGCGCCTGGAAGCGATCAAGATCCAGCAGGAGCTGGCCGAGCTGCGTGGCGAGAAGGAAAAGCTGGAAGACATCCTGAACAATCCGTCTTCCATGAAGCGCCTGATCATCCGCGAGATCGAAGCCGACTCGAAACAGTACGGCGACGACCGCCGCACCCTGATCGAGGAAGCGCAGAAGGCCGTGGCCGAACAGAAGATCGTCGACGAGCCGGTGACGGTGATCGTCTCCGAAAAGGGCTGGGTGCGCGCGCGCACCGGCATCGGCCACGATCCGGCGCAGTTCACCTTCAAGGCCGGCGACTCGCTCGGCTACGCCTTCGAATGCCGCACCATCGACAACCTGCTGTGCATCGGCGACAACGGCAAGGCCTACTCCGTGCCGGTGGCGGCGCTGCCGGGTGCGCGCGGCGACGGCGTGCCCATCACGACCCTGGTCGACCTGTCGGGCGGCGGACGCATCCTCTACTACTTCGCCGGCAATGCCGAGACGCGCCTGCTGCTGTCGACCACCGCGGGCTTCGGCTTCATCGCCAAGGCCGGCGACATGGCGACCCGCCTGAAGGGCGGCAAGTCCTTCATCACGCTGGACGACGGCGCCGTGCCGCTGGCCCCGCGCGTGGTGCCGGATACCGCCGGCGCGGTGGCCTGCCTGTCCGAGAAGGGCCGCGTGCTGGTGTTCGGCATCGACGAGATGAAGGTGCTGACCAACGGCGGCCGCGGCGTGACCCTGATGGAGCTGGAACCGAAGGAATCCCTGCTCGCAGCCCAGCCGATCAACCAGAAAGGCCTGAACGTGATCGGCACCTGGGCCGGCGACAAACCGCGCACCGTGGAGCTGTTCGCATCGGGCCTGGAGCCGCACTTCGGCAAGCGGGCACGCAAGGGCAAGCCGCTGTCGGCCAAGCTGAAGGCGAAAGACCTGTCGATGCGTACGACCGGCGACGGCCAATAAAAAAGTGACGCCCGTCGCTACCCCGGCGGGCGTCACGAACAGAATGGCATCCGACCGACTTTACGGTTTCGTCCCTTTGCGCAGGCGCGCTTCCAATGTCGCCGTGTCGAAGCCACTGCCGCTGCGCGATCCATCGGCAAAATAGATCGTCGGCGTGCCCTGCACGTGCAGCTTGCGGCCCAGTGCCAGCACCTGTTCCCCGGGCGCGATGCAGCCGGCCGGGGCGGCCGGCGGCGCCTTCGTTTCCAGCATCCACTGCTGCCAGGCCTGCGAGCGGTCGGTCGCGCACCAGATATTCTTGGACTTGGCCGCCGAGTCTTCCGACAGGATATTCAACAGGAAGGTATAGACGGTCACGTTGTCGATGCCGCGCAGCGTTTCGTGCAGCTTGCGGCAGTAAGGACAGTTCGGATCCTCGAACACCGCCATCACCCGCTCGCCATTGCCTTTCACGGTCTTGATCGCCATCTCCAGTGGCAGGTCGGCAAAATGGATCGCCGCCAGCTCGTCGGTGCGCGCGCGCGTCAGGTCCTGCAGCGTCCCCAGGTCGACCACCTTCCCGACGAACATGTAGCGCGCGTTCGCATCGGTATAGAAGATGTCGCCGCCGGTGCGGATCTCATACAGACCGCCATACGGCGTCTTCTCCACCACGTCCACCTTCACGTTGTTGCCCATGCGCGGCTCCACCAGCTTGTGGACGCGCGCCTCGTCCGGCGTTTCGGTGTGCGGGCGGGCTGCTGCGTTTGCCGCTCCTGCGGCGAGCGCCATCGCCGCGGCGATTCTCGCCATCGTCGTCATCGTTTTCATCGTCTCCATTCCATCGCTTCCCTCATGTTCCGGCGCCGCCGCCCATGCCCGCGATGAGCTGCGCGGCGCAGAGCCGCGCGCCCTCCTCGCGGCGCTGCTCCAGCACGGCGCCGTGCAGGCGCCGTGCCTGCAGTTCGTTCGAATCCACTTCGGCCGACCCGGCCGGCGCGTGCATCCTGCGCCAGTCCGCCAGGGCGGTGTCGCAATCGGCATCCTCGGCCGCAAACCATGCCTGCGCCACGGCCGTGCCCAGCATCCGTTCGCGCAACTGCGTGCGCTGCCGCAGCCAGTCTTCCATCTGTCCGACCTGGGCAGCATCCAGGGCGCCCTCGCCGGGCGGCGCGATGCGCAGCTGCGCACGCAAGCCCTGCTCGGCATCCAGGTAGCGCAGGTAGTCGCCGACCAGGCCTTCCGCCTGCGCCAGCGCCGGCTGCTTCAGGCCTTGGCGCAGGTAGGCGCGCAGTTCGGCGGCGCCTGCCTGGCGTGCGCCGCCCTTGGTCTTCACGACGTAGGAATCGATCAGCTGCCGCAGCGGCAGGCCGATGATGAGGCGGCCGCCGGCATCCACCAGCGACGGCTCGCCCGGCGCCGCCTCGCGGGAGGCGCTGCCGGGGCTGGGCGCCGGCGCGGCAAGGGCGCCGGGGCCGATCGCGCCATCCCAGGCCGATGCGGCCGCGGGCGCCGGCCTGGCGGGAGGCGCGTCGCCGCCCTGCAGCCAGAACGCCGCCGTCACCCCGATGAAAATGCCGGCCACACAGACCGTGCCGAATCCGAGTTTGCTGTCCAGCAGGAAGGCCATGGCGTCACATCTTCTTGCGCAGCGACTGGTCGCTGGGCGCGACCGCTCCCGGTACCATCGCGGCGCCAGCGCCGGCCGGCGCGGCGTAACGCACCGTCGCCTTCCACTCGCTGCCGCTGCGCTTCCAGGTGTCGACCACAAAAAAGGACTGTGGCGCGGCCCCGTCCGCGATCGTCCACAGGAAGCTGACCAGCATTACGTCGCCGTACTCGTGCACCGCCATCTGCTCGATCGACGACCTGGACACGGGCGCGCGCAGCGATTCGCGCAAGGCTTCGGCGCGCGCGGTCGGTACGCCCGGCGCGGCGGCGCTGCGGATTTCGAAGTCGTCCGCCAGCAGCCGGCCCAGGGCCTCGGCGTCGCGACGCTGCAGCGCCTCGAGCCAGGCGTTTTCGAGTTTGGTGAAAGTGAGGACGTTGCGCGTCGGCGTCACCGCCCCGCCGCGCCCGTTCGGGGCGACCTGGCCGGCCGCGAACGCGCCGCCGAAGGTGGCCAGCAGGCCCAGGAGAATCAGGAATCGTTTCATATGCCTCGACAGGAGAATGAAAAAGCTGGCGCCCACCAATGCCGCGGCGGGCGCCACATCGTCAGGATAGCGTCAGACCAGGTCCGACGCCGCCCTGCTTAGGGATAGTGCTGGACGCACTTCTGGGTGCTGGCGATCAGCCAGTTCTGCTGGATCAGGTACTTCATGGTGCCGAAAGTCTGGTTGTACTTGGCGCCGTTCGATGCCAGCGAGGTGGTGCCGAAGTTCCACGCGCACTTGTCGCCGTTTTCCTTGCCGTCGTAGCTCGAGTACCATGCGTTCAAGTTCGGATCGGTGACCGTTTCCTCCAGCTCGTGCGCCAGCACGCTGGCGGCGCCGTCCGCGCCCGGGGTGTTGTTCGGGCTCGGGCTGGTCGCGCCGCAGGCCGAGGCGCACTGGGTTTCAGCGTTGCCGACGAAGGCATACTTGATGTCCTTGCCGCCAATCGAGGTGTGGTCATGCCAGCCACAGTACTGGGTGCAGAAGCCCGAAGTCGCGGTGGTCGAGTGGTCGGTCAGCACGACGTAGACGCCATTCGGATCGGATGGCAGCTTGCCCGAGGTGATCGCATCCGACACGATCGAGGCAATGTTCGCATCGGTCAACTGGGTGCCGTAGGTGCCGGTATTGGTGGTGCTGCCGGCCAGCGTCACGCTGTTCTGCACGTGCACGTTCGCGCTGTTGTAGTAGGTCGTGTTGATGTTGAAGTAGGGCGAACCGCCGATGTGCTGGCCGAGGTTGGTCAGCACGTTCTGCGATGCCGCATCCCACTGCGAGCCGTACCAGATGTAGTACATATTGGTCGGCGCCACCATCACCGGGCCGCCGTGCAGGGTCAGATTGGAAATGCCGGCGCTGCGCGAGGCACCGCCTGCCTGCCCGTTCGAGTGCTGCATCGCGACATTGTCCAGCTCCCCCCAGCCTTTGCCGGTCGGCTTGAACTGGGAATTCGGCGTTTCCTTGACGGTTTGTGCGTGCGCAGCGAAAGCACATGCCAGGCCTGCCGCGAGCAGGCTGAGTTGACGGCTGAATTGCATTTTTTCTCCGTTTCGATCTTTATTGAAATAATGGCGTCCCGGTTGGGACGGTCTCCAACCCCGCCAGCCAGGGCTGTTGGCCCTGGCCGTGACGGTTTATCCAAACGACAGGCCGACCTACGGACGTGCGCCGGCCTGGCGCTCGAATGCCTTGCAAACCCGCCTGGGTAAACAGGCGGATGCGCGAAACTTTGTGTGACGGAGGTGCTAGCGCGGCGGCAGCGGAACGTGCGCGCGCGAATGGGAAAGCGGAAGGGAAATGCGGTAAGGCCGAGCTGGGGAACGCAACACGATACGACTCCTCCTGTTGAACCGGCGACTGAAATGTTAAAAATCCAGTCTACGAGACAAGTGATGAGCTCGCAACAAGCGCAACATTACGGTTTTGTAATGTTACAAAAAACAACAATCAAAATAAAATCTGATGTAAATCAATGTTGTAGATCAATGGAATCATGTATTCCGTTCACGCGTACGCGCGCAGCGTCTGACTTGCAGACGGGCAAATGTGAAATTTTAATGAAGGAAAGAACGCCGTCGCGGCTGCGCCGGCGTAGGGTCGCGCCGCCCGGACCGGCGTCCGGACGGGGTCTGGCGGAGAATGAAGGATTACTTGGCAGCGTCCTTGTGCGCGTCAGCCACGGCCTTGGCGGTCTTCTCGGCAGCCTTGTTCTGTGCCTTGGCCTTGTCGGCATTCGCGTCCACGATCTTCTTCTGGGCCTTTTCGTCGGCCTTGATCATGGTTTCCTGCGCGTCGGCATGGGCTTCGGCGATTTTCTTCTCGGCCTTGGCCGATGCCTTGGCCTTGTGTTCCGGGTCGGCCTTCGTCACTTTGTCGTTGGCGTCGGCGATCTTCTTCTCAGCCTTGTGCTGGGCCTTGGCCTTTTTCTCGTTGGCCTTCTGGGTAGCCTTCGAGATCTTCTCGTCCTGCTTCGCGATTTCCTTGGATTCCTTCTCGTTCGCCTTGGCGATGTCCTTGTCGGCCTTGGCGTCGCCGGTCGAGGCGGCGGTCTGGCCCATGCCACTGGTGCCGTGGGCCGGCGAGGTGGTGCCGACCACGGTGGTGCCGGGTGCTGGGGTCACGCCGTTGGCGGTGGCCGGGGTCATGCCGGTAGCGGTGCTGGTGGCGGTGCTGTTGGTCGGGGTACCGGTCGAGCTGGTGCTCTGCGACTGGGTCTGAGCGTACACCGAGGTGGCGAACAGGCCGGCGATCAGGGTGGCGAGCAGTTTATTCATGGGGTTTCTCCTATTCCGTATATGGTGAGACGACGCAGTTGCGTCATGGCTTTTTATTAATTCGAGTTAACAGAATAGGCCTTGGGCCGTATTGACTCTGTACGACAGCGCACACAGCCCAAGGAAGTGTTGTTAAAGTTGTTACGAAAGATCTCAGCGGTTTTCGGTGTCGCCGCCAGCCTCTCGGTTGGCTGCCTTGCGCCTGGATTTTTCCTTGACCTCGGCGCGCTTCTCGCGGCCTGCCTCGACCGAATGCACGGTCTTCAGGCGCGAGCCCGGCGGCTCCTTGACCTTGGTCGTGTTCGACTTGCGGACTTCCATCTCGGCCTTGGTACCGGCCTTGCCGCGCCCGCCGGTCGCCTTGGCGTCCTTGGCCGTGCTGTTCGGCGCCGTCGTGTTGGTCGCCTGGGCGTTGACGTTGTCCGCCTTCTCCGGCGAGACGCCGATCACGGCGGTGCTCTTGCTGGTGACCTGGCCGGCGCTGTTGACGCCTGCCGCCTGCTCGCCGGTAACGCCATGCGCGCTGCCGGTGGTCGCGGTACCGTCGGTGTGCAGGCCGGTGCCGGAGACGCCGGCAGCGGTCGAGTTATGGCCCGACACCGCCTGGCCGATCGGCGCCGTGTTGGCGCTGCTGCCGGCCTGCTCGCGCGGCTGGGGTTTGACTTGCGGCTGGGATTGAACCTGGGCCTGGGCGGATGCCGCCAGCAAGCCGCAGATGATGGTGGCGAGGAATGTTTTCATGTTGAGTCCCGTTGCTTTAGGTAAGCAACGAGCATAGGAGCCGGCGCCCCCGCCATCTGTTCGGCAGCGCACGATTCGGCGCGATGCCGCTCCAACGCTTATTTCGCCGGGCGCGCGTACAGGTCGATGATCTCGCTGATCCCGTCCTGGCACACCGGGCAGAACTGCTCGCTGCGGTCGAACATGATGCATTGCATGGCCGGACGATAATAGCCGCTGGCCTCATAGTTCGCGCCCTCGAAGGCGCCGATCGCGTTGCGGTACTGCGCCTTCGAGAACAGTTCCTTCGTGTGCACCAGGTCTTCCCTGAACAGGGCGCTCATCTCGGATTCCGGACGGTTCGCCGCCCGCAGCGCCGCGCGCCGCTTCTGGTACTCGCGCGAATAGGCCTCGTACTCTTCCTTCGGCCACGGGGTCGGCAGCGGCGTGCCGGCCTGCACGTGTTTCTTCCATTTCAGCTTGCCCGGATCGCGCAAGGCGGTCGCGTTCGGCTCCCACGGCTCCATGCGCGCGCCGCTCGACTGGTAGGCCACCGGCGAGGTGTAGTACTCGTCGGCCAGGCCGGCGAAATGGTGGCCGAACTCGTGCACGAACAGGTAATTGGCCCAGTCGTTGCTGGCCGCCGCCGTGCTGAACTGGCCGAAGATCCCGCCGCCGCCATAGGTATCGTTGTTGACCAGGATCTCGATGAACTCGTAGGGCGCGTACTGGGCGATGTCGCGCAGCGCGCGGTTGTCCAGGGTCAGCACATAGCGCTCGCTGCCGAAGATGTCGTAGCGCGTGCCCAGCGCCGATGCGTGGTGCACGCCGGTCGAGGGCCGCGTGATGCCCGATTCCTGGGTCGGCACCGCCATCGCCCAGACGTTGAAGTCACTGGCGCGTTCCTTGAACGGCGACACTTCGAACAGGTGCTTCGACAGGCGCCGCGCATCGTCCTCGAACTTCTTCATGTCCTTCTGGGTATAGCCGTCTCCCAGGATCAGCAGGTCGACCTTCTGCGGCGACGGCCCGCTGACCTTGATCGGGATCGGTTTCGCCGGCGCCGGCGGCTGGCTGCGCACCACGTCCTGGGCCTTGGTATCGACCTCGACGCTCCACGCCACCGAAAACTCGTTGCGCTCGTCGCGCTTCAGGATGCGCACGGCTACCTTCCGGTCGGGCTGGGGGAAGCGCACCGATTCATGGAATCCACGGCTGAGCTTGTTCGCCTCCTCGGTCGTCTTCCATTCACCGAACACGGTGGAAAAGTCACGCGAGTACAGCAGGTCGCCGGTCCTGGCATCGGCCACTTCGAGGCGGTTGTTGCCGCGATTGGTGTTGTCGAAGGGCTGGGACATGTCGCCCGGCCAGGGCAGCGGCTCGATCAGCACGCGCTCGATGGCGTATTGCTCGGACAGGGCGTTGCCGCTGTGGGTGTAGTCGAGGCGGACGGTGGCGGGTTGCTGGGCCGTGGCGGCGCCGGCGGCGGCGCTACAGGCGAGGGCAAACAGGGTGGACAGCAGACGTTTCGAAGCGGGGGACATGGTCTTCCTTGCAGCTGAGAATCATCGAATTGTAAACCTGTCTATCCACTGCGGCATGCCCTCCTGTCATTTAACGCAGGATGACCCGGCCCGATTTCTCGGCAAGAATGGCCAGCACGCTTACTGGAGAACACGATGCCGCGCCACTTCCTCGCCCTTGCCGCCCTCTCCTTGCTGTTCTTTCACCAGGCGGCCCATGCGCAAGCCTGCATCACGCCCGGCCAGGCCATCGACGAAAAAGGCTTCGTGCCCATCGGCGGCATCGAACAATGGGTGAGGATCAAGGGCAGCAGCTGCGCCAACCCGATCGTCCTGATCGTGCACGGCGGGCCGGGCAATTCGACCACGCCGTGGGCCGATAAGGTCTACAAGGGGTGGGAAAAGGACTTCACCATCGTCCAATGGGACCAGCGCGGTGCCGGCAAGACCTTCGGGCGCAATCCGATGAAGGATGAAGAGCCGCTGGTGGTCGAGCGCCTGCGCGACGACGGCGTCGAGGTGGCGCGCCATGCGGCGCGGCGCTTCGGCAAGCGGAAGGTGATCCTGATGGGCGGATCCTGGTCCTCGGTGCTGGGCGTGTATATGGCCAAGTCGAATCCGGAGATGTTCTGCGGTTTCGTCAGCAGCGCCCAGGTGGTCGGCAACGCGGTCTCGCAGCGCGGCAGCTACGAYGCCACGCTGGCACTGGCGCGCGCGGCCGGGGATGCGGATTCGGTCGGCAAGCTGGATGCGATCGGGGCGCCGCCCTGGACCGACCCGCGCAGCCCCGGCATCATCCGCCGGATCATGCGCAAGTACGAAGCCCTGGGCACGGAGCCGGCGCCCAAGGCCTGGTGGACGCCGGACCCGGCATATGCGACGCCGAAGGACGAAGCCGATTACACGGCCGGCGAGGATTACTCATGGCTCCAGTTCGTCGGCCTGAAAGGCGACGGCATCTCGTCGAAGATCGATTTATACAAGCTGGGGCCGAAGTTCGCGCTGCCCGTCTACATGGTGCAGGGCGAGCAGGACCTGCTGACCATGCCGGAACCCAGCAAGCGCTACTTCGACTTCATCCAGGCCCCGCACAAGGAATACGTGCTGGTGCCGCGCGCCGGGCACGATCCGAATCCGCCGATGGTCGATGCCCAGTACCGGCTGCTGAAGAAGATCGGCGACTGCCGCTGAGATCAGCTTCCGGACTTGCCGGCGTGGCCGCTGTCGTTTTCGGCCACCACGGTTTTCAGCACCTTGTTCAGCGACGCCAGGTTGTTGTCGAGGTTGTCGTAGGCCGCCACCATCCGCGCCGCCAGCTGGTAGATTTCCTGCGGATTCGCCGTGCCCATCTCGGCCTTGCTGAAGGTGTCCAGGAGACGCGGGGCATCGAGGAACATCAGTGCGCCGCTATAGGTGTAGGTGCTGGTGTCGCGGATCGCCCCGTAGGCGCCCGCATAATTTTCGAGCGCTTCGCGGGGCAGCCAGGTGACGGCCTGGTTGGCGACCGCCGCCTCCCATGCCTCGCGGTGCAGGGTGGGCGTGTCCAGGTCCAGGCGCATCATCTCCGCCCATTCTTTCTTGAAGCGTTGCATCAGTTCGGCATCGTCGGTCTTCGCGCGTATCCCCGCCAGCAGCTGGTCGCGGGCCTGGTGGAGTTGCTGCCGCTTCTTCTCGTTGTGCTCGAGCGCGGCATCCACTTCCTTGATCGTGCGGCGCAGCTCGGCATTCATTTTGGCGCTGGCTTCATGCGCGAGGTGGCGGTGGTGCATGGCCTCGAAGCCCTGCTCGAGCGCGAGCGCGGTCAGGATACTGATGACGATCATCACGTACTCGCCGCCGAACTCCTTGAATTTCTTCGCTTTGGGGACTTCGAAGTGCATAAAAAAGTGATATGGAATAGATGACAAAGCAACAATCTATCCCAATATTTTCTTTTATGCAATTATTGCGGCGACTTGTATTGGTAGAGCGGCCGCCGGATCAGGATCGGCCGGATGTCGAGCCGCAGGTTGTAGATCGAGTAGGCATCGGTCGATGCCGACGAGTAGCCGACGCTGTCGGCGGCGCGGGTAAAGCGGAACTCGAAGCCGAGGTCGGGCTGGACGCCGTTCGGGCTGCCGAGCGTGATGCCGATGGCTTCCGGCTGGTCGCTGTCGATCAGCTTGCTCATCAGGTCGACGACGGTGGAGTTGCCGAGGATATCGGCGGTGAACAGGGGCTCGCGGTAATACGGCCGCGAGGGATCGAGCTTGCCGTCGGCCTTGTCTTCGGAGGGCGTGAATTCATGGGTGACGATGTTGAAGCGGTCGCCATTGTCGAGGTAGCTGACGCGGACGTTGCTGACGTTGAAGGCGCCCTCGCGCGCGTTGGCGGCGGACAGGTCGAGCACCAGCGCGCCCTTGTAGCCGATCACCTCGACGTCGCGGTTCGGCAACACCACCATGGCGGTGTCCTCGTCGATGCCCAGGCCCAGCTTGTAGCCCTTGGCCAGCATGGCCGGCAGCATGCGCGCGAAGCGGCCGCGCACCAGCAGGTGCTGGTCGATGAAGACGTCGTCGCCGACGAAGCCCAGCCCATCGGTGATTTCCTTGCCGTCCTCGATGCCCAGCTTGAGCGTGGCCAGCACGGCGCGCGGGCGGCCGAACATGGTGCTGCTCATGATGGCGGCGCCGGCGCTGGTGCCGGCGATCACGCCGCCGCGCCGGTACATGTCCCACAAGGCATCGAGCACGCGGGTATTGCTGCCGTCTTCATGACGCAGGGCGCTGGTGATGCGGATCTGGTCGCCGCCGGCGAAGAAGGCGCCGCCCGCGGAACGCACCAGCTCGGCCAGCTTGGGATCGTCGGCGGCAGCATGGTAATCGCTGCCTGCCAGCTTGACGGCCACCGGCACGAAAAAGGCCTTGGCGCCATAGCTGTTGAGGCGGTCGACCAGGAACTTGCCGGATTTTTCGGGATAGCCCGAGGCTGAGGCGAACACGGCAATGCGCGCATCCTTGCCGCCGGCCAGTTGCAGTATGCGCTCCCAGACCGGGGCATTCGCCGGACGCAGGTTGCCGCCGATGATGACCAGCGATCCCTTCGGGGGCGTGGCGTTGGAGGCGGCGCTTGCATCGGCGGCCGATGCGAACTGGACGCTGGCGAAGGCCAGCATGACGACGACGACACGCAGTGCGAGCCTTAACATGGACTCCCTTCCAATCTTGACCGTTGGAACAATCGTAAGCCTGATTGCAGAGGCCCGGCGCCGTGTTGAGCCGCGTTAGGTCAGATAAATGTTCGGGGAGTAACGCTCCATCACGGTTTCCGGGCGTTGCGGCGCAGTGAAACCGAAGCGCTCATACAAGCTGTGCGAATCCGTGGTGTTGAGCGTGAAGCGGCGCAGGCCCTGCAGGCTCGGATGCTCCAACACGATGCGGAGCAGCTGCTTGGCATAGCCCCGCCCGCGGTACTCGGGAACCACGAAGACGTCGCAGAGGTTGGCGAAGGTCGCATAGTCCGTGACCACCCGCGCGAAGGCGATCTGACGGCCGTCGAGGTAGCCGCCGAAGCACAGCGAATTCTCGATCGAGCTCTCGACCACCTTGCGCGAGATGCCCACGGCCCAGGTCGAGTTTTCGCTGAGGTAGCGATAAATCATCGGCACGTCCAGGCGCGTGCGATCGGTACTGACCTGGAAACTGGAGTCGTTGGTAGTAGTAATCATGGGACGGCGTCGATCGGCAACTCTGGTAAAAAAACCAATTCTAGCGCCGTTCGCGCCGCCAGGGTCGATTCAGCCAATCGTGCGCTGCCCCATCGTTCAATGACTGCTGAGGTAGCGGTCCGGCAACGGCAAACGTTCGTCTTCCGCGCGCCACAGCACGTTCACGACCCACCAGCGCTTGCCATCGTTGTAGAGCTGGATGCTGTTGATGCCGCGCTGGAAAGGCTTGGCGTCGCCGGCCGCGTGGCGCGATTCATAGGTACTGAACACGTGCACGATCTGGCCGAAGGTCTCGGTCGTGCGCGCCGCTTCCCTTTCGAAAAAGCCCATGCTGGCGAAGGCCTTGGTATTGCGCGCGATATAGTCTTCGACACCCATGCCGCGCAGGACGAAGCTGCCGTCCGGGCGCGCGCCGACGGCCATCAGGCGGCCTTCCGGTGCGAACAGCGAACGCATGCGATCCCAGTCGCGCGGCTTGCCGGCCGGGCCGGAAATCACGTCGTACAGTGCGGCGACGATGCCGTCCACGCTCTCGACGTCGGCGCTGCGCGCCTGGTAATTCGACGCCGGCACGGCCGGGGTAGCAGGTGCTGCCGGTGCCGCCGCAGCAGCAGGGGGCGCCGGTGTTGCCGGGGTCGCCGCCGTCTGCGCCTTGGCGCTGTAAATGCCGCCGACCGCTACCGCGATCGCCACCGCCACGAGTGTCCAACGCTTCATGCCTGTCTCCTTATCGTTATCAACAGGCACATCATCCCGCATTTCTTTCCTAAAGTCATCGCCCCAGCGTTGGGGGAAGGATTGGGGAAGCAAAGCGGTGCACAGTTTATAATCAGGGATCCAAGGAACTCCCACACCCCTCCTCCATCATGACCGCACAACTGTCCAAAAAAGCGGAAGCCTGGTCGGCCCGCTTCTCCGAACCCGTCTCCGATCTCGTCAAGCGCTATACGGCCTCCGTATTCTTCGACAAACGCCTGGCCCTGTTCGACATCCAGGGCTCGCTGGCCCACGCCGAGATGCTGGCCGCCCAAGGCATCATCAGCGAACAGGACCGCGCCGACATCGAGCGCGGCATGGCCCAGATCCGCAGCGAAATCGAAGCCGGCCAGTTCGAGTGGCTGCTCGACCTGGAGGACGTGCACCTGAACATCGAGAAGCGCCTGACCGAACTGGTCGGCGACGCCGGCAAGCGCCTGCACACCGGCCGCTCGCGCAACGACCAGGTGGCGACCGACATCCGCCTGTACATGCGCGCCGCCATCGACGACATCCTCGCCTTGCTGAAAGGCCTGCGCGGCGCCCTGACCGACCTGGCCGAACGCAACGCCGACACCATCATGCCGGGCTTCACCCACCTGCAGGTGGCGCAGCCGGTGACCTTCGGCCACCACCTGCTGGCCTATGTCGAGATGTTCGGCCGTGACGCCGAGCGCATGGCCGACACGCGCCGCCGCGTGAACCGCCTGCCGCTGGGTGCCGCCGCCCTGGCGGGCACCACCTTCCCGATCGACCGCCTGCGCGTGGCCAAGACCCTGGGCTTCGAGGACGTCAGCCACAACTCGCTCGATGCTGTGTCTGATCGCGATTTCGCGATCGAGTTCACGGCGGCCGCCTCGGTCTTGATGATGCACATCTCGCGCATGTCGGAAGAGCTGGTCACCTGGATGAGCCCGCGTGTCGGCTTCATCGACATCGCCGACCGCTTCTGCACCGGTTCGTCGATCATGCCGCAGAAGAAGAACCCGGACGTGCCGGAACTGGCGCGCGGCAAGACCGGCCGCGTCTACGGCCACCTGATGGGCCTGCTGACCCTGATGAAGGGCCAGCCGCTGGCCTACAACAAGGACAACCAGGAAGACAAGGAACCGCTGTTCGACACCGTCGACACCGTGCTGGACACCCTGCGCATCTTCACCGACATGGCTTCCGGCATCTCGGTCAAGGCCGAGAACATGCGCGCCGCCGCCCTGCAGGGCTATGCGACGGCCACCGACCTGGCCGACTACCTGGTCAAGAAGGGCCTGCCCTTCCGCGACGCCCACGAAGCCGTGGCGCATGCCGTGCGCGCCTGCGACGTGGCCGGTTGCGACCTGTCCGAGATGCCGCTGGAGCGCCTGAAGGAGTTCTCGCCGCTGATCGAACAGGACGTGTTCGCCGTGCTGACCCTGGAAGGCTCGGTGGCCGCGCGCGACCACGTCGGCGGCACCGCGCCGAACCAGGTCCGCAAAGCCATCGAACGCGTGCGCGGCCAGCTGGCCGACTGAGCAGGACCTTCAGCC
This sequence comes from Massilia sp. 05N420, assembly GCF_056397205.1. Lineage (NCBI taxonomy): Bacteria > Pseudomonadati > Pseudomonadota > Betaproteobacteria > Burkholderiales > Oxalobacteraceae > Massilia > Massilia sp. 05N420. The sequence continues at coordinate 45,404 of NZ_JBFTMX010000005.1, forward strand.
GCCCCGCTTGCCGCGTCCGCACTGGAGGGCCGCCTTGCACAGGGCCTTCCAGCGTGACCGCTCGGCGATCCGGTCGAGCGGCGTCTGCCCGGCGCGGCGCACCTCCCTCAGCAGTTTGCGGTAATTTCGTCGCCGCGGCGCGTGCCGCCGGTGGCCTGGACTTCGCTGCCGATTTCTCCCTTGGTCAGTACCATGACCGGCACCACGCCGCAGGCGCGCACGATGGCGAATGGGACGGACGAGAGTCGAGAATGGAAGGTCAGCGCGCGGGACGCGCCAGGAACATCGCCGGGATGATCAGCGGGTCAGGCGGCCGACCGGAGGACGGTATCAGGCTGGTTCATTTTGTCGTCTCCTCTGGTGGTCATTGAAAGCCGTCAGTCTGGCATCCGTTCTTTCGAGCGTCAAGCCCGGTGCGGCCCCGCTAGAATCTACGGAAAGTTTGGGGGGAAAGCAGATGCACCGCTACAAAAACCTGGGCGGCGACTCCGGCGTGCTTGCCTACGACATCGACGCCGGCCAGATCATCGTGCAATTCAGGAATGGCGACCGCTACCTCTACACCGAGGACAGCGCCGGCGCCGCCAACGTCGCGAAAATGCAGGAACTGGCCATTGCCGGCCGCGGCCTGTCCGGCTTCATCAGCCAGCACGTGCACGACCGTTACGAACGCAAGGTAAACTCCGGGCGACTCTACTAAGAAAGCAAACAGTGACCCAAGCATTCCGGACCGACCTGCCGCAGCGCAGCTACGCCGCCTTCCTGTTCGACATGGACGGCACCATCCTCACCTCGATCAAGGCCGCCGAGCGGGTCTGGGGCCAGTGGGCCAGGGGGCATGGCCTGGACGTCGAGGCTTTCCTGCCGACCATTCACGGCAAGCGCACCGAAGAGACCATCCGCGGCCTCGAACTGCCGGGCGTCGATCCGGTGGCTGAGGCCGCCTTCATCACCCGTGCCGAAATCGAGGACGTGGCCGGCATCGAAGCCATCGAAGGCGCCGCCGCCTTCCTCGACAGCCTGCCGCGCGAGCGCTGGGCGATCGTCACCTCGGCCCCGCGCCTGCTGGCCGAAGCGCGCATCGCCGCCGCCGGCCTGCCGATCCCGGATGTGCTGGTGGCGGCAGAGGACGTCGAGCGCGGCAAGCCGGCGCCCGATCCCTTCCTGCTGGGCGCGCGCAAGCTGGGCGTGGCGCCGGCCGACTGCCTGGTGTTCGAGGATACGCTGGCCGGCCTGAGGTCCGCCGAAGCGGCCGGCATGGACAGCATCGTCGTCACCATCACCCACGCGCATCCGCTCGACACCGGGGTGACGGCGGTGCGCGATTATGCGGATCTGCGCGCGGTGAAGACGCCGGAAGGCCGGCTGGGCGTGGCTTCAGCCGCCTGAGTCGCGTTCGACCGGGTCGCGCTCGGCACGCTCCGGATGAACGCCATCCTGCTCGCCATGGTCGGCGATGTAGACGCGCGGAGCCAAAGTCTCGGCCTCGATCGGCAGCGGCGTCGTGACCGGGGGCGCGTTCTTGTCGCGTTTCGGATACGGCGTGCCGTCGCGGCGGGTATAGCTGTCGGTGCTGCCGTCGTACAGCAGGTCGATGTCCGGGTAGGTGGCCCTGTCTTCCTTGCTGCGCGAGCCGACCACCAGGAACAGCGCCGTGCCCCAGCCGCGGTTGACCAGGTGATGGCCGTTCGGCCGGCCGGCCGGGAAGGCCGCGCAGTCGCCGGCGCGCATCAGGGTTTCGCCCTCGTCGGTGATGAGGGTCAGTTCGCCGGACACGACCATGACGAATTCGTCCTCGCGCGAATGCCAGTGGCGCTGCGAAGAGGCGGCGCCCGGCTGGAGCTCCACCATGTTGACGCCAAACTGGGTGATGCCGCCGGCGTCTCCCAGCGCCTGCCGACTGCGCCCGCTGACGGCCTCGGCGAAGGGATCGGGATAACCGGTGCCGGTCATCACGGGGATACTGCTCAGGTCTAACCGCGACATGGACGCTCCTTGATGAGGGTAATGGACAGATGACAGTGTATAGTAGCCAAAAAGCCGGAACCAACACGCATGTCCACGCAAGCAAACAGCCAGCAGGCTGCCATCCTGCAGTCCCCCAACAAAGTCAAGCTGATCGACGCCGTCGCCGGCGCCGGCAAGACCACCACGCTGGCGATGGAAGCGCGCCAGGCCTGCGAGGGCGGCTTGCCCGAACGCGCGATCCTGGCCCTGTGCTTTTCGCGCGGCGCGCGCCTGCGCTTCCATGAAAAGCTGAAGGAGGAAGTCGGCGAAGACAGCGCGACCTTCGTGATGACGGTCGAGGACTTCGCGCGCCAGCTGATCGAGGACCTGGCCGAGAAGGGCCGCATCGGCCGCCCGGTGGTGCACCAGGACGTCGAAGGCATCCGCGGCGAACTGGTCGACGCCGCCGCGCGCGTCTGGCAGCGCTACCAGGAACAGGGCATCCGCAGCGACTTCAATTTCGGCCTCGACGAGAACAACCAGCACCTGGACGACATCGCGCGCCGCCTGGCCCAGCTGAAGGCCGCGCTGGAAACCCGCGCCTTCGCGCCCAAGGACGCCGAGTCCCACGACGACGACGATACGAACGACGGCGACGATGCCGACTACGACGAAAGCGGCGACGGCGACTTGGCCGGCCAGCCGGACCCGATCGCGGACATCATCCGCGAGTACGAGGCGCAGCGCCATCCCTACCCCGAGGAATTCCGCTGGCAGGGCCCGAACGATGCCGTCGCCGACCTGGTCTACCTGCTGCAGCGCCAGCCGGCGCTGGGCCAGGAGCTGCGCCGCTGGTCGCTGTACCTGGTCGACGAATGGCATGACGTGAACGCGGCGGAGTTCGAGCTGCTGGCGCGGCTGCGGCGCGGCGCGCGCCTGGTGGTGGCCGGCGACAAGGACCAGACCATCAACCGCGACCGCGGCGCCGACCCTGTCTTTTCCGGCCTGCGCTTCATGGCAGCCTACCGTCCGGATGCCAAGCGCTTCCCGCTGGGGATGTCCTACCGCTTCGGCAAGGACCCGGCGCTGCTTGCCGACGGCCTGACCCGCAACGGCTGCGAAGGCCGTCCGGACCGCGACACCGTCGTGCGCCGCATGCGCTACGACCCCTCGCAGCCGGGCGACTGCGCGCGCCTGGTGGCCGAGGCCATCAAGGAAAGCCTGCAGAAGGGACGCCCGAAGCCGAGCAACCGCGACTTCGCCGTGGTGCTGCGCGACGTCGACCAGAGCATCGAGATCGAGACCGCGCTGATGGAAGCGAAGATCCCGTACAAGTGCGACGGCTTCGAGACCTTCCTGCTGCTGCCGGAGATCCTGCTGCTGCGCGGGATCCTGCACTACGTCAGCAACGATTACTCGGCCCTGCACGGCCGCGCCCACGCCGACACCTGCGTGCAGATGGTGCTGGCGCTGTCGCGCTACTTCTACCTGACGCGCGATCCCAAGCACTGGAAGCTGGAATGGGCCGAACGCCGCTCGGTGCTGGCGTATGCCCAGGACGAGGTGAGGCGCACGCCGGAAGTGCTGAAGAGCTTCTTCGACGGCGCCCTGCTGCGCGAGACCGAGTTCGACAGCCCGCAGGCGCGCCAGTCCAAGAACCTGATCCGGCCCGTGATCGAGAAGATGGCGTCGATGACCGGGACCGCGAGCGCACATGAGCTGCTGACCATGCTGCGCGGCCAGGTCGACCTGCACGACGCCACCAGCCGCGCCTTCGTCAGCCGCGACCGCGTCGCTTCCGCCCGCCGCTCGATCGACGCGTTTTTACGCTTCGCTTCGAGCCACGGCCAGGTGCCGGCGGCGCAGTTCCTGGCCCTGCTTTCGCAGATGGAAAACGATGTCGCGCTGGTGCGCAGGTCGAAGAATGCGAACAGCATCGGCACCCGCCGCAGCCTGGTGCGGGTGACCACCATCCAGGCGGCCAAGGGCAGGGAGTGGCCCTATGTGCTGATGCCTTTCCTGGCGCAGGACGAGTTCGTGCGGACCAGGGATGCGACCAATGAGGTGCGGCATCTGTATGTGGGGTTGACGCGGGTGATGAAGGAATTGGTGCTGTTCGAGCCGGATGAGGGGTCGGCGGAGCGGCGGCTGGCTTACCTGACGAATCTGCGGTGAGAATCAGCGCATTTTGCGCTTCTTGAAGCTGCTATCTTGTTCCTGGTTTTAACACGGGGGCAAGCGATGAAGGCACTGGAAAGGTTGCACGCAGCACGGCAGGCCGCGCGCGAAGGCAGGCACGAGGAAGCCCTGCGTGAACTGGTGTGGTTCCACCATCACGCGCTGGAAGAAAACCGGTACCTGGCTGGCGTACGGCTGTCATACGCGCTGTATGATTGGCTGAAACTGGGCAAAGCCTATCCGCCTGCCCGGCAAGCGCTCATCAAGCTGCGCGAACAGAAGGCGCAAACCCTTCTCCAGGGTGAAGGCAACCACGCCTTATTCCGCGACATCGAAGCGATCGACGAACGGCTCGGCCAATCAGGCGCCACCTATGAACTCTACATGGCGCTGGCCGAACGGCACCCGGTGCTTGCGGGGGAATGCGCGAAGTTGGCCTTGCCGTCCATCGTTGCAGTGAAGGACTACCGACTGGCCCATCAGCTCCGCACGGATCCGGAAGCGCGGCTCCGCACCTCGGCGACTGTGCTGCGCGAAGACATCCAGGATATCAAGCACCGCCGCTTCACCCGGGCGCCGCAGCGCTGGGCCAGTATCAAGAGTTATACCGAATCGGCACGCCGCGATGTTGAGATCACGGCCGGCATCGGCGAGCATGCCGAAGCCCAGCGCCTCGCCGCGCTTGCGGTCGATTTGATTTACGACCCGTCGCTGCGGACTGCAGTTCGGGCCGGCATCGCCAAGCCCTTGGCCTCGCCGGGGATGGGGAAAATGAATGCGCGTCGGGCCATGACGCTCCGCAGGGAAACAGCCCGCGAACGCCGTTCCCGCCGCAGCGGGAACGGAAAGTAGGCTTAACCCCGCTTCTGCACCAACGTCAGAATGTCATAACTCGCCACCAGCTCATCATGCTGGTTGGTCACCTGCACGTCCCAGGCCACCACGCCCTGCCCGCGACCCTGCTCGTCGGTGCGGTTGCGGTCCACCTTGCGCTTGCAGGTAAGGCGGGCGCGGATGGTGTCGCCGATCGCCACCGGCGCCACGAAGCGCAGGTTGTCGAGGCCGTAGTTGGCCAGCACCGGACCCGGCGCCGGCGACACGAACAGGCCGGCCGCCGCCGACAGCACGAAGTAGCCGTGSGCGATGCGCTTGCCGAACTGGGTGTCCTTGGCCGCSAYCTCGTCGAAGTGCATGTAGAAGTAGTCGCCGGACACGCCGCCGAAGTTGACGATGTCCGCCTCGCTCACGGTGCGGCGGTGGGTCAACAGGGAATGGCCGATCTCCAGGTCTTCGAACCAGCGGCGGAAGGGGTGGACTTCGCTTTCCTTGACCTCGGCGCCGCGCACGTATTCGCCGGTCACCGCCGTCAGCATGGTCGGCGAGCCCTGCACCGCGGCGCGCTGCAGGAAGTGCTTCACGGCGCGGATGCCGCCCAGTTCTTCGCCGCCGCCGGCGCGGCCCGGACCGCCGTGCTTCAGCTGCGGCAGCGGCGAGCCATGGCCGGTCGAATCGACGGCCGCCACGCGGTCGAGGATGTGGACACGGCCGTGCGAGGCCGCCGCCACCGGCACCGCATGCGCGGCGATCGCCGGATCTTTCGTGACGAGGGTCGTCACCAGGCTGCCCTTGCCGCGCGCGGCGAGAATCAGGGCTTCGTCGATGTCGCGGTAGGTCATCATGGTGCTGACCGGGCCAAAGGCTTCGACGTCGTGCACGGCGTCGTTCGTCAAACCGTTGCGGCACAGGATCAGGGTCGGCGAGAAGAAGGCGCCGGCACCTACGCCCTCGCCCACCGGCTTGAAGCCGTCGCGTGCGCTGAACAGGACTTCGTTGCCGCGCGCGAGCATCTCGACGCGCTCCGAGACGTCGCGGTGCTGGTCCATCGAGGCCAGCGCGCCCATGCGCACGCCCTCGACTTTCGGATTGCCGACCACGATCTTCGACAGGCGTGCGCGCAGGCGCTCGCCCAGCGCATCGGCGTGCTGTTCCGGCACGATGATGCGGCGGATCGCCGTGCACTTCTGGCCGGCCTTACCGGTCATCTCGCGCGCGACTTCCTTGACGAAGAGGTCGAATTCCTCGTCGTCCGGGCCGACGTCCGGCGCCAGGATGGCGGCGTTCAGCGAGTCGGCTTCGGCCGTGAAAGGCACGGCTTCGCGGATCAGGTTCGGGTTGGCGCGCAGCTTGGCGGCGGTGTCGGCCGAGCCGGTGAAGGTGACGGCGTCGAAGCCGGTCAGGCGGTCCAGCAGGTCGCCGGTGGAGCCGATCACCAGTTGCAGGCTGCCTTCCGGCACCAGGCCGGATTCCATCATCATCTTGACCACGGCATGGGTCAGGTAGCTGGTGGCGGTCGCCGGCTTGGCGATGCAGGGCATGGCCGCCAGGAAGCTGGGCGCGAATTTCTCGAGCAGGCCCCAGATCGGGAAGTTGAAGGCGTTGATGTGCACGGCCACGCCGCCGCGCGGCACCAGGATGTGGGTGCCGGCAAAGCCGCCGCGCTTGCCCAGCGCCATGGCCGGGCCTTCATGCAGCACGTTCGACGACGGCAGCTCGCGCGAGCCCATGCTGGCGTAGGCGAACAGGGTGCCGATGCCGCCTTCGACGTCGACCCAGCTGTCCGGGCGGGTGGCGCCGGTCAGGTGCGAGATCTCGTACAGCTCTTCCTTGCGTTCCATGAGGTAGAGCGCAAGGGCCTTCAGGCGCTGGGCGCGCTTCTGGAAGTCGAGCGCCATCAGCTCGCGTACGCCTTGCTTCCGGGCGTAGCCCAGGGCTTCGTCGAAGTCGATTTTTTCGGCGTGGGTGTGATAGATCAGCTGGTTGTCCAGGGCGCTGTGCAGGGGCTGGTGGGCTTGCTGTCCTTGCCAGCGGCCGGCGATGTAGCTTTGCAGGGTGGTTGGGGTCATTTTTTCTGTCTCCTTCGGTCAGTTTGGTCTAACGTCAGTATTTTCGAATTCGGATGCTTTTCCTTGGGTCCCCGCCTTCGCGGGGACGACGGTCTTTAGGCCACGTACCCAGAAACGTCATTCCCGCGCAGGCGGGAATCCAAGTTCCTACGAATACTCGCGGCTACTTTTTAGGACGGTGAGGTTCATCGAACACCAGCCGCCCACGCCCAGCCTCCACCTCGGTAAAGGCCTCGACCTCCCGCAGCGACTTCATCGACCGCAGCGCCAGGTCGTGATACTGCCGCGTCCCATGACTCTTCCACGCGATCTCGTCGTCGGACACTTCGCGGATCACCTTGGCCGGCGCCCCCAGCACCAGGCTGCGCGGCGGGATCGCCATGCCGGCTTTCACGAAGCTTGCTGCGCCGACGATGGATTCCGCGCCGACCACGGCCTTGTCCATCACCACCGCATTCATGCCGACCATGGCGTTGCGGCCCACGCGGCAGCCGTGCAGCACGGCGCCGTGGCCGATATGGCCGTCCACTTCGACCACCGTGTCGTCCTCCGGGAAGCCGTGCATCACGCAGGTGTCCTGCAGGTTCGCGCCCTCTTCCAGGATCAGGCGGCCGAAGTCGCCGCGCAGCGAGGCCAGGGGCCCCACATAGCAGCGCGGGCCGACGATCACGTCGCCGATCAGCACCGCGGTCGGGTGCACGTAGGCGCTTGGATGGACCACCGGACGGATGCCGTCGATTTCGTAGATCGGCATCTCAGACCCGCTCGACGATGAGGGCGATGCCCTGACCGACGCCGATGCACATCGTGCACAGCGCATAGCGGCCGCCCGTGCGGTGCAGCTGGTTCACGGCGGCCGTCACCAGGCGCGCGCCGGAGGCGCCCAGCGGGTGGCCGAGGGCGATCGCGCCGCCGTTCGGGTTCACGCGCGGGTCGTCGTCGCGCAGGCCGAGGTCGCGCAGCACCGCCAGCCCTTGCGAGGCGAAGGCTTCGTTCAGTTCGATCACGTCCATCTGCTCGATGCTCAGGCCGGTCATCTGCAACAGCTTTTTCGTCGCCGGCGCCGGACCGAAGCCCATGATGCGCGGCGCCAGGCCGACGCTGGTCATGCCGACCACGCGGGCGCGCGGGGTCAGCTTGTACTGCTCGATGGCGGCGCTCGACGCCAGCAGCAGCGCGCAGGCGCCGTCGTTCACGCCGGAGGCATTACCGGCGGTGACCGAACCATCCGGCGTCACCACGCCCTTCAGCCTGGCCAGGCCTTCCAGGCTCACGTCGGGGCGCGGATGCTCGTCGGTGTCGAACACGCGCGATTCACCTTTCTTCCCATGCAGCGTGACGGGTACGATTTCCTCTTTGAAAACACCCGCCGCATTGGCCGCGGCCCATTTCTGCTGGCTGCGCAGCGCGAACACATCCTGGTCGGCACGCGAGACATTGAAATCGCGAGCCACGTTCTCGGCCGTCTCCGGCATCGAGTCGATGCCGTATTCCGCCTTCATCTTCGGGTTCACGAAGCGCCAGCCGATGGTGGTGTCCTCGATCTTCGCCGTACGCGAGAAGGCGGTATCGGCCTTGCCCATGACGAAGGGCGCGCGGGTCATGCTCTCGACGCCGCCGGCGATGATCAAGTGGGCTTCGCCGGTGCGGATCGCGCGCGCGGCCATGCCGACCGCATCCAGGCTGGAGCCGCACAGGCGGTTGATGGTCGTGCCAGGCACCGAGGGCGGCAGGCCGGCCAGCAAGCCCGCCATGCGGGCCACGTTGCGGTTGTCCTCGCCGGCCTGGTTGGCGCAGCCGTAGTAGACGTCGTCGACCTTGCTCCAGTCCACGCCCGGGTTGCGGTCGATCAGCGCCGCGATCGGCAGCGCGGCCAGGTCGTCCGCGCGCACGCCGGCGAGCGAACCGCCGAAGCGGCCGAAGGGGGTGCGGATGGCGTCGACGATGAATGCGTCAGTCATGAAAAAGTCTCCTCGGATTATTTGTTGCGCTGGTCGACCACGCGCCGCGCCTTGCCCGTCATCGAACGTTCGATGCCCTGGGCCGGCAGCAGGTTCACGCTGGTGGTCACGCCGATATAGGTCTTGATGCGGTGCTTCAGTTCCTGGGCCAGGGCCGCTATCTGCTCGTCCGCAAGGAGAGCTTCCCCCGCACCCGGGCGCAGCTCGCAGCGCACCTCCAGCTTGTCGAGGTGGCCGTCCTTGCTCACCACCAGCTGGTAGTGCGGGGCCAGCGCCGGCATCTGCAGCACCTGTTCCTCGACCTGGCTGGGGAAGACGTTCACGCCGCGGATGATCAGCATGTCGTCCGAGCGGCCCGTGATGCGGCCCATGCGGCGCATCGAGCGCGAGGTCGGCGCCAGCAGGCGCGTGAGGTCGCGGGTGCGATAGCGGATGATGGGCAGGGCCTCTTTCGACAACGAGGTGAACACCAGCTCGCCCTCGGCGCCGTCGGGCAGCACTTCACCGGTTTCCGGGTCGATGATCTCGGGGTAGAAGTGATCCTCCCAGATCACCGGGCCGTCCTTGCTCTCGATGCATTCACTGGCCACGCCCGGGCCCATCACTTCGGACAGGCCGTAGATGTCGACCGCGTCGATGCCTGCGCCCTGCTCGATCTCGCGGCGCATGGCGTCGGTCCAGGGTTCGGCGCCGAAGATGCCGACTTTCAGCGAGGACGTGGCCGGGTCGATTCCCTGGCGCTTGAATTCCTCGACGATGTTCAGCATGTACGAGGGCGTGACCATGATGATGGAGGGCTTGAAGTCCTGGATCAGCTGGACCTGCTTCTCGGTCTGGCCGCCCGACATCGGCACCACGGTGCAGCCCAGGCGCTCGGCGCCGTAGTGGGCGCCCAGGCCGCCGGTGAACAGGCCGTAGCCGTAGGCGATGTGGACCATGTCGCCGGGACGGCCGCCGGCCGCGCGGATCGAGCGCGCCACCAGGTCGGCCCAGGTGTCGATGTCGCGCCTGGTGTAGCCGACCACGGTCGGCTTGCCGGTGGTGCCGCTTGATGCGTGCACGCGCACCACCTGCTCCCGCGGCACCGCGAACAGGCCGAAGGGGTAGTTGTCGCGCAGGGTCTTCTTCTCGGTGAAGGGAAATTTCGCCAGGTCGGCGAGCGTCTTGAGGTCGTCCGGGTGCACGCCCTTCTCGTCGAAGGCGCGGCGGTAATGCGCCACGTTCTCGTAAGCGTGCTTGAGCGTCCATTTGAGGCGCTCGAGCTGCAGGGCCTGCAGCTCGTCGCGGCTGGCGCGCTCGATCGCTTCGAGATCGCCGGGTTGAGGAATGCCTTGCACCATCTGCCTCTCCTTACTTGATTACTGGGTATTGCCCGCTTCCGCCACCATGCCGTTCACACGGTGGGATTTGCCGCGAAAGAGCGCGACCTTGCGCCCCTCCTGGTTGGTGACCACGATGTCATAGACACCGGTCTTGCCGGACAGCGCCTGTTCGACCGCTTCGGCCGTCAACAGGTCGCCTTCGCGTCCCGGCGACAGGTAATCGATGCTGCAGCCGGCGCCGACCGTGTTGAAGTTGTGCGAGTTGCAGGCGAAAGCGAAGGCGCTGTCGGCCAGCATGAAGATATAGCCGCCGTGGCAGGTGCCGTGACCGTTCAGCATGTCCTCGCGCACGCGCATGCTCATGCGCGCATAGCCCGGGCGGATCTGGTCCAGGCTCATGCCGAGGCGCTGGCTGGCCGGGTCGCGCTCGAACATGGTCTTGCCGGCCAGTTCGGCCAGCTGCTGCGCACGTTCGCGGGTATCAAACTGCATGGAATCTCGCTCCTTCCGGATTGGCCGCCAGCTTGCGGCGCAACAGCGGCGACACGCGATAACGGTCTTCGCCATAGGTGGCCGCCAGGTTGTGCAGCACCGCGGCGACATGGCGCAGGCCGACCGCATCGGCCCAGGCCAGCGGTCCGCGCGGATAGTTCACGCCCTTCTGCATGGCGACGTCGACGGCGCGCGCACTGCACACGCCCTGGTTGACGGCGTCCGCCGCCTCGTTGGCCAGCATGGCGAAGGTGCGCATCACGGCCATGCCGGGCACGTCGTCCAGGCGCGTGACAGTGAAGCCGGCCGCCTGGAACAGGCCGACCGCGCCGCGCCAGGCTTCCTCGCTGCACTGGTCGGCTTTCGCCAGCGCGATGCGGGTGGCCCTGGCCGGGTCGAGCACCAGGTCGAACAGCACGGTATTCGGGTGATCGTCGTCGGCCGCGCGCTGGGTGGCGCTGCGGCCGTCGGTCAGGTAGATCGCGGCGCCATTGGCGTGGAAGGCCGGCTCTTTGCGGGTGTCGCTACCGTCGAACATCGAGGGATGGCTGGGATTGATCCCATGCGCCGCCAGGCGCTCGGTGACCACGGCCTGCAGCGCGTCGAAGACGGGATCGCTGAGGTCGCGCTGGCGCGTGATGCGCACCGTCGTCGGCATCTCCGCCGCCGGTTCGGCCTGGGCCGCCGGCGCAGCCACGCCCTCGCCATACCGGTAGAAGCCGCGGCCCGATTTGCGGCCGAGGAAGCCGGCATTCACCAGCTCCTGCTGCAGCACCGAGGGCGTGAAGCGGGGGTCGCCGAAATATGCCTTGAACACCGACTGCGTGACCGAGAAGTTGACGTCGTGGCCGATCAGGTCCATCAGCTCGAAAGGCCCCATGCGGAAGCCGCCGGCGTCGCGCATCACGGCGTCCAGCGTGGCCGCATCGGCCGCCTGTTCCTGCAGCAGGCGCAGGGCTTCCGCATAATAGGGACGCGCCACGCGGTTGACGATGAAGCCCGGGGTCGATTTCGCGTGCACCGGGTTCTTGCCCCAGGCTTCGGCGGTGGCGTAGACCGTGTCCGCCACGTTTTTATCGGTGGCGACGCCTTCGACCACCTCGACCAGCGCCATCAGCGGCACCGGATTGAAGAAGTGCATGCCGACCAGGCGCTCCGGGCGCTTCAGCCGGGCGGCGATGGCCGTCACCGAGATCGACGAGGTATTGGTGGCCAGGATGCAGTCCGGGCCAACGATGTCTTCCAGTCCGGCGAACAGTCCACGCTTGACCTCGAGGTCTTCGACGATGGCCTCGACCACCAGCGCCGCGTCCTTCAGCTCCGCCGTCGATGCGGCCGGCCGCAGGCGCTCGCGCGCCAGGCTGGCTTCATCCGCGCCCATGCGGCCCTTCTCGACCAGCTTGTCCCAAGCCTTGCCGATGCCGGCGATCGCCTTGGCGACGGCTTCGGGGCGCGTGTCGTAGAGCCGCACCTGGTGCCCGGCGCTTGCCGCCACCTGGGCGATGCCCGAGCCCATCGCGCCGCTGCCGACCACGGCGACGACGCTGCCCTTCTCGAGTGCCTGGACCATCGATCATTCTCCCTTGAAGTGAGGCTGGCGCTTTTCGATGAAGGCGGCCACACCCTCGCGGTAGTCGTGGCTGTAGCCCAGTTCGCGCATCATGCCGGCTTCCAGCTGCAGTTGTTCTTGCAAAGTGTTGGTCCAGCTGGCCAGCATGGCTTTCTTGGTGAAGGCCAGGCCCTTGGTCGGCGCCTTGGCGAAGTGCTCGGCCATCGCCATCGCCTCGTCCATCAGGGCTTCGTCCGGCACGCAGCGCCAGATCAGGCCCCATTGCTCGGCCTTCTCGGCCGGCAGCTTGTCGCCCAGCAGGGCCAGGCCCATCGCGCGCGCCGGACCGATGAGGCGCGGCAGCACCCAGGTGCCGCCGGTATCGGGGATCAGGCCCAGCTTGCAGAAGGCCTCGATGAAGCTGGCGGATTTCGCGGCCAGCACGATGTCGCAGGCCAGCGCCAGGTTGGCGCCGGCGCCGGCGGCCACGCCGTTCACGGCGCAGATCACCGGCATCGGCAGGGTGCGCAGGGTCGTCACCAGCGGCGCATAGTATTTTTCGACCGATTCGCCGAGGTCCACGCCGGGCGCGCCCGGTTCGACGGCGCGGTCGTTCAGGTCCTGGCCGGCGCAGAAGCCGCGGCCGGCGCCGGTCAGCACCAGCACGCGGACGGTCTTGTCGGCCTGGAGCTTGTCCAGGGCGTCGCGGACTTCACCGTGCATGGCCTTGGTGAAGCTGTTCAGGCGATCGGGGCGGTTGAGGGTGAGGACGGCGATGCCGTCGGCTATGGTGAACTGGATGGATTCGTAGGTCATGGGTGTCTCCTCGTTGTTGTTATCCCGTCGTTCCCGCCTCCGCGGGGACGACGTGCTAGCGTCAGTGGTGCTTAGTCATGCACATCAAAATCAACCACGATCTTATCCGTCACCGGAAAACTCTGGCAGCTCAGCACGAACCCGCGCGCCACTTCGTAGTCTTCGAGCGCGTAGTTGACGTCCATGTCCACCTGCCCTTCCAGCACCTTGCAGCGGCAGGTCGAGCACACGCCGCCCTTGCAGGAGTAGCGCATGTCCAGCCCAGCGCGCAGGCCGGCGTCCAGCAGCGATTCCTTGTCCTTGTCCATCGTGAAGCTGGCGTGGACACCGTCCATGACCACGGTGACCTCGGTCTGGTGACGCGGCTCCGCCGTCACCGGGCGCGGCTTGCGCTCGCTCTTTGCCGCGCCGGCCGCGAACAGCTCGATGCGGATGCGCTCCTTCGGCATGCCGGCGCCTTGGAGGGCGGCCGAGACACCATGCATCATGTCTTCCGGCCCGCAGATGAAGGCGTAGTCGACGTTCTCCACGCGCAGCCAGTGCTGGAACAGGTCGCGGCACTTGTCTTCGGTGATGCGGCCGTGGAACAGCTCGATGTCCTGAGGCTCGCGGCTCATGATGTAGACCAGGTTCAGGCGCTCCAGGTACTGGTCCTTCAGGTCGGTCAGCTCGTCGCGGAAGATCACCGACGACGAAGCGCGGTTCCCGTACAGCAGGGTGAAGCGGCTGTGCGGCTCGGCAATCAAGGTGGTCTTGATGATCGAGAGGATGGGCGTGATGCCGCTGCCGGCCGCGAAGGCCAGGTAGTGGCGGCGGCTCTCCGGTTCGAGCGGCAGGTTGAAGCGGCCCTCGGGCGGCATCACGTCGATGGTGACGCCGGGGCGGATGCATTCGTTGGCCCAGGTCGAGAAYAGGCCGCCGTTCACGCGCTTGATCGCCACGCGCAGGCGGTCGTCCTGTACCGCCGAGCAGATCGAGTAGGAGCGGCGCACGTCCTCGCCGTCGATCATCGCGCGCAGGGTCAGGTGCTGGCCCTGCTGGTACTGGAAGGCCTCGCGCAGCTGCGGCGGCACGTCGAAGGTGACCGCGATCGCGTCGCGTGTTTCGTGCTTCACCTTGGCGACGGTGAGTGGATGGAATTTGCTCATCGTTTTAATGACACTTGAAGTAGTCGAAGGGCTCGCGGCAATCGAGGCAGCGGTACAGCGCCTTGCACGGGGTCGAGCCGAACTGGCTGATGGCGAGGGTGTGGCGGGAACCGCAATGCGGGCACGGCACTTCCGGCTCCTGGATCGCGTGCCGTTTCACACCGTGCTTCAGGGCGCTGATGTCGATCACCTGCTGGCTAGGGGGTGCGATGCCGTAGCCCTTCAGGGCCGCTTTGCCGGCCTCGCTCATCCAGTCGGTGGTCCAGGCCGGCGACAGGCGGGTGGCGATGCGCACATGCTGGAGTCCGTGCGCGCGCAGGGCGCTCTCCACGTCCTCGGCGATCACCTGCATGGCCGGGCAGCCGGAATAGGTCGGTGTGATCGTGACCACGCATTCGCCGCTAGCGCCGTCGAAGGCGACATCGCGCACGATGCCGAGATCGACCACCGAGATCACCGGGATCTCGGGATCGGGCACCTCGCCGAGCCAGGCCCAGACCTGGGACGTATCGATCACCGTCTCCTCGCTCATGGTGCTGCCTTACCAATCCGCGCCGGGATAGGCGCGCTGCAGGAACTGCATCTCGGCCAGGATGTAGCCGAGGCGTTCGGTATGCCGGCCCTGCTTGCCGCCGCGCTGCATATAGGCCTCCGGCGACGGCATCGCCAGGGTCGCTTCAAGCAGCACTTCGCCGACGTGCTGCAGGAAGGCTTCGCGCAGCGGCTCGGCGTGCGGCGCGACACCCTGCGCCACCATGGCCTCGTCGGCCGCGTCGTAGATGAACATCTCGCCGGCATAGGTCCACAGCTCGTCGACGGCGGCCTGCATCTTCGCGTGGCTGAGCGGCGTGCCGTCGCCCAGGCGCACCACCAGGTCGCCGCTGCGGCGCAGGTGGTAAGTGACTTCCTTGAGCGACTTTTCCGCGATCTCGGCGATGCGTTGATCCGTCGAGGCCAGCAGCCCGCGCATCAGGAAGTAGTGCCAGGTATCGAAGAAGAACTGGCGCACCATGACCTGCGCATAGTCGGCGTTCGGCTGCTCGACCAGCAGGCAGTTGCGGAACTCGCGGCTGTCGCGCAGGTAGGCCAGGCGGTCCTCGTCGCGGCCATGGCCTTCGAGTTCGCCGGCGTAGGTCAGCCACATGCGCGTCTGGCCGAGCAGGTCGAGGGCGACGTTGGTGAGCGCCATGTCCTCTTCGAGCGCCGGGCCCTTGCCGCACAGCTGGGACAGCTGCTGGGACAGGATCAGGGCGTTGTCGCCCTGGCGCAGGAGGTATTCGACCTTGGCATTGTTTGCGTCCACGGCCGGCCTCACAGGTTCTTGACTTCTTCCGGCATCGGGAAGAAGGTCGGGTGGCGGTAGACCTTGCTGTTGGACGGCTCGAACAGCGCGTCCTTGTCGCTCGGGCTGGAGGCGACGATGTCGGCCGCCTTCACGACCCAGATCGAGACGCCTTCGTTACGGCGCGTGTAGACGTCGCGCGCATTGTTGATCGCCATCTCGGCGTCCGGTGCATGCAGGCTGCCGACGTGCTTGTGGGCGAGTCCGTGCTGGCTGCGGATGAAGACTTCCCACAGCGGCCATTCTTTGCTCATTTTTGTGTCTCCTGTCTGCCGTCGCCCCCGCGAAGGCGGGGGCCAAGTTTGTTTGCAGGCTGCTCGCCCAACTTGGGTCCCCGCCTTCGCGGGGACGACGGTGGTTGTTCTTACGCCGCGGCTTTCTTGTCCGCCTGCTTGTCCGCATACGCCACCAGCGCATCGCGGAACCACTCGCCTTCTTCCCAGGCCTTCACCCGCGTGCGCAGGCGCTCCTTGTTGCAGGGGCCGTTGCCCTTCAGGACGTTGTAGAACTCGTCCCAGTCGATCTCGCCGAAATCGTAGTGGCCGCGTTCTTCGTTCCACTTCAGATCGGGGTCGGGGATGGTGAGGCCGAGGAATTCGGCTTGCGGCACGGTCTGGTCGACCATGCGCTGGCGCAGCTCGTCGTTCGAGAACAGTTTGATGCGCCACTGGGTCGACTGCGCGCTGTTGACCGATTCGGCGTCCGACGGGCCGAACATCATCAGCGAGGGCCACCACCAGCGGTTCAGCGCGTCCTGGGCCATCGCCTTCTGCTCGGGCGTGCCCTTGGCCAGCTGCATCATGATGTCGTAGCCCTGGCGCGCGTGGAAGGACTCTTCCTTGCACACGCGGATCATGGCGCGCGCGTAGGGGCCATAGGAGCAGCGGCAAAGCGGAATCTGGTTGATGATGGCGGAGCCGTCGACCAGCCAGCCGATCGCGCCGATGTCGGCCCAGGTCAGCGTCGGGTAATTGAAGATGCTCGAATACTTGGCCTTGCCCGAATGCAGGGCATCGAGCAGCTCGTCGCGCGAGACGCCCAGGGTTTCGGCGGCGCTGTACAGGTAGAGGCCGTGGCCGGCTTCGTCCTGGATCTTCGCCAGCAAAATGGATTTGCGCTTGAGCGTGGGTGCGCGCGTGACCCAGTTGCCTTCCGGCAGCTGACCGACGATCTCCGAGTGGGCGTGCTGCGAGATCTGGCGCACCAGGGTCTTGCGGTAAGCCTCGGGCATCCAGTCCTTCGGCTCGATCTTGACGCCGGCGTCGATGCGGGCCTGGAAAGCCTGTTCTTCCGCGCTCATGTCGTCGCGCGTCTGCACTTTCTTGAGGCCGGTTTCTACCATTTGGGCGTACATGGCTGTCTCCGTTTGTGTTCTGACTGAATCCATAATACGATACAAAAAACGCGATGTACACCAAAATTTTGAATCATATCGTGATGCAAGAGCTGTCGGCTGCGTCGTGATTGCGGTAAAGTAATCATATGAAAATGCTCACCAGCAACGAGTGGATAAACCGCTTCCTCGCCACCGATCCGCCGCGCTCCAAATCGCTGGTGATGACCATCTTCGGCGACGCCATCGCCCCGCACGGCGCCCGCCTGTGGCTGGGCAGCCTGATCGAACTGGTGGCGCCGATGGACGTGACCGACCGCCTGGTGCGCACCAGCGTGTTCCGCCTGGTGCAGGAAGGCTGGCTGGTGGCCAACCGCGAGGGACGGCGCAGCAGCTATGCCCTGCTGCCGGAGGCGCGTCCGCGCTTCGAGCGCGCGAACCGCCGCATCTACGCCGCGCCGGGACTCGACTGGGATGGCCGCTGGACCCTGGTGATGGCGCCCAACGGCAGCATCGACGCGCCCCTGCGCACGGCCGTGCGCAAGGAGCTCGAGTGGGAGGGCTATGCGATGCTGGCGCCGGGCCTGCTGGCGCATCCGGCCGCCGATCCCGCGCCGCTGGCCGAAATCCTGGAACGGGTCAAGGCCGGCGGCAAGGTCTTCGTCTGCAGCGCCGCCGAGCTGCCGGATGCCGGCTCGCGTCCGCTGGGCGAACTGGTGCAGGAGGGCTGGGACCTGTCCGGCGTGGTATCCGACTACTGCCGCTTCATCGACGAATTCACGCCCCTGCTGGCGACCCTGCGCGAGGAAACGGACCTCACGCCCCAGGCCGCGTTCGTGGTGCGCAGCCTGCTGATCCACGCCTACCGCCGCGTCCAGCTGCACGATCCGATGCTGCCTTTGGCCCTGCTCCCGAATCCCTGGCCGGGCTCGGAGGCCTATGCGCTGGCGCAGGCGATCTACCGGCTGACCTGGGAAAGGGCCGAGGCCCACCTGATGGAGGTGCTGCGGCGCGAGGATCCGGAGGCGCCCGGCGCGGATGCCGGCTTCTACGACAGGTTCGGCGGATTGCGCTGAGGCGCCGTCATCGACAGCCGGATACTCTCCACGCCCAGTTCCAGGTCCAGTCCCGGCCAGTACAGGCAGGTTTCACCGAAGCACTCGACCCGGCACAGCTGCGCCACGGTCGCGTGCTCGAACCAGGGGAACATGGCGAATGGCAGGTACAGCTCCTCCCGATGGCAGCGCAGCCAGAAGCCCCGCCTGTCGATGCTGGTGATTTCGGCATGTGCGACACGAATTTCGTTCTTCATGTTTGTCCTCCCAAACGAGCACCTTAGCAAAAGCCGGATGGCCGACATTTGACCGGCAACAGACGAGCCGATTTGCGCACCGAAACGAGTCATGGGTATGATGCACGCCCTACCACTCAAATAACAGGACCTCGTCAAACCGTAGCGAGCGGCCGCAGTTTCGGCCGAGAAGCGCAGCCGTACTTACGGTACGGCGAGCATCGCAGGCCGAAAATGCAACGCGCAGCAGGTTTGACGAGGTCCCCACTACAGGACGCACAATGTCTATCAARATCAGCAGCCAGTTCGACGCTGGCGCCATCGATATCGTGAACGCCACGAGCGCGAACGCCATCGACCTGAACATCCGCAAGGATTCGCACGCCGACATCACCCAGTGGTTCTACTTCCGCCTGCAGGGCGCGCAGGCCCAGCCCTGCACGATCCGCCTGCTCAACGCCGGCCAGTCGGCCTACCCGAAGGGCTGGGAAGACTACAACGCGATGGCGAGCTATGACCGCATCAACTGGTTCCGCGTGCCGACCAGCTTCGACGGCCAGGTGCTGACCATCGAGCACATCCCGGCCATGGACAGCGTCTACTACGCMTACTTCGAGCCCTACTCGTGGGAGCGCCACCTGGAGCTGCTGGACCGCGCCCAGCTGTCCGAGCAGGTGCGCATGGTCGACCTCGGCTCGACCGTCGACGGCCGCGACCTGAACATGCTGATCATCGGCGAACCTTCGCCCGCGAAGAAAAAAGTGTGGGTGATCGCACGCCAGCACCCGGGCGAGACGATGGCCGAGTGGTTCGTCGAGGGCATGCTCGACGCCCTGCTCGATCCCGCTCACCCCTTCGGGCGCCAGCTGCTGAAAGAAAGCGTGTTCTATGTGGTGCCGAACATGAACCCGGACGGCTCGGTGCGCGGCAACCTGCGCACGAATGYCGCCGGCGCCAACCTGAACCGCGAATGGCTGAACCCGACCATGGAGCGCAGCCCGGAAGTCTTCCTCGTCAAGCAGAAGATGCACGAGGTCGGCGTCGACATGTGCCTGGACGTGCACGGCGACGAAGGCCTGCCCTATGTGTTCATCGCCGGCAGCGAATCCCTGCCGAACTTCACGGCCGAACAGGCCGCCGCCCAGAAGGCCTTCTCGGACGCCTTCATGGTCGCCAGCCCGGACTTCCAGGACGTGCACGGCTATGGCGAGACGCCCTATAGCGAAGAGACCCTGACCATGGGTTCGCCACACATCACCCACGCCTTCGGCTGCCTGTCGCTGACCCTCGAACTGCCGTTCAAGGACAACGCCAACGATCCGGATCCGCAAGTGGGCTGGGATGGCGCGCGCAGCGCCCGCCTGGGCGCTAGCGTGCTGCAGCCGGTACTGCAGGCGGTCCGCGCGATCAAGTAAGTCTTTGCCCGGCCGGGAACCGGCCTGCGCCGCCGCCTGTCAAAAGCATGAGCGGCGGCCAGCGCCAGGGAAACTGCGGAGAGCGGCATGGGCAATGTCTATCGGCCAGGAGAAAGTCCGGCTGCGGGAGCGCTGCCTCCCGCCGGACTGGCGCTGGGCGACGCCTGGTTCTGGCATACCGACCAGACGCTGCTGCATGCGCTGGTCGAGCACCCGAAGGTCTCTCCCGAGCATGCGGGTGTCCGCCTGCTCGGCTTCAATGGCGCCAGGCTGAACGAGTACATCGGCGACGGTCACTATGCCAGCGTGATCCGCATGCACCTGTCGCCGGATTGCCACTTCAGCGAAGTCTATCTCGGCGGCTTCGCCAACGACGCGCTCGAGCACCGGCTGGCGCTGCGCGACGATTGCTCCTCCGCCTCCGATCCGGCCGCCTGCTTCTCGCCTGCGCGCCTCGACCTGATGCTCTACCACATCAGCGAAGGCCTGAACGGCATCATCCGCGCCATCCGCTGGGCCTACCGCAAGACCACTTGGCAACAGCCGATCTTCCTGAACGGCTACGACTATCCGGTGCCCGACGGCCGCGGCTTCGTCAACAGCCATGGCGGCTGGCTCACGACCATCATGGACGACGCCGACGTCGATCCCGACCTGGCCTTCCGCACCGAAGTCATGAAGCGCATGATCGACGTGGTGAACGACGAGGTGCTGGCGGAATTCCACTCGCCCCTCGAGCGCGTGTTCCACGTCGACAGCCGCGGGGTCCTGGCGACCGACCCGGAACACTACGCGGAAGACTGGGAGAACGAGGGCTATCCGACCCGCGAGGGATTCATGAAGCTCCTCGAGCGGGCCTGGTTTCCCGCGCTCCAGCCCTTCCGCATCGTTTTATAGGAAAGTAAACACCTGTTCTTCCTGCAGGCGCGACTTCGGCAGGCCGGCGTTGAAGTCGGTCTCGGCGTGGTAGCCGAAGCTCAGCATGACCAGGCTGGTCAGGCCGCGCTCGTGCAGGCCGAATTCCGCGTCCAGCGCGGGGACGTCGATGCCTTCCATCGGCGTGGTGTCGATGCCCAGGTTGGCGGCGCCCAGCATGGCGGTACCGAGGGCGATGTAGACCTGCTTTTCCAGCCACTGCGGCAGGTCTTTCTGGGTGTAGCGGTGCAGGTTCACATAACCCAGGCGGCCCTTGGCCTGGCCGGCCCTGGCGGCTTCGTCGCGGAAGCGGCCGTCGCGCTGCTCCTGCTCGAGGATGCTGTCGAGGTGCTGCTGGTCGGCATCGGCGCGCACGCAGAACAGGATCACGTGCGAAGCGTTGAGGATCTTCGGTTCGTTGTAGATGAAACCGCCCTGGGCGCCCTTGGCCATGCGGGCCTTGGCTTCCGGCGTGCTGGCGACGATGAAGTGCCAGGGCTGGGAGTTGACCGAGGACGGGCTGTTGCGCAGCAGACCATAGATCTGCTGCATCAGTTCCTCGGGGACGCGACGGGTCGGGTCGTAGGCTTTGGCGGTGTGGCGCTTGGTGGCGGCGGCGAGAATGTTCACGTGGTTCCTTTTTTATGTGCAGTGCATATCTGCACATTATTGCAGGAACCAAAAAATTGCGTGGGCGGCGAGTTCGGTGCTTATGCCCGGCCGGCGGCGCCGTTTTATTTCGCTCACAGCTGCTGTTTTTCTTCCATGCTTTCGATGTACTGTTTTATAGTCCCCGATTTGATGTATTCCCTACGGGACTTTTTAGAAAAACGAAATCAATGCAACCCGATAAAACCTCGGCAATCCGCCTTTTCAGCTCGCCCCTACAATATGTTATTCCAGTTTTTCAACGCGGTTATGTGTGGACGCTGGAAAAGCAGGTGGGACCATTATGGGCCGACGTCGAAGAACGAGCATCCGCATGGCTCGACCGTCAGGAGTTACTCAGAACGTCGAGCCCCGCTCAGTTGGCGCCTTTGCGAAAGCACTTCTTAGGCTCCGTCGTGCTAACGCCAATTAATGGCGCGTTCGGCAGGGTTACCGCATACGAAGTTATCGATGGACAGCAACGCACGACGACGCTCCACCTTTTCCTGCTCGCCTTTCGCCATGCGGTCGCCCAGCTGGAAGATATTGCGATGACCAAGATGCTGTCGAGCCTTCTTCAAAACGACGGCGCTTTCGCAGTCGAATCGGATCGCTACAAAGTATGGCCGACGAAAGCCGGCCGGGACGAGATCAGTTTTCTCAATACTGCGCCATCCATGCAAGCAGTTTGCAAGGAATTTCCAGCAACAACAGGCAGGCAAAAGCATGAACGGCCTTTGATGGTGCAGGCCTATTTGTATATGCACCAGGCCATCAAGGCCTTTCTGGCGGGGATTTCGATGGATGAACCCCAAAACCCGGAAGGCGATAACACCTTATCCGATGCCGTCATCCAGTCGGTCCGCAAGGAAAACGTGCCGCAGTTACCCGTTTCCGATCTGCCGGCACTTTCCCTGCAGCGTGCCCAGGCCCTGTATATGTCTCTGCAGGAGGCGGTACAAATAATGACGCTGACGCTTGAGGGCGATGACGATCCGCAAGTCATCTTTGAAACGCTGAACGCACGTGGCGAACCGCTACTTGCATCGGATCTGGTCCGGAATTTTGTTTTCCTCGATGCCGCACGGCGCGAAATGAGCGTAGGGAAGTTATATGACCAGTTCTGGCAAGGTTTCGATGAGCAGCGCGACCAAAATGATAAAGTGACGGCGAATCGCTATTGGCGGGAGAAAGAACGGCAAGGCCGCATTACCCATCCCCGAATCGACCTGTTCTTCTTCCATTACACCATCTTGAAGTGCAAGCGGGAGACCAAGGTAAGCCATGTCTTCCAGGCTTTCAAGGAGTGGTGGCTGGCAGAGCCCCGTGACATCGAGAAAGAGCTGAAAAACATTGTCCGGACCAGCCAATACTTCAGCGAGCTGATTTCTCCTGACGGTGACGACCATGTGGCCGAATTCGCGCGCATGATCAAAGTCCTCGATGTCAGCACGCTGACACCCGTGTACCTATTCCTGCGCGAACACTACGAAAAGAACGATCCCGCGCTCTGCCAGGCCCTGTCAGACTTGTTGTCTTTCCTGACCCGTCGTGCTGTGTGTGGATTCACCACGAAAGGATATAACCGTATCTTCCTGCGGATGCTGGAATTGGTGTCCAATCCCACCGAGGCCAATCCGGCGCAAGCTTTGCGAACCTATTTGATCGGACTCAGCGGCCATAGTACTTGTTGGCCACGCGACGATGAATTTGCCGAGCACTGGATGCACCGACCAGTCTACAAGGAGCTGCGCCCTGCGAAAACGGCGGCCGTGCTGCGTGCGCTCGAAGTTGGGGCCCGTACCGTCAAGCATGAGCAATTAGCTGTCCCAACCACTGAGCAGCTCAGTGTGGAACACATTATGCCGCAGGGATGGGCGGGAACGGCCAATTATCCACTTGCGAACGAATCGGACCACGAATTCGCACGGCGTAACCAGGTTATCCAGACCTTTGGTAACCTCACGCTGCTCACGCAAAGCCTCAACAGCTCGGTCAGCAACGGGCCGTTCCTGGATACCTGGGAGAAGAATGGTACCGAATTGGTCGAGGGAAAAAGAACGCAGATTTGTCGATATAGCCTCCTTAATCTGAACGCTTACCTGCAAAGCAAGTCCAGTTGGACAGAGGCTGATATCCGGGAGCGTGCAGAAGTCTTGCTGGAGCAAGCATTAAAGCTGTGGCCATTGCCTCAAGCATAGCGGGGCTGACGCCGGCAGTGGTAGGCGGCCTTAGCTTCCCGCAATGACCATCTTCTCGATCAGGATCGAGCCCGTCGACTTGTTGCCACGCGTCAGCACGTCATTGCCGATGCCGACGATGGACTGGAACATGTCCTTCATGTTGCCGGCGATGGTGATCTCTTCGACCGGGTACTGGATCACGCCGTTCTCGACCCAGTAGCCGGACGCGCCGCGCGAATAGTCACCGGTCACGTAGTTGGTGCCCTGCCCCATCAGTTCCGTGACCAGCAGGCCGGTGCCCATCTTGCGCAGCATGCCTTCGAAGTCGTCGGCGATCTTCGTTTCCTTCGACAGGATTTCCAGGTTGTGCGAGCCGCCGGCATTGCCGGTGGTCTGCATGCCCAGCTTGCGTGCCGAGTAAGAAGATAGGAAATAGCCCTGCAGCACGCCATCGCTGACGACCTTGCGGGTCTGGGTACGCACGCCTTCTTCGTCGAAGGGCGAGGAGCCGACCGCGCCGACGATGTGCGGGTCTTCGACGATCTGGATGTGCGAAGGGAAGATCGACTTGCCGAGAGAATCCAGCAGGAAACTCGACTTGCGGTAGAGGGCGCCGCCCGAGGTTGCCTGGACGAAAGAGCCGACCAGGCCGGCGGCCAGCGGGGCTTCGAACAGTACCGGGCAGGTGCGGGTGTCGAGCTTGCGCGCGTTCAGGCGCGCCAGGGCGCGTTCGGCGGCGTAGCGGCCGACCTTTTCGGGATCGGCCAGCTTTTTCGGGTCGCGCGCGGAGGTGTACCAGTCGTCGCGCTGCATCTTGTTGCCCTTGCCGGCGATCGGCGCGACCGACAGGGTATGGCGCGAGAACGGGTAGCCGGCGCAGAAACCGAGGCTGTTGGCGGCCACGAAGTGCGACTGCTGCACGTAGACGCTGGCGCCTTCGCTGTTGGTGATGCGCTTGTCGACGCCGAAGGCGGCCGCTTCGCAACGCTGGGCGATGCGCACGGCGTCCTCGGCATCGATGTCCCAGGGGTAGCACAGACGCAGGTCGCGCGGGTTCATTTCCAGCAGATCGGCGTCCGGCAGGCCGGCGGCCGGGTCTTCGGCGGTGAAGCGGGCGATGTTGTAAGCCGCCTCCACCGTGGCGCGCAGCGAGGCGCTGGAGAAATCGGAGGTGCTGGCATGGCCGCGGCGCTGGCCGCAGTAGACGGTCACGCCGATGCCCTTGTCCTTGTTCTGCTCGATGGTCTCGACCTGGCCCTTGCGCACCGTCACCGCCAGACCGCTACCCTCGCTGATCTCGACCGCCGCGTCGCTGGCGCCGGTTTCCTTTGCAATTGCCAGCACGTCCTGTGCGAGCTGCTTGAGCTGATCCTGGGTATGGGTGAAGACGGAGTCGTTCATGTGCGTTTGTCGTAGCGAGCCCTAAAACAGTTATCATAGCAGCCGTTTACTGTTTTTACCGTCCAGACGTGCGTCTGACGAATCTAGATCATCATGCCAAATGCAAACCGCGGCGCTGTCGGCTTCCGCTCCGACGAGTTCGAACCGGAATACGACCGCCCCTCCAAGTCCGAACTGAAGCGGCAGAGTAACGAGTTGCAGAAGCTCGGCGAACAGCTCATCGAAGCGCCGCGCGACCGCGTCAAGCGCGTGCCGATGCCGGACGAGGTCAAGGATGCGATCCTCATGGCCCAGACCATCACCAACCACGAAGGCCGCCGCCGCCAGTTGCAGTACGTGGGCAAGATGATGCGCTCCCTCGACGAGGAGGAAGTCGCCGTCATCCAGCGCACCATCGAGAGCTGGAAGGGCACCTCGAAGGCCGAAGCTGCCGCCCTGCACGCGCTGGAGCGCCGCCGCGAGAAGCTGCTGGCCGACGACAAGGCCCTCACCCAGCTGCTGGGCGAGCATCCGGAGCTGGACGCGCAGCACCTGCGCACCCTGATCCGCAATGCGCGCAAGGAGCAGGCCGAGAACAAGCCGCCCAAGGCCTACCGCGAGATCTTCCAGATCCTGAAGGACCTGGCCAAGGCGCCCAAGGCTGCCGCGGAAGGCGATGGCGAAGAGGAAAGCGGCGATGAGTCTGGAGAATAAGGTCCAGGAACTGGTCGTCGGCCTGGTGTCGGTTTCGGACCGTGCCAGCGGCGGCGTGTACGAGGACAAGGGCATCCCCGCCCTGCAGGAATGGCTGGGCAAGGCCCTGACCACCCCGTTCCGCGTCGAGACCCGCCTGATCCCCGATAACCGCGGCGACATCGAGAGCGCGCTCATCGAGCTCGTCGACGAAGTGCGCTGCCACCTGGTGCTGACCACCGGCGGCACCGGCCCGGCGCGGCGCGACGTCACGCCCGAGGCGACCCTCGCCATCGGCACCAAGGAGATGCCGGGCTTCGGCGAGCAGATGCGCCAGGTCAGCCTGCACTTCGTGCCGACCGCGATCCTGTCGCGCCAGGTGGCCGTGATCCGCGAGACGCCCGACCCCGCTTCTGATCATGCTGCCCTGGTCATGAACCTGCCGGGCCAGCCGAAGTCGATCAAGGAAACCCTCGAGGGCCTGAAGGACGCGGACGGCAAGACCATCGTCAACGGCGTGTTCGCCGCGGTGCCCTACTGCATCGACCTAATCGGCGGTCCCTTCATCGATACCGACCCGACCGTGTGCGCCGCCTGGCGCCCCAAGAAAAAATAAGGATGCATGCATGAGCGAGCTGCTCGACCACGTCACCATCGACACCAGCGACAACCCGGAAATCTCCGTCATCTGGCTGCATGGCCTGGGCGCGGACGGCAACGACTTCGTGCCCATCGTGCGCGAGCTCGACCTGGCCGGCCTGCCGGGCATCCGCTTCATCTTCCCGCACGCGCGCACCATGCCGGTCACCGTCAACGGCGGCTACGTGATGCGCGCCTGGTACGACATCACCGGCGCCGAACTGACCCGCCGCGAAGACGAAACCGGCCTGCGCGCTTCGCAGAAGGAAGTCGAAGCCTTCATCGCGCGCGAAAAGGCGCGCGGCATCCCGGCTTCGCGCATCGTGCTGGCCGGCTTCTCGCAGGGCTGCGCGATGACCATCCAGACTGGCCTGCGCCACCCGGAAGCGCTGGCCGGCATGATCTGCCTGTCGGGCTATGTGCCGCTGTCGGCCACGCTGGCGACGGAACGCACCCCGGAAAGCCTGTCCACGCCGATCTTCATGGCCCACGGCCGCCACGACAACGTGGTGCCTTTCTCCCGCGCCGAGCAGTCGCGCGACCTGCTGGTCTCGCTGGGCTACCAGGTCGAGTGGCACGAGTACGCCATGCAGCACTCGGTGTGCCTCGAGGAAGTCCAGGCCATCTCGGCCTTCTTCAAAAAAGTATTGGGCTAAAGCGATGGCGAAGAAAGAAGAACTCGACGAAGAGACCATGGCGCTGATCAACTGGTGCATCGAGGTCGAGAAGCACCTGGTGGCCGGCGGCGCCACCCAGAAGCAGGCGCAGGACTACATCGAAGAGAATGTCGAGTGGTTCACCGACATGTTCTACGATGAGTTCACGCCGGAGCAGGCGGCCAAGGAAGCGCTGGCCTAGCTTTACATGCCGCGGAACAGGTGCTGGAAACGCTGACTCACCGGCAGTCTGGCGCCATGTTTGCGCAGCTGCACCCATAAGGTTCCATCCTCGGCGCGCGCCGCCGCCGCGATCCGCTTGATCGCCACCATGTAGCCGCGGTGAATCTGCCAGAACGCGCCGCCGTCCAGCGACTCCGCCAGCTCCTTCAGGCTCAGGCGAATGTGCGCTTCCAACGAATCCGTCACCACCCGCGTGTACTTGGCGTCCGCGCAGAAGTAGACGACGTCGGCCAGGTCGATGAAGTGGATGGTGTTGCCGACTGTGGCCTGTAGCCAGGCCGGCTGGCTCTTCGGCGGCGGCTGCGTTATCCGTGCCAGGTCCGGCGGCGTTGCCTTGATACGCGCCCGCGCCCGCTCGAGCGCACGCGCGAGGCGCTCCATGCCCAGCGGCTTCATCACGTAATCGACCGCGCCTTCGTCGAAGGCTGCCAGGGCATGGTCGCCGAAGGCCGTCACGAACACGACGTGGGTGCGCGCCCCGAACACGCGCGCCAGTTCCAGGCCATCCAGGCCGGGCATGCGGATGTCGAGGAAGGCGACTTGCGGCGCCATCTCGCGGCCCAAGCGCAGCGCCTCGATGCCATCCTCCGCCTCGACGATGCGGGCTTCGGGCCACAGCCGCGCCAGCGCTTCCGTCAGCTCGGCGCGCAGCAGCGGCTCGTCGTCCGCAACCAGGATGCAGGGCCCGCTCATGCCGCCATCTCCAGACCCGGCTTCCCGTCCAGCTTTCCGTCCACAATCGGCAGCGTCAGCACAGCCTCGGTCACGCCGGCCGGCGTGCGGCGCAAGTCGAATGTGGCCGCGTCGCCGTACAGCGCGGCCAGCCGCTGGCGCAGGTTGCGCAGGCCGACGCCGCTGCCCAGCACCGTGGCGGCTATCCCTGCCCCGTCGTCGCCGACCGTAATCGTCACCGCTGCGCCGGCGCGCTGCGCGTCGAGGCTCACGCTGACGGGGCCGGGCTTGCGCTCGGCGCCGTGCTTGACCGCGTTTTCCACCAGCGTCATCAGGAGCAGCGGCGGCACGGGCATATCGGCCAGGACGTCAGGGCAATCTAGGCGGTAGCGCAAGCGCTGGCCGAAGCGGATCGCCATCAGGGCCAGGTAGTGGCCAGCGAGGTCGAATTCGCGGCCCAGGGTCGAGTCCTGGCTGCGCATGTCGGGCAAGGCGCTGTGCAGGTAGGCGATCAGGTGTTCCAGCATCTGCGCGGCGCGCTCCGGATCATGGCGCGCCAGGTAGCGAGTGTTGGCGAGGGTGTTGTACAGGAAGTGCGGCTCGACCTGGGCCTGCAGGGCTTTCAGCTCCGCGGCCAGCACCGCGTGGCGCAAGCCGGCCAACTGTTGGGCGCGGGCGCGGACCTGGGCCTGCCACAGCGGCAGGCCGAGCGCCAGCGTGCTCACGCCAAAGGTGCAGGCCAGCACCTGCAGATCGGGTAAGCCAGCCAGGCCCTGCGATCGCATCCAGGCATGGTAGGGCGCGAGCGCTGCCAGCGTCCCCGCGCCGGCAGCAAACAGGAGCGCTCCCCAGGCCTCGCGCCAGCCCAGGCGGGATCCGAAGATGCGTGCGCCCAGTAGCAGGATGGCACAGGTCAGCAGCATCGGCCCCAGGATCGCCGTGAACAAGCCGATCAGGGAATACCGTTGCAGCCAGGCGGCGCCAGACACGAAGGCGCACAGCGCGGCCAGGCTGCACAAGCCCTGGCGCGCGCTGCAACCGTACAGGCGCCGTACAGCCGCGGCGGCGGTGTCGTCCTGCACACTCACAGGACCGGCACCGTTGGCAACGGACGACCGGGCTGCATGCTGTCCACCGGGACATCCTGACCGACCTGGTCGAAGCCGAGGCGGTCGATCCATACCTGGCCCTTGCCAATATTGTTCACGCCGAACACGATGACCGCGGCGTCCTGCGGCACGTCCAGCACCACACTGCGTTCCTGCCAGTCGGTGCTACCCGTGATCGGCCTGTCGGCGCTGTTGTAGAAGGCGATGCTGCGGCCGGCACGGCTATCGACCCGCATCCACAAGCCCGCCCAACCGCTCACGTCCTGGGTCTTCACGAAGGCGCGGAAGCGGATGCGCTGGCCGAGGTAGTTCTGTGCCGAGATTACTTGTGCCAGCGCGGCCCAGGCATTCGGATCGTCCGCCTTGTTGCGCAAGAATTTGGCGCCCCGCACACCGGGGTCCTGGTCGACGCCGGCCGTGAATTTCTGCGGGTGCATGCCGGTGACGACCCAGGGAGCCTGCAGCGGTTCGGGAGCCGCTGCGAACGCCGCCGCGGAGACGGCGATGCCGGCGGCAAACATGGCACAGGTCTTCATTGCGGCCCTCACAGCGTCGGCGACACCGACAGCGAACGGGCCGGCTGTATGCTGTCGACCGGCACGTCCTGGCCGACGGTTTCGAACGCTAGCTGGTCGATCCAGACGGTGCCCTTGCCGGCGCCGATCACCCCGAACACGATCGCGCGGGCATCCTGCGGGACGTCCAGCACCACGCTGCGCTCCTGCCAGTCGGTGGTCCCCTTGATCGGCTTGTCTTGGCTGTTGTAGAAGGACAGGCCCGGCCGGTTGACGCCGTCGACGCGCATCCACAGGCCGGCCCAGTTGCCGACATCCTGGGTGCGTACGCGCGCACGGAAGCGCACCCGCTGGCCGACGTAGTTCTGCGCCGAGATCGCCTGGGTCAGCGAAGCCCAGGCCTTGCCATCGTCGCTTTTATTGGTGAGGAACTTGGCGCCCTTGACGCCGTCTTCCTGGTCTACGCCGGCCGCGAATTTCTGCGGATTCTCGCCGGCCAGCTGCCAGGGTGCCGGCAGCGGTTCCGGTGCAGCGGCCAGGGCCAGGACCGAGGTGGCGGCGATCGCCGCTGCAAGCACGTAGTGTGGTTTCATTCATGTCTCCGTTGGTTGAGGGGTGGTGTTACGCCCCTACTTTGCCTGCCGGAAGCGCAGCGCGTGGCACTGCGCGACGAAAGCCCGGAAGGCGGCGACGAACGCGCCAACGCGTCGATAAGCCATCCCGGCAGCCCTCATTCCGGCAGCGGATCCGCGCTCGACGCCGGCGCCGCGGTCTGCGCGCTGTTCATCACCATCGCCAGGAAGGTGTAGTAGCCGTTCACGCCCATCAGGTCGACCACGCCCTGCTCGCCGAACAGCGCCAGCGCATTCTGATAGACGCGGTCGGAGACCCGCTTGTCGCGGTGCAGCTCCACGCAGAAGTCGTACACCGCCTCTTCGTCGGCCGGCATCGCCTTCGGCCGCCGGCGGTGCGCGATGGCGTCGATCAGGTCCGCCGCGATGCCGGCCTGCAGCGCGATCGGCGCGTGGATCGCCCACTCGACCTGCTGGTCCCATTCGCGCGCGGTGACGAGGATCGCCAGCTCGGACAGCCGCACGCCGATGGCGCTGCGGTAGCGCAGATACTCGCCCATGCGCTGCGCATGGGCCATCAGCTCGGGGCTGTGCAGCAGCGGCACGAAGGGCCCGTAGAGGGCGCCGCGCGGGCCGTTGACGATCTCTTGCGCGGCCGCGCGCTGGGCGGCGGTCCAGGCGTCAGGAGGGATGAGGCGGAGGCGGTCTGTCATGCAGGAAATATTCGCATGCCGTCCGGTAAAAATCAAAAGAATCCCGGCGCTTCGCGCTTATTTTCAATCCTCAATTTTTTGGAGGGGATTCCGGGCTCGGCTAGAGGAGGCGTCATTCCCGCGCAGGCGGGAATTCAAGGTCAGTATGCGGTCCAGCGAGCAAACTTGGGTTCCCGCCTGCGCGGGAACGACGTTTAAGGCAGCGGGCCTATATCAAGCCTTCGGGTAAGCCACCACTTCCTGCTGCTGCTCCCCCAATCCCGCAATACCCAGGCGCAGCTTGTCTCCCTTCTTCAGGAAACGCTGCGGCGTGCGGCCCAGGCCCACGCCCGGCGGGGTGCCGGTGCTGATGATGTCGCCCGGCTCCAGGGTCATGAAGCGCGACAGGTAGCTGACGATTTGCGCCACCGTGAAGATCATGTTCGAGGTATTCCCGGTCTGCACGCGCTTGCCGTTCAGTTCCAGGTAGAGGTCGAGGTCCTGCACGTCGAAGATCTCGTCCTTCGTCACCAGGAAGGGGCCGACCGGGCCGAAGGTGTCGCAGCCCTTGCCCTTGTCCCACTGCGAGCCCATCTCGAACTGGAAGGCGCGCTCGGAGACGTCGTTGACCACGCAATAGCCCGCCACGTACTTCAGCGCGTCTTCTTCGCTGACGTACTGCGCGCGCTCGCCGATGACGACGCCCAGCTCGACTTCCCAGTCGGTCTTCTTCGAGCCTTTCGGCAGCTGGATCGCATCGTCCGGGCCGGACAGGGAGCTGGTCGCCT
Organism: Massilia sp. 05N420; assembly: GCF_056397205.1. Taxonomy (NCBI): domain Bacteria; kingdom Pseudomonadati; phylum Pseudomonadota; class Betaproteobacteria; order Burkholderiales; family Oxalobacteraceae; genus Massilia; species Massilia sp. 05N420. Next base: position 76,806 of record NZ_JBFTMX010000005.1, read on the forward strand.
TCATGAACAGGATCGGTTCCTTCGGAATTGGTGCGCCCACCTCGGCCGCGTGGTCCGAGTAGTTCATGCCGATGCCGATGAATTTGCCGACGCCCTTGACCGGGACGCCGAAGCGCGGCTCGCCGCGTACGATGGGCAGGGTCTTCCAGTCGACCTTGGCCAGTTTGCGCAGCGCCTTTTCGGACAGCACCGACGCGTCGATGTCGTCGATGATGCCGGCCAGCGAGCGCAGGCGGCCTTCTTCGTCGAACAGGCCGGGTTTTTCCTTACCGGGGCGGCCGTAGCGAACCAATCTCATATTCTTCCTTTGCGAGTAAACCGATCCCGCATTCTACTTGACCTCGCCGTCCGCCACGTCGCGCGCCGCCTCAKGCGATGCCGGGCTGGGCGCCGCCGGTACGGTGCCTGAAGCGCAGCATGGCGATGGCGACGATGCACAGCGCCGAAACGGCGAGTGCGGCGGCGCTGATCCAGAACAGGATTGCGTACGACTGGCGGCCATGCATGAGCCACACCATGCCGCTGGCGCCGCCGGCCTGGGCCAGCGAAAAGCACAGGTTCATCGCGGTCCAGTTGCGCCGGTGGTCTCCGGCGCCGCCGATCTCGAGCGCATAGCTGGATGCCGCGCCGACGATACCCGGCGAGAAGAAGCCGACCAGCACCGACGACAACAGCAGCGTCACCGCGCCGTGGGAAAACATCGGCAGCGCCACGCCGAGGGCCTTCAGGCCGAATGCCACCGCCAGCGTACGGTTCAGGCCAAAGCGGTCGGCGATCACGCCGGTCAGGTAAGGGCCGCATGCCGCGCCCACGCCGAAACAGGCCCAGAAGAAGCTGGCGACGGCCAGGGGCTGGTGCAGTTCGCGCGTGATGTAATCGGCCCAGAACAGGGTATGCGGCAGGTAGCCGATCGCGTTCAGCGTATAGGCGAGGCACAGCAGCAGGATCGGCAAGGACAGGCGCGGCCAGCCCGGGGCTGTCCGGTGCGCCGCCGCTGCCGTGGGTGCGGCGGCCGGCCAGTAGCGCCATGTTAGCGCGGTCAGCAGCGCGCAGACGACGCCCAGTGCCAGCCAGGTCACCGCCAGCTGGTAGCTCGCCAGGCTGGGAACGATGGTGGAGGCGGCGACGATGCCGAGGCCGACACCGGAAAAGATGACGCCGCTGGTGCGTCCGCGCCGCGCCGCCGGCGTGCGCGGCAGGATCAGCACCGGCGCCTGCACCATCAGGATCGCACCGCAGGCGCCGGCGACGGTGCGCCACACCACGAACCAGGCCAGGCCGCCATCGCGCCAGCCGCAGGCGAAAAAGCTCAGCGCGCACAGCAGCATCGACAGCCGCACCATGCGGCCGGCCCGGCAGCGGCGCGCCAGCAGCGATGCCAGTCCGATGCCGAGCAGGTAGCCGGCCAGGTTGGCGGCGCCGAGGTAGCCTGCCGCGGTCAGGTCGAACCATGCCTGCCGCACCAGCAGGGGCAGGATCGCGGCATAGGCGAAGCGCCCGATCCCGACCCCGGTCAGCGTGGCGGCCATGCCGCACAGGCCGGGGCCGGCCTGTGCGAGGCGGGTACGCAGCGCAGCGCCCACCTCAGGCCCCGGTCAGGGCGAGCGGCGCAACCGGAACCTCCGGCGCTTCGGCGTCGGCCGGCTCCGCCGGTCTCTCCAGCGGATAGGCGAGCGCCGCGATCCCCGCGCCGGGTTCCGCCAGCTCATCGGTCGCCTGCAGCAGCCGCAGACGCGCGCTGCGCTCGCCGATCGCGTCCATCATGCGGCCGACGGCACGCCCGGCGTCGACCATCGTGGTCGAATTGGCGCCGGGACGCGGCAGCACGAAGGTGTAGAACTTGCATCCTTCGACCAGGGTGCCGAGCGCCCACAGGCTGGACTGCGGAGCGCCGTCGCGCCCGATCACGTTCATGTTGCGGTCGACGGTGATGCCGCCCGGATGGAAGCTGCCGTTCATGAAGGGCGACACGATCCCGCGCTGCATCATCTTGCGCATCAGCGGCGACTTGTCCTCGCGCGGCCCCGGCAGCGAGGCGCGCCCGCGTACCAGTACGTCGGCCGTTTCGGTCTCGCCGTTCCAGTGGCTGCGTACCAAGAAGCGGCCGGAGTGCTCGTCCAGGACACAGCTCGCGCCGGGTCCGAAATCGGCCTGCACGATGCCGGCGTCCATCAGCGCGAGCAGCTGCGCGATCCTCTCCTTCGGCGGTCCGACCGCCAGCCGGTTCATGATCGGCAGGAACTCGGACAGCACCCAGCGGTGCGACTGCTCGGTCAATCCGCAATAGTCGATGGCGCTGCGGATCACGTCGCGCACGTCGCGCAGGACGTCGCAGGCGGACTTCAGCGGTCCGTCGAGGTTGCCGAGGCAGGCCTGCTCGAAGTCGCCCCACATATAGCCGCGCAGCCAGTCGTCATACTGGCGCCGGCTCTGCAGCGCGCGGGCGGGAATCGGGTTGACCAGTTCGTCCCACGACAGCTGGTCGCGCCGGGTGACGTACTTGTCGATCAGCTCCTGGCGCGCCGCCGCACTGCCGGCCGCCATGAACTCGTTACTGAAGGTTAACGCGGTGAGCTTGTCCAGCTTGCGGTACAGATACGAGAAATAGTAGGCGAACTGCATGTCGCTCCAGAGCAGCGGCATGATCTGCCGGTCGAAATCGAGCTTGCCGCCCGGCGTTTTCGCCCGCAGTTCCTCGACCCTGGCCATGGTCAGGAATTTCGGCTTGTACTGGCCGAACACGCCTTTCTGATTGGTCGCGCGCGCCATCAGCGGCAAGCCCGAGCGCGAGTACAACAGGATTTTCGGTTCCTTGCCCGACGGCCGGTAACGCAGGCGGCCCACCGGTTCCATCTTGCCGCATGGGACGAAGCCGCCGCCCCGGCCGGAGGTCAACTGCGCCAGCAGGTCGAAGGTGGTCAGGCCGATGCCTTCGATGGCGATAGTGTCGCGTTCCTTGACGCTCGAGACGGCATTACGGATCGGATAGGGTTCCAGCACGACCTGCAGGCTCGGGTTGTGGGCGCGCGCGCGCTCGACCTTCTGCATCAGCGCCGACTCGGCCTCGCTCGGCAGCTTGCGCGCGTGGCCGGTGGTCAGGAACACGAAATCGACCGGATAGGCGCAGCCGTCGTAGAACACATTCCAGCCTTCCCCGTTGGCCTCGAGATCGTCGACGTTGGCGAAGTTGTGCAGGAAGATCTTCACGTGCGGCGGCGCCATCTTCTTCAGGTACTCGAAGCCCCAGCGCAGATAGTCGCCGAACAGGGCGCGCGAATAGTAAGCGTTGCGGTCGATGACCAGATGCTCGGCCGCCACACCCGGTCCCCTGCCGCTTTTGCTGCCGAGCCAGTCGGCAAACGAAGGCCCGTACAGGAGCGGTCCGGCGCCGCGGACGGTGTCGTCGGAAAACTGCGTCATCTGGCAAGCGACCGTGTTGACCAGCAGGTGGTCTGCCTGGTCGGTGGTATGGCAGCCCGGCCCGAATTCCTTACCGTCAAACAGGTACAACCCCAGCGGCGTTGCATGCGGATCGTTCCGTGCATACGCGATGATGCGGTCGAGCACCGAGATACCGCGCGGTCCCAAGCCAATGACTGCGATCTTGTACATGTGAACCTCATATGGATGAGATGAGTGCATTTTTTGAACAATGGTTCATGAATAAAACAAACCAATGATAGATAGGCGGCCAAGGACAAGATTGCGCATCCGCAACTTTTTAAGGTCTAGGGCAATATCCGTGGGTTAACGTTTTGCCTTGCGTCCTGTCAAGGAAACGCTTGCGGAACAGAACGACACTGCGAATTCGCTTTGCTCACGATCACAAGGAGGCCTGAATGAAGTCGACCAAGCTGGGACGCCGTACCTTCCACCTCGCCGCGCTGGGCAGCCTGTTCCTGGGCGGCGCGGCCTCGGCCGCACGCCCGGCGGCATCGCCTGTGCCGAACAAGCCGAAGACCTTCGTGCTGGTCCATGGCGCATGGTATGGCGGGTGGTGCTGGGACGCGGTCGCGCACGCCCTGCGCGCACGCGGCCATACGGTCACCGCGCCGACCTGCCCGGGGCTGGGCGAACAGGCCCATTTGCTGTCGAAGGACCTTTCGCTATCGACCTTCATCACGAGCATTGGCAATCACATCCGCTACGAGAACCTGAGCGATGTGATCCTGGTGGGGAGCGGCTTCGGCGGCGTGGTGATCAGTGGCGTCGCGGACCGCATGCCGCAGCTGCTCAAAAGCATGGTGTTCGTGGACGCCATGGTGCTCGACAGCGGGCTGTCGGTGTTCGAAGCCCAGCCGGCCGCAGTGACGAAGAAGCGCCTCGAACAGGTGGAACGCCAGGGCAAGGGCATCGCGATTCCGGCGCCGCCCGCCAGCTCCTACGGCGTCGCCGACAAACAGACGATAGAGTGGCTCAGCGAACGCCTGGCGCCGCAGCCGGTAGGCACCTACCAGGAAAAGCTGGTGCTGAACAACCCTATGGGCAATGGCGTTCCGCGGATTTACATCGATTGCGTCGCATCGCCGTTCGAGCCCCTGGTCGAGGTCAAGAAGAATCTCAAACGCCAGCCGGATTGGAAATGGGTGGAGCTGAACACCCATCACGATCCGATGATTACTGAGCCGTTGATGCTGGCCGACTTCCTGGCCGCCGTCTAGCTTGTGCCAGCGCAACTTATTTGCGGACCCGGTGTCGTACATTAATTAATGCAAATAGGAAACATTTCTTTTCGAATTTTTCTTAGAAAGGAATCCCGCCATGAAGCTGCTGTTCACTGCCGCCGCACTATCCTGCGCATTCGCCATGGGCAATGCCTGCGCCACCGACGCAAGCGAAAAGGATGCCGTTGCACTGGTCGAAAAAGGTGTCGCCTTCATGAAGGCGAACGGCAAGGACGCCATGATCAAGCGGATCAACAGCAAGGATCCGGAGTTCTTCAAAGGCGAACTCTACCTGCACATGCGTGACGCCAGGAACGCGATCATGCTGGCCCATCCGGTCAACCCGACACTGATCGGCAAGGACCTGATCGACGTGCCCGATACCAACGGCAAGATGTACCGCCGCGAAATGGTCCAGCTGGCAGCGACCAAGGGCAAGGGCTGGTACGACTACACCTACAAGAACCCGGTCAGCGGCAAGATCGAACCGAAGACCACCTATATGGTGAAGGTCGACGACGTCGTACTGGAAGCGGGCATCTACAAGAAATGACGGTGTAATGTCGAGCGGGGTGCGATTCCGGCCGGCTCGCCGGCCATTACTGGCGGGGGAAGCATGCTGAAAAAATTACGGATCGGTCCCAAACTGCTGCTGGCGCCGACCCTGGTGCTGCTGCTCCTCATGCTGCTTTCGGGTGCCGCCTATTACGGCATGGTGCGCCAGAACGCATCGCTGGAAAACATCGTGCAGGTCCGCACCGCACACCTGAAGTCCGCAGCCGATATCTCGGGCGACGCCAAGTACGCGCATGGCAACATCTACCAGCTGCTGGCATCCATCAGCGGCAGCTTCGGGCAGGGACGGATCGATGCGCTGGTTGCTGACATCAAGAAGAAACACGAAGCGCTGCAGGCCCGCCTGGCGGCGCTGGCGGACGCATCGAATCCCGCCGAGCGCAAGCTGGTCGAATCGTCGATCAAGGCCCTGGCCGACTACCGCAAGAGCGCGACCGACAGCATCGAACTGGCGCAGGTGGACCATTCGCTGGCCACCGGTTCGATGCGGCTTGCGGAACAGCGCTTCGGCGTACTGAACACGCAGCTGGCGCAGCTGTCGGCGCTCGAACAGCAACTGAGTTCTCAGGCCCACGACGCCGCCAAGGCCGAGTTCCAGATGCTCGGCATGACGATGGCGGGTCTGGTCGTGCTGTCGATCGCGCTGTCGCTGGTGGTGACGATGCTGGTACGGCGTGCGATGCTGGCCGATATCCACGCGATGTCGGAAGTGGTCGGCGAACTGGCCAACGGGCGACTCAAGCGCGGCGCCGGCAACGACGGACGCGACGAGATCGCCGACACTTCGCGGGCGCTCGACCATTCGATCGCCACCCTGAACGAGACCCTGCGCAGCATCCTGGCCTCGGTCCACTCGATCGACACTGCCTCGAAGGAAATCGCCAGCGGCAACCTCGACCTCTCGACCCGCACCGAGCTGCAGGCCGGCTCGCTGCAGCAGACCGCCAGCGCGATGGAGACCCTGACCACGGCCGTCAAGGGCAACGCCGACAACGCGCGCCTGGCCACCGGGCTGGCGGCCGAGGCGGCGCGGCTGGCGGCCAGCGGCGGCCAGTCGGTCGAGCGCGCGGTGGCGACCATGGAATCGATCCGCGCCAGTTCGCGCAAGATCGTCGACATCATCGGCGTCATCGACGGCATCTCGTTCCAGACCAACCTGCTGGCGCTGAACGCGGCGGTGGAAGCGGCGCGCGCCGGCGAACAGGGACGCGGCTTCGCGGTGGTGGCCAGCGAGGTGCGCACCCTGGCCCAGCGCTCGGCCTCGGCGGCGAAGGAGATCAAGGCGCTGATCGCCGATTCGGTCGCCATCATCGACGGCGGCAGCGCCTCGGTCAACGAAGCCGGCGCCAGCATGGGCAGCGTGGTCGCCTCGGTGCAGCAGGTGAACGACATCATCAACCGCATCAGTTCGGCCAGCACGGAACAGGCCGACGGCATCGCGGAAGTCAACCGCGCGGTCGGGCAGATGGACGACATGACCCAGCAGAACGCGGCCCTGGTCGAACAGGCGGCGGCGGCGGCGGCCAGCCTGCACGAGCAGACCGTCAACCTGGCGCGCGCGGTATCCGTGTTCCAGGTCGAGGGCGTCGAGGCGGCCGATAAGGCCGAGCAGGAACGTCGCGCGCCGGACAGCCCGATGCGCGCCGGCGGCAGCCGGGGGCCGCGTCCCGCACTGGAAAACCGCCAGGGCCTGCGGCGGCGCGCCTAGCCCTCATGGAAAGCGCTTGCTGACGTAGCGCGAACCCTTCAGGCCGAAGCGCCACGGCACGTCGACCGCCTTCGAGATGCCGATCCGCGGGCCAGTCACCACCTCGATGCCCTTCGGCGCGGCCGCCAGTTCGAACGGCGGCTGCGCCAGCGACGACCCGTTCAGCGCCCGCGTCACCCCCAGCGCCTGGCACAGCTTGCCGGGCCCGGAGCACAGCAGCCACTCGTCGGTGGTGCCGCGCCGCTCGCGCATCGTCTCCAGGCCGGCGACCGGTTCGAGGGCGCGGATCAGCACCCCGGCGCCGTGCCCCTGCTCCATGCAGACGAAGTTGAGGCACCAGTGGATGCCATAGGAGCGGTAGACATAGGCATGGGCCGGCGGGCCGAACATCGCGAAGTTGCGCTCCGTCGGTCCGGAATAGGCGTGGGAGGCCGGGTCCTCGCCGTCATAGGCTTCGGTTTCGACGATCCGGCCGCCGACGCCGTCGACCAGCACGGTCACGCCGATCAGCCGGCGCGCCACCACGTCCGAACGGGCGGAGAAATCGATCCCCGCGAGAATGAAAGAAGACATGTGACAATCTTATAACGGCCGCGTCCGCCAAGTCGCACGGTCGCCTCTGCAGTGTGACAACGGCAACTGTCTGATTTGCCACACAAAATGAATACTTTGATGCAACTTGGCTTGTGCTGGTTTATAGTGACGAGCTTTGCACATCTTTCCGTGCAGCATCGTTTTCCCCCTCCCCTGCCATGAGTACAGCATCCGCCCTGGCGCGTCCCGCCGCCGCCGAGGATCCCGTCGACGCCCTGATCAAGTCGATCCGCATCCCGCCTCGTCCCAGCCTGCTGGCGGACCTGCAGCGCGAGCTTGCTTCGCCGGATCCGAGCCCGGAGACGATCGGCCGCATCGTCGCCAGCGACGTCGGCATGTCGGGCGCCCTGCTGAAACTGGCCAATTCGGCCATCTACGGCGGACGGCGCAAGGCCAAGTCGATCGAACAGGCCATCCTCTTCCTCGGCATTAACCAGGTCGCCTCGCTGATGACCGGCCTGCTGGCGCGCCAGGCGATTCCCGCCAACAGCGCGGCCCTGGCCAGCTTCTGGGACGTCTCGACCCGCCGCGCCCAGGCCATGGTATTCCTCTCGCGCCGCCTGCGCATCGGCGAGCCGGACGTGGCGCATACCTTCGGCCTGTTCTGCGACACCGGCCTGCCCCTGCTGATGGACCGCTTCGCCGACTACGGCGCCACCTACGCCGCCGCCTCGCTCGAAGCCGAGCGTCCGTTCACGGCGCTGGAAGAAGAGCGCCACGCCACCTCGCACGCCTCGATCGGCTGCCTGCTGGCGCGCAACTGGGGCCTGTCCGACCATGTCGTCTGGGCCATCCTGCACCATCACGACTACGCCGTGCTGGAAGACGCGCATACCGCCGGCGCGGTGCGTTCGCTGGTGGCGCTGTCGCTGCTGGCGGAAGCCGCGATCTGCAAGTACCAGGGCCATGCCGAATCGCTCGAGTGGAACAAGGGCGGCGTGCGCGCCTGCGCTTATCTGGGCCTGTCGGCGGAAGAAACCGCCGAGCTGCTCGACGAACTGCACGAAGCCTTCCACGACGACCAGTAACGAGCAGTAAGCTCCCCCCTCGAGAGCGTCTTTACATCTTCTTCGCACCGGCAGATACTGAAGGAAAAGTACACCGGACACGGAGGAGAAAATGAGATACCTCATAGCGTTCATGATGGTCCTGCTGGCCGGCTGCGCCAGCGCGCCGCCGGCCCCGGCACCCGACCTGTACCGCGACGCCGCCTTCGGTCCGCCGACGGAAAAGATCAGTACCGCCGACCTGTTCGCGCTCAGCCCCGAAATGCGCGAGTATCTGCACAGCTCGGCCTTCAATACCTATCTGCGCAACCGCGGCAAGGAATACGGCCTGCTGGAAGCCCTGTACACCGGCAGCAAGACCGGCCTCAAACTCGACTACGACGCGAGCTATACCCGCAACGCGGCCGAGACCTTCCGCGACCGCGCCGGCAACTGCATGTCGCTGGTAATCATGACGGYCGCCTTCGCCAAGGAACTCGGGATGACGGTGCGTTACCAGGACGTCATCATGGAGGAAAGCTGGAGCCGCAACAACGGCTTCTACCTGCTCAGCGGCCACGTCAATCTGCTGCTGGCCTATCGCGCCCCCGACCTCTACGGTTCGGATCCGGAACGCGCGCTGGTGGTCGACTTCCTGCCGGATGCGCGCGCCGACAAGCGCTATACCCGGCAACTGGACGAAGAAGACATCATCATGATGTTCCAGAACAACCGCGCCGCCGAAGCCCTGGTGCAGGGCAAGCTCGACGATGCCTACTGGTGGGCGCGCGCGGCCACCAGCGGCAACCCGCGCACCGCGCTGGCCTACAATACCCTGGGCGTGGTCTACGATCGCCGCGGCGATTTCGCCATGGCCGAGCGTGCGTTCCGCGCAGCGCTGGCGCGCGAACCCGAAAGCGTCATCACCCTGCGCAACCTCGAACCGGTGCTGACGGCACAGGGCAAGACCGAGGAAGCCAGGGCGGTCGCCCAGCGCGCCGCCAGGATCGAACCGGCTCCGCCCTTCCTCTACTTCAACAAGGGCGTCACCGCCTACCAGCATGGGGAATACAGCGAGGCCAGAGATTTGTTCGCGCGCGAAGTCAGGCGCGCCCCCTACTACGACGAATTCCATTTCTGGCTGGCGGCGAGCCTGCTGCAGCTTGGCGAGGTCAAGGAAGCGCGCGAACAGCTGACCCTTGCGGCCGATACCAGCACGCGCAAGGACACGCGTAATCTCTATAACGCCAAGCTGGCCCACCTGCGCCAGCTCGGCATGCGTTAATCTTCGTCCATCACCAGGCACAAGGAGAACTGTTTGCCCAGCCGTATCGTCATCGAATCCTTCCACAGCCCCATCCTGGCCGGCAATCCCCTCGGGGACCCGGCCCGGCGCGACATCCCGGTCTACCTGCCGCCCGGTTACGACGAGGAGCATGCACGCCGCTACCCCGTCGTCTACCTGCTGGCAGGCTTCAACGGCCGCGGCACGACCTTCCTGAACGATACGGTATGGGACGAGAACATCGTCCAGCGCCTGGACCGGCTGATCGGCAGCGGGACCATGCGGCCGGCGATCGTCGTGATGCCGGACTGCCTGACCCGACTGGGCGGCAGYCAGTACATCAATTCCAGCGCCACCGGACGCTACGAAGACCACCTGGTGCAGGAACTGGTGCCCCACATCGACCGCAGCTACCGCACGCTGGACAGCCGCGATTGCCGCGCCGTGGTGGGCAAGAGTTCGGGAGGATATGGCGCGCTGATGCTGGCGATGCGCCATCCGGGCATCTTCGGCCTGACGGCCTCGCACAGCGGCGACCTGTATTTCGAGTTGTGCTACAAGCCGGCCTTCGTCGCCTGCGCGCGCGAACTGGCACGCCTGGGCGGCATCGACCGGCTGATGCGCGACCTGCACACGATCCGCCCGCGCGACGCCGGCTACCGCGCGGCGGTCAACACGCTGGCGATGGCGTCCTGCTATTCGCCGGATCCGCAGGCCCCGCACGGCTTCGTGCTGCCCTTCGATCCGCACAGCTGCGAACTCGACGAAGCAGTATGGCGCCGCTGGCTGGAATGGGATCCGGTGCACCTGGTGGACGAATACCGCCGCGCGCTGGCGTCGCTGCGGCTGATCTACCTGGACGCCGGAACGAAAGACGAATTCAACCTGCAGTACGGCGCCCGCATCTTCTGCGAGAAGCTCAGGCAGCGCGGCATTCCCTTCGTGCACGAGGAATTCGACGACAGCCACCTGAACATCCCCTACCGCTTCGATGCCTCGTTCGCCGCTATCTCGCAGGCGATGGCGGTCGATTAAATTCGATCAGTGCCGGCGCGGACGCGCCGGCGGCTTCGGCATGCCATGCTTCTCGAGGTGACGGAAAGTGATCCGTCCCTTGTTGAGGTCATACGGCGACATCTCCAGCGTGACGCGGTCGCCGGCGATGATGCGGATGTGGTTCTTCTTCATCCGGCCGGAAGTGTATGCCACCAATTGGTGACCATTCTCGAGGTCGACGCGGAAGCGCATTTCCGGCAGCACTTCAGTCACCTTGCCATTCATTTCAATCAGCTCTTCTTTCATCTCGTGTCCTTTAATCATGTGATTCGTTAACGCCAATGCCCAATCCCAGGCAATGCTGACGCAGCGCCTGGGGCGGTTGACAGGGTCGAAGTCGGGAAAAGCGGCTCCGGCTGCAGTGTCGAGCCGTGTGGAGACTGGGGGGATGGAGCAGATATGGGGACGTTGCGCCGAAAAAAAAGGGCTGGCGCCCTTTTACGTTCGCCGTGCTGTCAGCGGCGGCCGCGGAAGCTCGACCGGGCTGCCGGTGCGCCGCGTTTTTCGATGTGGCGGAAGGTGATGCGGCCCTTGCTGAGGTCATACGGCGACAGCTCCAGGCTGACCTGGTCGCCGGCCAGGATACGGATGTGGTTTTTCTTCATCTTGCCCGCGGTGTAGGCGATCAGCTTGTGGCCATTTTCGCAATCCACACGAAAACGCGAGTCGGGCAAAACTTCCGAGACAACGCCATTCATTTCGATCAGTTCTTCTTTTGCCATCTGCATACTCCAGTTCGGTAGGATGGTGAAAAAAAAGCCCGCTCACTGCGGGCTTCGTTTCAATGTGACGCCAATGCCTTAATCGCCGCTCCAGCCCTTGCTATCTGCAAGGTGCGGAGCCCGGACGCCCAGGCTATCTGCCAGGTGCACCCATCGTGTAAACCGACCAACGTATGTGGAATGACATCCCCGTCGGGCGTGCTCGCGCGCAGCATTACACATATTGCGCCGCGTGCCTTTCGCGGGGAACGGCAGGACCATCAGACCTGACCGATAACGTAGTGTAGCACGGTTCCTTTTGCACCGCACAAATACCTCAGAACAGCCGGGCGGTAACGCCGGCATCCAGGCCGGCGTCGACCAGCCTGCGCCACACGGCCAGCTTCTGCTCGAAGCTCATCGCCATGTGCGCCGGCGACGACGACGGCAGCACCACGGTGCGGTAGCCGGCCTGTTCGAACTGCGGCGCGAATTTGCCGGATGCCTGGCCGTTGAAGCCCACCGTTTCCAGTGCCGGACACAGATGCCGCAGGCGGTCGAAATCGTTGGCGGCCGGCTTGCGGATGGCGGAATCGAGGCTGCCTTCGCGCTCGCAGGCGGCCAGCACGTCCCACAGGCCGAAACGGTGGGCCAGCAGGCGCGGCAGGCGTTCGTCGTAGGGCAGGCTGTAGAGGTCTTCATCGACCAGGGCGCCGACCAGTTTCCAGAACTGATTCCTCGGGTGGGCGTAGTACTGCTGGGCGGCCAACGAGGCGGCGCCGGGGAAGCTGCCCAGGATCAGGATGCGCGTGCCGGGGGCGATGATAGGGGCAAGGCCGGTGAGAAGGGAGGTCGATTCGAGAGAAGTGCTGGACATGGGGCGATTGTAGCCCGCTCGCCTGAAATACGTCGTTCCCGCGAAAGCGGAATGACGATGAAAAAAAACGGCGGCACGCTCGTACGTACCGCCGCAAAGGGCATCCCAAAACTACCCCCTCACCTCACGTCATTTGCTGGCCAGCGCCACACTGCCTGCCGGCGAAGAAGCCGGCGCAGCACCCCAGCCGCCGCCCAGCGCGCGGATCAGCGCCACCGTGGTGACCGCCCGGTCGCCGCGCAGCTGCACGGCGGTGCGCTCGACTGCAGCCAGGTTGCGCTGCGCATCCAGCAGCTCCAGATAGCTGGAGCGGCCGGCGTCGTAGAGCTTCTGCGCCAGGTCGGCCGAGCGGCGCGCCGATACCAAAGCCTGCTCGACTTCGGCGCCCTGCCCCGCCAGCACGCGCAGGCCGGCCAGGTTGTCCTCGACTTCGGCGAAGGCCACCAGCACGCTCTGGCGGTAGGCGCCCACCGCTTCTTCCAGCGCGGCCTCGCTGCGCACCACGTTGCTGCGATTGCGGCCGCCGTCGATCAGCGGCATCGACAGCGCCGCGCCCAGCAGCCAAGAACGGCTGCTCCATTTGAAGACGTCGGCAAAGGTGCCGGCCACGCCGCCGCCATTGGCACCGATGCTCAGCGCCGGGAACATCRCGCTCCTGGCCACGCCGATGCGGGCGTTGGCCGCTTCCATCGTGCGCTGGGCGCTGGCGATGTCCGGACGGCGCTCCAGCAACGCGGACGGCAGGCCGGCCGGAATCAGCGGCAGGTTGGCGCTCGCTTCCAGCGGATCGCTGGCGGCGCCGAAGTTCGAGGCCGGCTGGCCCAGCAGCACCGCCAGTGCGTGTTCCGCCGTGGCGCGCTGGCGCTGCAGGCCGATCGCCTCGGCGCGCGCGGTCGACAGTTCGGTCTTCGCCCGCGACAGGTCGAACTCGCCGATGTCACCCAGTTCGAAGCGGCGCCCGGTCACGCGCACGCTCTCTTCGCGCAGGCGCACGGTCTGGTTCACGGTCGCGATTTCCGCGTCCAGGGCGCGCAGACGGAAGTAAGTCTGGGCGACGTCGGCCTGCAGCGACAGCAGCACCGAGCGATAGGTCGCCTCGACGGCGCCCGCATCGCCGCGCGCTGCCGCCACATTGCCGGACACGCGGCCGAACAGGTCGACCTCGTAGCTGGCGCTCAGGTTCGCCTTGTAGCTGGTCACCGGGGACATGCGCGTCCCGGGCGCCAGGCCGGCTTCCAGCGGCGACTGCTGCCCGCGCTGGGCGCCGACGCCGACGCCGATCTGCGGGATGCGGTCGGCTTCGGCGATGCCGGCGATGGCCCGCGCCTGCTTCACGCGCGCCGCGGCCACCGACAGGTTCTGGTTGCTGGCCGTGGCCTGGGCGATCAGGCTGTCTAGCCGGGCGTCATTGAAGGCCTTCCACCATTCGCCGCGCGGCTGGCTTTCTGCCGGCTGCGCCATCTTCCAGGTGGTGCCGTCGGCGGCGCTGCGCACCACCTCGGGCGATGCCGACGGCGTAGCCACTTGCGATTCCTTGAACGCCGCCGGGGTCGACACGGCAGGCTGGTGGAAGGCAGGGGCCGCGCAGGCGCTCAGCAGCAGGGCCGCCAGCACGGTGGCGAAGCGCGGCGCGAACTTGGCGGCGGTCTTCACCACCGGCTGCGCCAGCGGGCGGCGCTTCGGCGTCGCCAGCGCTTCATCGAGAGCCCGATCCCAGGCCTGTTCGGCCTGCGGCGTCGGGGAAACCGGATTGATGCTCATGACACTCATTTCAATGCTCCTTCGAGTTCGGGGGCGTGCGGCTCGACATGCTCGAGGCGATGCGAGGGCTTGCCGAAGCGCGCCGCCAGGGTGCGCAGCAGGACGTAGAACACCGGCGTCAGGAACAGGCCGAAGAAGGTCACGCCCAGCATGCCGGCGAACACCGCCACACCCATCGCGTGGCGCATCTCGGCGCCGGCGCCGTGCGAGAACACCAGCGGCACCACGCCCATGATGAAAGCGATCGAGGTCATCAGGATCGGACGCAGGCGCAGGCGGCAGGCTTCCAGCGCGGCGGCGACGATGCTGCGGCCGTGGTGTTCCAGCTCGACCGCGAATTCCACGATCAGGATCGCGTTCTTCGACGCCAGGCCGACCAGCACGAACAGGGCGATCTGGGTGAACACATTGTTGTCGCCACCGGTCAGCTTCACGCCGATCAGCGCGCACAGGATCGACATCGGCACGATCAAAATGACTGCCAACGGCAAGGTCCAGCTTTCGTACTGCGCGGCCAGCACCAGGAACACCAGCAGCACGCACAGCGGGAACACGTAGATCATGGTGTTACCGGCCAGGATGTCCTGGTAGGTCAGGTCGGTCCATTCATACGCGATCCCCTTCGGCAGCACTTCACGTGCGATCTCCTCCATCGCCGCCTGGGCCTGGCCCGAGGACACGCCCGGAGCCGGGCCGCCGTTCATCTCGGCGGCGACATAGTTGTTGTAGCGCTGGACGCGGTCCGGGCCATAGGTGTCCTTGACCTTCATGATCGAGGACAGCGGGATCATCTCGCCGCTGCCGGAGCGGACCTTCAGCTGCGCGATCTGCTCGCGCTGCGAACGGAAGGGCGCATCGGCCTGCACGCGCACCTGGTAGGTGCGGCCGAACTGGTTGAAGTCGTTCACGTACAGCGAGCCGAGGTTGATCTGCAAGGTCTGGTTGATCTCGGCCAGCGACACGCCCAGCTGCTTGGCCTTCACGCGGTCGACGTCGGCGAACAGCTGCGGCACGTTGATCTGGTAGCCCGAGAACACGCCGGCCAGGCGCTTGTCGGCCGCGGCCTTGGCCATGAAGGCCTGCACCGCCTTGTTCAGCTCATCGTAGCCGAGGTTGCCGCGGTCTTCGATCATCATCTTGAAGCCGCCCGTGGTGCCCAGGCCGTTCACCGGCGGTGGCGGCAGGACCATCACGAAGGCGTCTTCGATGGCGCCCATGCGCTTGTTGATCTCGCCGGCGATGGCTTCGGCGCTCTGTCCCTTGCCCTTGCGCTGGTCGAAAGGCTTCAGGGTGGTGAACACGATGCCGGCGTTCGGCGCATTGGTGAAGCCGTTGATCGACAGGCCAGGGAAGGCGACCGAGGATTCCACGCCCGGGATCTGCTTGGCGACATCCGACATCTTGCGGATGACGGTGTCGGTGCGGTCCAGCGAGGCGGCGTCCGGCAGCTGGGCGAAGCCGATCAGGTAAGCCTTGTCCTGCGAGGGCACGAAGCCCGGCGGCACCGCCTTGAACATGAAGATGCCGGCGATCGCGAGCAGCACGTACACGCCCAGCGAGGCGCTCTTGCGCTTCAGGACGCCCTTCACACCGCCTTCATAGGCATGCGAGGAGCGGTGGAAGAAGCGGTTGAAGCCCGCAAAGAAGCGGCCGAACACGGCATCCATGCCGCGGGTCAGCGCATCCTTCTTGGCGCCATGCGGCTGCAGCAGCACGGCCGACAGGGCCGGTGCCAGCGTCAGCGACAGGAAGGCCGAGATCACGGTCGAGATCGCGATGGTCAGGGCGAACTGGCGGTAGAACTGGCCGGTCAGGCCGGACACGAAAGCGATCGGCACGAACACGGCGCACAGCACCAGGGCGATCGCGATGATCGGACCGGACACCTCTTTCATCGCCTGCACGGTGGCGTCGTGCGGCGTCAATCCGTTCTCGATGTTCCGCTCGACGTTCTCCACCACCACGATCGCATCGTCGACCACGATACCGATCGCCAGCACCAGCCCGAACAGCGACAGGGTATTGATCGAGAAGCCGAAAGCCAGCATCACGGCAAAAGTACCGACCACCGACACCGGCACCGCCAGCAGCGGGATGACGGAGGCGCGCCAGGTCTGCAGGAACACGATCACGACCAGGGCCACCAGCACCACCGCTTCGATCAGGGTGTGGACGACCGAGTCGATCGACTCGCGCACGAACTGGGTCGGGTCGTAGACGATGCTGTACTTCATACCTTGCGGGAAGTCCTTGGACAGCTCTTCCATCTTGTTGCGCACGTCCGTCGACAGCTGCAGCGCATTCGCGGTCGGGGACTGGAAGATCGGGATCGCCACCGCCGACTTGTTGTCGAGCAGGGAGCGCAGGGCATAGGAGTTCGAGCCCATCTCCAGGCGAGCGACGTCCTTCAGCAGGGTGGTGGCGCCATCCTGGCTGGTCTTGACGACGATGTTGCCGAACTCCTCTTCCGACTGCAGGCGGCCCTGGGTGTTCACGGTCAGCTGGAAGTCCGCGCCTTTCGACGGGCCCTGGCCGACCACGCCGGCCGCGACCTGCACGTTCTGCTCGCGGATCGCGCCCACGACGTCGCCGGCGGTCAGGCCTCTGGCCGCGACCTTCTGCGGGTCGAGCCAGACGCGCATCGCGTAGTCGCCCGAACCGAAGAGCTGGACGTCGCCCATGCCCTTGATGCGCGCCAGCTGGTCCTTGACGTTCAGGGTCGCATAGTTACGCAGGTAGAGGTCGTCGTAACGGCCGTCCGGCGAATTCAGGTGGACCACCATCGTGATGTTGGGCGAGCTCTTGACGGTGGTGACGCCGATCTGGCGCACCTCTTCGGGCAGGCGCGGCAGCGCGCGCTGGACGCGGTTCTGCACGGCCGTCTCGGCCTGCTCGACGTTGGTGCCGATCTTGAAGGTCACGGTCAGCTGCAGCGCGCCGTCCGAGGTGTTCTGCGAGGTCATGTAGAGCATGTCCTCGACGCCGTTGATCTCCTGTTCGATCGGGGTGGCGACGGTTTCCGCGATCACCTTCGGGTTCGCGCCCGGATACTGGGCGCGCACCACCACGGACGGCGGCACCACTTCCGGATACTCGGAGATCGGCAGCTGGAAGATCGAGATGAGGCCGGCCACGAAGACGATGACCGACAACACCGCCGCGAAGATCGGCTTGTCGACGAAAAAGCGTGAGATGTTCATGTTATTGATTCCTTATTTTGCATCTGCCATGGCCAGCTGCGCGGACTTGTCCTTGCCCACGCTGGTGGTGGCGACCATCGGCACGGTCTGCGCGGTGATCGGCGAACCCGGACGCACGCGCTGCAGGCCGTTGACGACGATTTTTTCGCCCGGCTTCAGGCCGGCCTTCACCACGCGCAGGCCCTCGACCACCGGGCCCAGTTTCACTTCGCGGTACTCGGCCTTGCCGTCCTTGTCGACCACGAACACGAACTTGTGGCTCTGGTCGGTGCCGACCGCGCGGTCGCTGATCAGGAGGGCAGGCTTCTCGCTGCCGCCACCGATCTGCACGCGGGCGAACAGGCCGGGCGCCATCACGTCGTCCTTGTTGGCGAAGATGGCGCGCATGCGCACGCTGCCGGCGCGGGTGTCGAGCTGGTTGTCGACGAATTCCAGCTTGCCCTCGTGCGGGAAGCCTTCTTCGTTGGCCAGGCCGACGCGCACCGTGACAGGCTGGCCGCTGTGGGCCTGCGAACGCACGCGCAGATAGGTGTCTTCGTCGCCGTCGAAGCTGGCGTAGATGCGCTCGAGCGACACCACCGAGGTCAGGATGCTGGAGGCGTCGACCAGGTTGCCCAGGGTGATCTCGGCCTTCGACACGCGGCCGTCGATCGGCGCGACCACGCGGGTATAGCCCAGGTTCAGCTTCGCGGTTTCGTACTGGGCCTGGGCGGCGCGCGCATTCGCTTCCAGTTCCTTCTGCGCGGAGGCGCTGGCGTCGTACTCGCGCTGGGCGATGGCCTTGTCGCCCAGCAGGCGCTCGGCGCGGGTCAGCTCCAGCTTCGCCAGCTCGGCTTTCGCACGGGCGGATCTTGCGGCGGCGTCGGCGCGTTCGGCTTCGGCCTGGAACGGACGCGGATCGATCACGAACAGCACATCACCCTTCCTCACCGTGGCGCCGGGCTTGAAGTTGACGGCGGTGATGAAACCGGACACGCGCGGACGGATCTCGACGTGTTCCACGGCTTCCAGGCGGCCCGAGAATTCCTGGGTATCGGCGACCGGCTTCTCGACCACGACGGCGGCGGACACCGGCGGACCGGCCTGGGCCTGGGTCTTGGCTTCGGCCGCCTTGCCGGTCGCGTCCGAGCAGCCGGCGATCAGGACAGCGACGCCGGCGGCGCCGAGCGCCAGGACGACGGGTCGTACCGCGCTACGTAATTGATGAATTGCTTTCATGAGTGAGCCCTCCGATCTTGATGACTTATTAATAATTAGGCGAAAGCGGTCCCTTCYGGTCTCGCATGCGGGATGCGGACAGAAACGCAGGAAAAGACAGGTCTCCCGTGCCTGCGAACAGGCACGTTGTTGTGGTTTTGGGTGCGGTGAAGCGTTACCGGCTAGACGTTCCAGCCGGGCGATCCGTGACAGATCAGGTCATTTGCCGGGCGGTGCGTTGTCGGATTCGAGCCCGGCGATGAAGTTGGCGATTTCGTGCAGGGCATGGCCCGTACACGCACATTCGTTGCGGGCGTTCGGCTCCTCGATGCGGGCCGGCGCCATGCGCCGCACCGTGGTCCTCACGCCTGCGTTGATCAGCTTGGCACCGTAGGCTTCGGCCTCGTCGCGCAGCGGGTCGTCGTCGGCCGACAGGATCAGTGCCGGCGCCAGGTTCTTCAGGCGACTCGACTGCAGCGGCGACGCATAGGGGTGGCCGCGGTCGGCCGCGTGCGGCAGGTAGCCGCGGTAGGCGGCGGCGCATTCGTCGAACACCCGGGCTTTATCGGGGCAGGTCGGCATCTCGCGCATCGAGCAAGTCGACAGGCCGGGATCGAGCATCGGCATGATCAGGATCTGGCCGGAAAGTAGCGGGCCGCCGCGGTCGCGCGACATCATCGCCGCCACCGCCGCCAGGTTGCCGCCGGCTTCGATGCCGGCCACGATCAGGCGCTTGCCGGTCCAGCCGAGCTTGCTCTTGTTCTTCTTGGCCCAGTTGACGATCGCATGTGCATCCTCGGCGGCCGCCGGAAAGGGTTTGACCGGCGCCAGCGTATAGGTCGAGGACAGCACCACCGGATAAGCGCTCGCGTCTGCGAGACGGCGCAGGAAGCTGTCTGACTCGTCCAGGTCGCCCTCGACGAAGCCGCCGCCATGGAAGAACACGATCAGGATGTCGCGCTTGCCGTCCACCGCCGCGCGGTACAGGCGGCCCGCCAGCGGGCCTTCGAAGCCGGCGACCTCGAGTTCGCGCACCACCAGGTCGCGCATCGCTTCCTGCTGGTCGAGCTGCTCATTGTTCAGAACGGCGGCATTCATGATTGCGCTCCATTGAACAGGGCCTGGTAGCCGGCGGCTTCGCCCGCGGCGGCGTTCGCGTAGACGTCCGTGCCAATCACTCCCGCCATCAGCGTCACGCTGAGCGCGAGCGCCAGGCTTGTGAAGAAACCTCCATCGCGTCGTTTCATGACCTGCTTCCCTTCGTTAAGTGGCACTTTTATCAGTGACCGTGCCGACACTATAGACATGATCTAGAATCTGATAAATACCTCAATCCCGAATCCATTATTCAGATCCCTGAACAATCGAAATGAACAACAAGCTGCAAGCCATGGAAGTTTTCGTGCAGGTGGTGGACGCCGGCAGCTTCACGCGCGCGGCCGAGACCCTGCAAATGCCCAAGGCCACCGTGTCGACTCTGGTGCAATCGCTGGAGGCCTCGCTGTCGGCCAAGCTGCTGCACCGGACCACGCGCCTGGTGACCGTGACCACCGACGGCGCCGCCTATTACGAACGCTGCGTGCGCATCCTGTCCGACGTGCGCGATGCCGAGGAATCGCTGTCGCGCACGCGGCTGTCGCCCAGCGGACGCCTGYGCGTGGACGTGCCCACCGGCCTGGCCAGCGAGATCCTGGTCCCTGCCCTGCCCGCCTTTTTCGAGCGCTATCCGGACATCATGATGGAACTGGGCAGCACCGACCGTCCCGTCGACCTGATCGAGGAAGGCGTCGACTGCGCGATCCGCGGCGGCGAGCTGGGCGACGACAGGCTGATCGCGCGCCGGGTCGGCATCATCAACTTCCTGACCGCCGCCTCGCCCGCCTACCTGGAACGTTACGGCGTGCCCCAGCACCCGCTCGACCTCGAGCGCCACCGCTGCGTGAACTATTTCTCGGCCAAGACCGGCAAGACCTATGACTGGGATTTCCGGCGCGGCGAGGAACGCATCGACATCCCGATGCGCGGCGTGATCGCGCTGAACGATTCGAACGCCTATGTGCAGGCGGGCCTGGCAGGCCTGGGCGTGATCCAGATGACGGATTACCTGGTGACCCAGCACGTGGCGGCCGGGCGCATGGTCCAGCTGCTGCCCGACTGGACCAGCGAGCCGCTGCCGGTGCACATCGTCTATCCGCAGAACCGCCACCTGTCGGCCAAGGTGCGGGTCTTCGTCGAATGGGTGTCGGACCTGTTCGCGAACCACCCTTATATGCACTTGCGCGCGGTGCCGCGGCCGCAGGCGGTGCCCGCATTAATAGAGGCCACCGCCTAAAATGCGACGGTAGAATCGGCTGCATGACAAGTCACATGACGAGGAGACAGCGATGCAGCCGCGCACCATCGACACCCTGCTGGAACAGTACAGCGACAGCCATCGCAACCCGACCAATGAGCTGATCCATTTCGTGTGCGTGCCGGTGATCGTGTTGTCGCTGCTGGGCATCCTGTGGAGCATCCACCCGGCCGTCGCCGTCATCGCCTGCCTGGCCTCGCTGGTGTATTACTTCAGGCTGTCGCCTCCCTTCGCCTTCGGCATGCTCCTGATGAGCGCCGTGATGCTGGGCGTGCTGGCCCTGATGCCGCCGATGACGGTGCTGCCGCTGTCGATCGCGATCTTCGTGGTCGCCTGGATCGGCCAGTTCATCGGCCACAAGATCGAAGGCAAGAAGCCTTCCTTCTTCGACGACCTGCGCTTCCTGCTCATCGGACCGCTGTTCGTGCTGGGCTTCCTGTATCGCCGTTTGAATCTGGCGTATTAAAAGAGTAGGCTGGATCGGCCGCTGCAGCCGCAGCGCCGCATGAGGAGCACATCATGAAATCCGCCGCCATTCCCCTTTCCGTCGCCCTGGCCGGAGCTGGCCTGCTGGCCGGCTGCGCCACACCGCCCGAGTCGGGCAGCGTGTACAACAGTTACCAGACCATGAACGAACAGGTGATCCGCATGGGCACCGTCGAATCGATCCGCAACGTCACCATCGCCAGCCCCGAATCCGGGGTCGGCACCATGTCCGGCGTCGCGCTGGGCGGGCTGGGCGGCTCCCAGATAGGCGGCGGCAAAGGGTCGATCGCGACCGGCATCATCGGCGCCGTGGCCGGCGGCCTGGTCGGCCAGCAGGTCGAGCGCAATGCCGGCAACCGCGCCGGCTTCGAGATCACGGTCCGCCTCGACAGCGGAGAGTTGCGCGCCATCACCCAGCCGGCTGACGAAATGTTCCGGCCCGGGGACCGGGTGCGTCTGCTGAGCAACGGTTATACGACCCGCGTGACGCACTGACGACGAAATAGACGAGCAAACCCGGCTGGCGCCACAATGAACTCCGGAAAGCACGTATACTTTCCGGATGCCTTCCTACGTCCTGTTCACCATCGCCTCCCTGATCTGGGGTTCCACTTTCTGGGCCATCACCCTGCAACTGGGCGACATTCCGCCCGCCGTCTCGGTCGTCTACCGGTTCGCGTTAGCGTCAGGCGCGCTGTTCGCCTGGTGCCTGGCGCGCGGCGACAAGCTGTGGTTGCCCTGGCGCACGCAAAAGTGGACCTTGCTGCAAGGTTTCCTGACCTTCGGCCTCTCGTATGTATGCACTTACAACTCCGAACAGTACGTGGTCTCGGCCCTGGTGGCGGTGCTGTTCGCACTGATGGTGTTCTGGACGCCGCTGCTGTCGCGCTTCGTGTTCGGCACGCCGATCCCGCGCAAGACCTGGACCGCCGGGGTCGGTGCGATCGCCGGCGTCATCCTGCTGTTCTGGCATTCGATCCAGGGCGCCCTGCACGACCTGAGCCAGGGCGGCCAGGGCCATTTCCTGCTCGGCCTGGGGCTCGGCATCTGCGCTTCGATCGCCAGCGCGGCCGGCAGCATCGTGGTCGGCAAGGTGCGCGAGCAGTCGAGCAAGCTGATCCTGACCACAGGCTGGTCGATGTTCTGGGGTACCTGCATGGTCGCGCTGTGGTGCCTGGCCAGCGGCCAGCAATTCATCCTGCCGCACACGACGCCCTACGTGCTCGGCCTGCTGCACCTGGCCATCTTCGGCTCGGTGGTGGCCTTCATCTGCTACTTCACGCTGATCAACCGCATCGGCTCGGCCAAGACCGTTTATATCGGCGTGATCACGCCGGTGCTGTCGGTGCTCATGTCGATCAAGCTCGAACACTACCGTCCCGGCCCCATCGAATGGCTGGGCATGGCAGTCTGCCTGGGCAGTGTCGCCTGGGCCCTGTACACGCCTAAACGCAAGGCGGCTTCCGTCAACCTGAACAATGCGCTCGACGCACCCCTCGAAACACCATGACCGCTCAACAGTCCACTTTTGCCATCCGTCCCGCCACCCCGGCCGACGTCCCCCACATCATGTCGATGATCGTCGAACTCGCCGTGTTCGAGAAACTCGAGCACATGGTGGTGGCGACCGAAGCGCTGCTGCACGAAGGCCTGTTCGGCACGAAACCGTCCTGCGAAGCGATCATCGGCGAGGCCGATGGCGAAGTGGTGACCTTCGCCCTGTTCTTCCATAACTTCTCGACCTTCCTCACCAAGAAGGGCCTGTACCTGGAAGACCTGTACGTGCGCCAGGCCCACCGCGGCCACGGCTACGGCAGCCGCATGCTGAAACACCTGGCGCGCATCGCCGTCGAGCGCGAGTGCGGCCGTTTCGAATGGTCGGTGCTGGATTGGAACACTCCGGCAATCAATTTCTACAAGTCCATGGGCGCCGAGATCCTGCCCGACTGGCGCATCTGCCGCGTGACCGGCGAGCCGCTGACGGCACTGGCGCGGGCCTAAAAGAAAAAACCCACGGGGCCGTGTGGCGCCGTGGGTGAACCCAATTAGATGGGAGGGGAGACTTGAATCCAACGATTTCAATATACGCCCCGGACAGCCCGGGYGGAATGGTCGCTTACAAATGCTTACGTCGGTAACGCGCGGTTAAGATGGCTTAACTGAGGCTTAAAAGCGCCCTGCGCCGGTTGACAGGACACTGCCGCGCCCGATTGAGTGATCACAAATGCAATAAGCCGCGCTGCATGACAATGTGGCCTCCAGACGAGGACACGGACATGAAACTGAGCGTCAAACCGATCACGCGGATCATCTACCGGACCTGGCTGCGGTCCCGGCTCGACAATTACACGCGCAGCCTGCACATCATCGCGGCGCAGCGCGAGAACGACTTCCACGCAGAGCGCATCCTGCACCGCGCGATTTCCGCTACACGCTCCAAACTACAATCCTTATAGACGCCGGCGCGCCAGCAGGCGCTCGGCCAGCTCGAACCCGGCCTGCGTCAGCAAGGCCAGCAGCGCGGCCGGGATCGCGCCCGCCAGCAGCATGTCGTTGTCGTTCAGTGCCAGCCCGGTGGTGATGCGTTCGCCGAAGCCGCCGGCGCCGATGAAGGCGGCGATGGTCGCCGTCCCCACGCTCATCACGGCGGCGGTCTTCACGCCGGCCAGGATCACCGGCGCCGCCAGCGGCAGCTCGACCTTCAGCAGCGCCTGGCGGCGCGTCAGGCCCAGCGCCAGAGCGGCGTTGCGCAGGCCACTGGGCACTTGCAGCAGGCCGGTACAGGTATTGCGCACGATGGGCAGCAGGGCGTAGGCACACAGGGCCACCAGCGCCGGCACGGTGCCGATCCGCCCCAGCAGCGGGATCAGGATGGCCAGCAGGGCCAGCGAAGGCACGGTCTGCAAGGTCCCCGCCACCGCCAGCACCGGTTGGCGCAGGCGCGGCGCCAGCGCCGCCAGCACGCCCAGCGGTATCCCGGCTGCACAGCCCAGCAGCACCGCGGCCAGCACCAGCATCAGGTGCTGGCGCGCCAGTTGCGCAAATCCGTTGCCGAAGGTCTTGGCCAGCAGGCCGTCGCGCGGGGCCGGCGCCCCGGCGGGTGCCGCCGGCTGGCCGCCCTCCCGGGCCAGCCAGCCGCGCGCGATCGCCGCGAACGGCTTGCCCTCCAATTCGGCCTCGGCATTCATCGCGATCATCGCATCGCTGGCGATTCTCCCTTCCAGGCCCTGCAAGGCGCGCCAGGCCTGGGGAAAGCGCTGCGGCAGGTCGAGCCGGTACAGCAGCACCGCGTCGTAGCGCGGAAAGTAGTGCTTGTCGTCGTCCAGCACGCGCAGGCCGTACTGGCGGATCTTGGCGTCCGTCGAATAGATGTCGATGACGTCGACCTGGTGCTGCTTCAGGGCTTCGTAGGCGATGCCGTGGTCGATCCCGCGCGGCTGCTGCGGCAGGCCGTAGTAACTGGCCAGCCCCGGCCAGCCGTCGGCCCGGCCCAGGAATTCATGCGACAGCCCCAGCCTGAAGGCCGGCTTCGATGCCAGTCCGGACAAGGTCGTGATGCCGGCGTCGCCGCGCGTGGCCAGCGCATAGCCGTTCGAAAAGCCCAGCGGCACGCCCACGCCCAGGCCGAGCGGGCGCAGGGCGTCGCGCATGGCTTCCAGCGAAGTCGGTTTGGGATTCTTGAGGATTTCGAGGTCGATCGTGCCGAGGTATTCCGGATACACGTCGATGGCGCCGGTGCGCAGCGCATTCAGGACGATGGCGGTATTGCCGAGGCCTTGGCGATGCTCGACGCGCGTCACCGGCGCGGCCGTCTGCGCCAGGATCTCGCCCAGGATATAGGACTCGGTGAAGCGCTTGGAACCGACCTTCAATACCCGGTCGGCCGGCGGCGCCGCCGACGCCGCACAGCAGACCAAGCACACCAGCACCAGCAAGGCAAACCTGCGCATACGCCTCCATGTCGTGAAGCCGGCGGATGAGCCGCCGGGCTACGCCATGATAGCCGTGATTAAAAAGACAGGCTTACCCGCGGCTCGCGCGGCACACCGGCATTCACCACGCCCCGGCAGGGATTCGCACCGATCGCATAGGCCAGGTCGGCCGGACGGGCCATGTCCCACAGCGCGAAGTCGGCGCGCTTGCCCGGCTCGAGGGTGCCGATGTCGCCGCGGCCCAGCGCGCGCGCCGCGTTCGCGGTCACGCCCAGCAGAGCTTCCAGCGGCGTCATGCGCCACAGGGTGCAGGCCATGTTCATCGCCAGCAGCAGCGAGGTCATGGGCGAGGTGCCCGGATTGCAGTCGGTCGCCACCGCCAGCGGCACGCCCGCTTCGCGCAGCAGGGCCAGCGGCGGCATCACGGTCTCGCGCAGGAAGTAGTAGGCGCCAGGCAGCAGCACCGCCACCGTGCCGGCGCGCGCCATCGCCGCCGCGCCTTGCGCCGACAGGTGTTCCAGGTGGTCGGCCGAGAGGCCGCCGTATTCCGCCACCAGCGCCGCGCCACCCTGGTCGGACAACTGTTCGGCATGCAGCTTCACGGGCAGATGGCGCCGCCGCGCGGCCTCGAACACGCGCGCCGTCTGCGCGTGCGAAAAGCCGATCCGTTCGCAGAAGGCGTCGACGGCGTCGACCAGGCCCTCGTCCGCCAGCGCCGGCAGCATGCGCTCGCAGATCTCGTCGATGTAGTCGTCGGCGCAGCCGGCGAATTCCGGCGGCAGCGCATGCGCGCCGAGGAAGGTGGTGGCCACCTCCACCGGCAGCAGCTCGCCGACCCGGCGCGCCGCGCGCAGCATCTTCGCTTCGGATGCCAGGTCGAGCCCATAACCGGACTTGATCTCGAGCGTGGTCACGCCCTCGGCCAGCAGGGCCTCGATGCGCGGTGCGCTCTGGCGCAGCAGCTCGTCGTCACTGGCCGCGCGGGTTGCGCGCACGGTCGACATGATGCCGCCGCCCTGGCGGGCGATGTCTTCGTAGCTGGCACCGTTCAGGCGCGCCTCCCACTCGTCGCTGCGGTTGCCGGCGTGGATGATGTGGGTGTGGCAGTCGACCAGGCCGGGCGTGAGCCAGAGGCCGCCGCAATCGTGCTCGCGGTCTGCGGCCGGGGCTTCGCTGCGCGGTCCCACCCAGGCGATGCGGCCATCGCGCACCGCCACCGCGCCGTCCTCGACGATGCCGTAGCCGCCGGCCATGGTAGCCAGGCGCGCGTGGACGAACAGAAGATCGACATGCGCAGCGCGCTCACTCATAGTGGCCATCGCCTTCCTCGAGGTCTTCCTCGCTGTCGTAGTAATGGATGTCGGCGATGAAGATCACGCCCTGCCCCGCCTGCAGGGTCCAGGTCGTGCCCTGGTCGAGCAGTACGGCGTCGTAGCGCACCATATTGATGCGCTGGTGGTCGCTGCACAGTTCCAGGCTGTCGCCCTCGGCCAGGAACAGCACGGTGACGGGGGCGCGCGCGATGAAGCGAGATTCGCCGCTCAGCACGCGCCGGCCGAACCGGTGGTAGCAGCGCTCGATCCGGGTCATCACATTGAAATCCGTGCTCGGTCCGCGATTCAGCTTGGCGACCACGCGCGATTCGCCGTCGAAGGCGGCCACCGGGTCGGCCCTGGTCAGCAGCACCGACCGCTCGTCGATCTCGAGCGTCATGCCGTGGCCGTCGACCAGGGCCAGGGTCCGCTCGATGCCGGGAAACTCGGAGAAGGCGCCATCCTCGGCGATCGTCGCCAGGCTGACGCGCCAGTCGAAGTCCTCGAAGCCGGCGTCCGGCGGGAAGACCGCGATCTGCGTCGTGCTGCCGCCGCCGTTCTTCCAGGACACCGGGCTCAGGCCGGCATAGGGAATGAGCATCGTCATGGCTGACTCCTTTCGCGCAGTGCGCGCACGGCCTGCGTGTAATTCCGGGCAATCGCATCCTGGTCGACGTGGCGGCCGTCGCGCACCACCCATTGGCCGCCGGCCAGCACGTCGCGCACCAGGTTGTCGTTACCGCAGAACAGGAAGCGGCCCAGCACCTCGCCGGCATCCACGCCGTCGAGGTTCGGATGGGCGCTGTCCAGCACCAGCAGGTCGGCGCGCCGTCCCGCCTCCAGGCTGCCCACGGCGCGCCCGGAGGCCCGGGCGCCGCCGCGCAGGGCCTGCTGCCACAGATAGGTGCCGACGTCGCGGCAGGCGCCGTCGACGGCCACGTTGCGCTGCTGGCGCACCAGGCGCTGGCCGTATTCGAGCCAGCGCAGTTCTTCGACCGGGCTCTGGGACACATGGCTGTCGCTGCCGATGCCGAACACGCCGCCGGCGGCGATATAGGGCGTCAGCGGGAACAGGCCGTCGCCGAGATTGCCCTCGGTGGTCGGGCACAGGCCGGCCACGGCGCCGCTGGCGGCCAGCGCGGCCGTCTCGCGGTCCGACAAATGGGTCGCGTGCACCAGGCACCAGCGCTGGTCGACCTCGACCTGGTTCATCAGGTAATCGACCGGACGCGCACCCAGCGCCTCCATGCACTGCTCGACCTCGAGCTGCTGCTCGGCGATGTGGATGTGCAGCGGCCGGCCGGCCGGCAGGCCCGCGACCAGCTCGCGCAGCTGGCCGGCCGAGGCGGCGCGCAGCGAATGCGGGGCCGCGCCCACTTCGATCTGCGGGCCGCGCTGCTTTTCGAGGGCCTCGACGATGCGCAGCACCAGTTCCGGATCGGYGCGGAAGCGCCGCTGTCCGGGTGTCAAGGGCTGCTCGCCGAAGCCGGCGTAGCTGTACATCACGGGCAGCATGGTGAGCCCGATGCCGGTGCGGCGCGCGGCCTGGGCGATGCGCAGCGCGGTCTCGGCCGGATTCGCATACAGCTCGCCATCCGGGTCGCGCTGCACGTAGTGGAATTCGCAGATCGAGGTGTAGCCATGGCGCAGGCACTCGGCGTGCAGCTGGGCGGCCACCGCCTCCATCTGTTCCGGCGTGATGCGGCCGGCGAAGCGGTACATCAGTTCGCGCCAGGTCCAGAAGCTGTCCTGGGTATCGCCCGCCTTTTCGGCCAGGCCCGCCATGGCGCGCTGGAAGGCGTGGGAGTGCAGGTTGACCATCCCCGGCAGGACGTAATCGACCATCCGCGCGCCGGGCTCGGCCCCCGGCCGCACCGCAGTCAGATTGCCGGCATCGTCCCATTCCAGCAGGACGTCGTCCTGCCAGCCGCCGGGCAGCAGCGCGTGGCGCGCAAACAGCTGGTTCGCGCTCACGTTCGCACCCACTCCACGGCCGCGCCGAGCAGCTCGCGCAGCAGCGGCTGGATCCGGCCGGCCAGGTCCGGACGGTAGTCGAAGGGCGCGCTCTCGTTCATGTACAGGCACTGCGCCATCTCGAGCTGGATCGCGTGCACGCCGGCGGCCGGGTTGCCGTAGAAGCGCGTGATGTGGCCGCCCTTGAAGCGGCCGTTGAAGACGAAGGAAAAGCGGTCCTGGCTGTCCACCAGCTTGATCATCGCGCCTTCCAGCTGCCGCGAGCAGGACTTGCCGTCGGCGGTGCCGAAGTTCAGGTCCGGCAGGCGGCCCTCGAAGAAGCGCGGCACCTCGGATGCGATCGAGTGYGCGTCCCACAGCACCACCCTGCCATGCTCGGCCAGCAGGCGGTCGAGTTCCGCGCGCAGCTGGTCGTGGTAGGGCCGCCAGTACTGCTCCAGGCGGCGCCGGACCTCCGCCTCATCGGGCTCCATGCCTTCGCGGTACAGGCGCTCGCGCCCGAAGGTGTCGACCGGGCACAGGCCGGTGGTATCCTGGCCCGGGTAGAGGTTGGTGTTTTCCGGCGGGCGGTTCAGGTCGATCAGGTAGCGCGACCAGCGCGCCGACAGCACCGAGGCGCCCATCTCCTGGGCGAAGCCGTAGAGCTCCGTCAGGTGCCAGTCGGTGTCGGCGCGCGCCGCCGCGCAAGGCGCCAGGCTTGCTGCCAGCTCGTCGGGAATGTCGGTGCCCACGTGGGGCATCGATACCAGCAGCGGCAGGGTGCCCGCCTTGAACCTGAAATCCATTACCCCTCCTTGTCGCTTAAGGATGCAGCGCGGTGAACAATTCGCGGCACTGCGAGGACAGCTCGCCCGCCATCACCATCCGCTTCGCCGCCTCGATGTCGGGCGCGAAGAAGCGGTCTTCGTCGAAGGCCGCCACCCGCTTGCGCAGCTGGGCGTGCACGTGCTCCAGGTGGCTTGAACTGGTCAGCGGACGGTGGAATTCGATGCCCTGCGCCGCGGCCAGCAGTTCGATCCCGACGATGACACCCGTATTGTGCGCCATCTGGTCGAGACGGCGCGCCGCGAAGGTGGCCATGCTGACGTGGTCTTCCTGGTTGGCCGAGGTCGGCAGGCTGTCGACGCTGGCCGGATGCGCCAGCGACTTGTTCTCCGAAGCCAGGGCCGCGGCGGTCACGTGGGCGATCATGAAACCGGAATTCACGCCCGGTTCCTTGACCAGGAAAGGCGGCAGGCCGGACAGCGTGGAATCGATCAGCAGCGCGATGCGGCGCTCGGCCAGGGCGCCGATCTCGGCAATGGCCAGGGCCAGGGTGTCGGCCGCGAAGGCGACAGGTTCCGCGTGGAAATTGCCGCCGGAAACGATCATGCCCGCGCCGGTGTCGCCGGCGTCCGGGAAGATCAACGGGTTATCGGTGACGGCATTCGCTTCGATCAGCAGCGTGCGGCCGGCCTGGGCGATCAGGTCCATCACGGCGCCCATCACCTGAGGCTGGCAGCGCAGGCTGTAGGGATCCTGCACGCGTTCGTCGCCGACCAGGTGGGAGGCGCGGATCGCGCTGCCGGCCACCAGTTCCCGATAAATCTTCGCCGCCGCGATCTGGCCCGGCTGGCCGCGCACCGCATGCACGCGCGGGTCGAAGGGCGCGTCGCTGCCTCGGGCGGCGTCCAGCGACAGCGCGCCGCTCACCATCGCCGCTTCCAGCAGGCGCTCGGACATGAACAGGCCGTGCAGGGCCAGCGCGGTCGAGACCTGGGTGCCGTTGATCAGGGCCAGGCCCTCCTTCGCCGCCAGCGTCACCGGCGCGATGCCGGCCGCTTGCAGGGCCGCGCTTGCATCCATGATCTCGCCCTTCATGCGCACCTGGCCGACGCCCAGCATCGCCAGGGTCATGTGGGCCAGCGGCGCCAGGTCGCCGGACGCGCCGACCGAACCCTGGCACGGGATGGCGGGCATGATGCCGGCGTTGTACAGGGCGATCAGGGTATCGACGATCAGCGGACGCACGCCCGAGAAGCCGCGCGCCAGGCTGCCGATCTTGGTCAGCATGATGAGGCGCACGATGTGGTCCGCCAGCAGTTCGCCTGTGCCGACCGCGTGCGAGAGGATCAGGTTCTGCTGCAGCTGCTCGAGCTGGGCTTGCGGGATGTGGCGCTTGGCCAGGATGCCGAAGCCGGTGTTGATGCCATAGGCCGGATCGCCCTTGGCGACGATGGCCTGGACGGTGGCGGCCGAGGCTTCGATGGCGGCATAGGCTTCCGAAGCGAGCGACAGGCTGCCGGCGGATTGCCAGACGGCGCGCAGCTCTCCAAGGGTGAGGGAGCCGGGCTGCAGGGTCAGGTGGTTCGATGCTGGTTTCATGGTGCTCATGTGCTGCTTATTTGATCATTGGGAGTTTCAGGCCGAAGCGCTTGGCGGCTTCGATCGCGAGCTCATAGCCGGCGTCGGCATGGCGCATCACGCCGGAGGCGCAATCGTTCACCAGCACGCGCGCCAGGCGCTTGTCGGCGGCTTCGGTGCCGTCGGCCACGATGACCACGCCGGAATGCTGCGAGTATCCCATGCCGACCCCGCCGCCGTGGTGCAGCGAGACCCAGGTCGCGCCGCCGGCCGTGTTCAGCATGGCGTTCAGCAGCGGCCAGTCGGAGACGGCGTCGGTGCCGTCGCGCATGGCTTCCGTTTCGCGGTTCGGGCTGGCGACGGAACCGGTGTCGAGGTGGTCGCGGCCGATCACGATCGGCGCCTTCAGCTCGCCCTTGCGCACCATCTCGTTGAAGGCCAGGCCGGCGATGTGGCGTTCGCCGAGGCCCAGCCAGCAGATGCGCGCCGGCAGGCCCTGGAAGGCGATGCGTTCGCGCGCCATGTCGAGCCAGCGGTGCACGCGCGCATGCTGCGGGAACAGCTCCTTGATCTTGGCGTCGGTCTTGTAGATGTCTTCCGGGTCGCCCGACAGGGCCACCCAGCGGAAGGGGCCGCGGCCTTCGCAGAACTGCGGGCGGATATAGGCCGGCACGAAGCCGGGGAAGTCGAAGGCATTCTTGACGCCTTCGTCGAAGGCGACCTGGCGGATGTTGTTGCCGTAGTCGACGGCCTTGGCGCCCATCGCCTGGAAGTCGAGGATGGCCTGCACGTGGGCGGCTGCGGATTCCGCTGCGGCCTTCTTCAGTTGGGCGTGCTGGCCCGGGTCCTGCTGGGCCGCTTTCCACTGCTCGACGGTCCAGCCGCGCGGCAGGTAGCCGTTGATCAGGTCGTGGGCCGAGGTCTGGTCGGTGACCAGGTCGGGCACCATGCCGGTTTCCTTTGCACGGCGCACCAGCTCCGGCAGCACGTCGGCGGCGTTGCCGAGCAGGCCGATGGAGATCGCGTCCTTGTTTTGCTTGTGCTCGCGGATCATCTGCAGGGCTTCGTCGATGCTGAACGCCTGCTTGTCCAGGTAGCGGGTGCGCAGGCGGAAGTCGATGCTGCTCTGCTGGCACTCCACCGTCAGCGAGACCGCGCCGGCGAAGGTGGCGGCCAGCGGCTGGGCGCCGCCCATGCCGCCCAGGCCGGCGGTGAGGACCCAGCGGCCGCTCATGTCGCCGCCGAAGTGCTGGCGGCCGGCTTCGGCAAAGGTTTCATAAGTCCCTTGCACGATGCCCTGGGTGCCGATGTAGATCCAGCTGCCGGCCGTCATCTGGCCGTACATGAACAGGCCCTTGCGATCGAGCTCGTTGAAGTGCTCCCAGTTGGCCCATTTCGGCACCAGGTTGGAGTTCGCGAGCAGGACGCGCGGCGCGTCGGGATGGGTCTGGAACACGCCGACCGGTTTGCCGGACTGGATGAGCAGGGTCTGGTCGTCCTCGAGTTCGCGCAACGAGGCGAGGATCTGGTCGTAGCAGGCCCAGTCGCGCGCGGCGCGGCCGATGCCGCCGTAGACGACGAGGTGCTGCGGGTTCTCCGCCACCTCGGCATCCAGGTTGTTCTGCAACATGCGGTAGGCCGCTTCGGTCAGCCAGCTCTTGCACGAGAGCTGGCTGCCGCGCGGGGCGCGGATGTCGCGGGTGGGATCGAACCGGGGGTCTTGCATCGGCGAAGCGTTGGTCATGGCAGGCTCCTTTGAATGTCAAGAAAGTCTAGGTTGTCTATACAACCTAGTCAAGCCCCTCTTTTCACTTCTTTTGATAGACCTGGCGTCCCGCCACCCAAGTTTCCAGCACGCCGATCTTGTAGATGTCGTAAGGCGAAATCTTGAACAGATCGCGGTCGATCACGATGAAGTCGGCGTATTTACCGGCTTCGAGCGAGCCCAGGGTCTTTTCCTGGTGGCCGGCGTAGGCCGCGTCCAGCGTGAAGCAGCGGAAGGCTTCCTTCAGCGACATCTCCTGCTCCGGATACCAGCCGGCGATCGGCTGGCCGTGCTTGTCCTGGCGGGTGACGGCGGCGTGGATGCCGAAGAAGGGGTTCGGCGCCTCGACCGGGAAGTCGGAACCGCAGGCGATGCGCGAGCCCTGCTGCAGGAAGCTGCGCCAGGCGTAGGCGCCCTTCATGCGCTCGGCACCGATGCGGGTCTCGGCCATGTTCTTGTCCGAGGTCGCGTGGGTCGGCTGCATCGACGGGATGATGCCGATGCTCTTGAAACGCGGAATGTCGCTCAGGGTCACGACCTGGGCATGCTCGATGCGGTGGCGCTTGTCCAGCGCTTTATTCGCCGGAATCTCCTTCGCGAAGGTGTCGAGGATCTGCTTGTTGCCGGCGTCGCCGATCGCGTGCACGTTCACCTGGTAGCCCTTCTTGATGGCCTTGGTGATCATCGCGTCGATTTCCTTATTCGTGTGGAACAGCAGGCCGTGCGAATGCGGATCGTCGCTGTAGGGCGCCAGCAGGGCCGCGCCGCGGCTGCCCAGGGCGCCGTCCGCATACAGCTTGACCGCGGCCAGCGCGTACATGTCCTTGCCATAGCTGGGGAGCGGGCCATTTTTTGCCAACTGGTCAAAATCCGGACCGGTGCCGCCGATCATGGCGTAGATGCGGGCGGTCAGCTTGCCGTGGTCGGCGTAGTCGCGGTACAGCCTGTCTTCGCCGGCCGTGATGCCGGCGTCGTGCACGCTGGTCAGGCCGACGCTGGCCATGTTCTCGAGGGCGCGGTCGAGCATGATGCGGCCTTCCTGCTCGGTCTCCTGCGGCAGGACTTTCGTCACCAGGGCCTGGGCGGCATCGATCAGCACGCCGGTGGCGACACCCTTCTCGTCGCGCACGATCTTGCCGCCGACCGGATCCGGCGTGGCATTCGTGATGCCGGCCAGCGCCAGCACGCGGCTGTTGGCCCAGCCCGCGTGGCCGTCGACGCGCTCCAGCCACACCGGACGGTCCGCTACGGCGCCGTCGAGTTCCTTCGCGGTCGGGAAGCGGCCCAGCTTCCAGATCTCCTGGTTCCAGCCGCGCCCGCGCACCCAGGCCTGCTGCGGATTGGCGCGCGCATAGTCGGCGATGGATTTCAGGGCGCCGTCCAGCGAGGTGGAAGTCGACAGGTCGAGCTGGGTCAGCATCGCGCCCAGGCCGAACACGTGGCCGTGCGCATCGATCAGGCCGGGCAGCACGGTGCGGCCCTGCAGGTCGACGTGCTTCGCATTCGGCGCCCTGGCCGCCACCTCGCCCGCGCTGCCGACCGCGATGATCCTGCCGTTGTCGTCGAAGGCCATCGATGCGAACTGGATGACATCCCCCTTGGCGTTGAGCGTATAGCCGTTGGCATTGTCGATCACGGTATCGGCATGGGCCGCGGCCATGGCACCGCCGGCCATCAGGGCGAACAGGGCGGACTGCAGAGGTTTCAGGCGCATCGTCGGGCCTCCATTCTTATAAAGAAACAGAGTGTATAGAAAAACACGCAAGGGTCAAATTCGGGGTCAGAGCACTTTTTTCTCTAAATTCGGGGTCAGAGCACTTTTTGCGGCAAGGACCCGCGCGCAATTGAGATTCATCCATTCCCCATCCGCCCTGCTTCGATATGGTCATGCCTTCTCATGCACCCACGATCCCATGGCACGACGACCACGCCTGGTACTGCCCGCGGTACCGCTCCACATCATCCAGCGCGGGAACAATCGCACTTCCTGCTTCAGCTGCGAGGCCGATTACCTCGTCTATCTCACCCTTGCCCGGCAATACGCCGCCGAGTCCGCATGCCAGGTGCATGCCTATGTCCTGATGACCAATCACGTGCACCTGTTGCTGTCATCGGGAAGCAAGACCGGGCCAAGCGTGCTCATGCGGCGCCTCGGCCAGCACTATGTCCAGTATTTCAACCGGCGGCATGCGCGTACCGGTACCTTGTGGGAAGGCAGGTTCCGCTCGTGCCTGGTCGAGGATGAACGCTATCTGCTGGTCTGCCAGCGCTATATCGAGCTGAATCCGGTGCGGGCGGGCATGGCCGGCGATCCGGCGCACTACCGGTGGTCGAGCTATCGGGCCAATGCGCTCGGCGCGGAAGACGATCTGGTCACGCCGCACCTGATCTACACGGGCCTCGGCATGCATGAAGGAGAACGGCGCGCCGCCTACCGCGACCTGTTCAGGGAAGCGATGCCTGAACATCTGCTGGCCCAGATCCGGCAGGCCGGCAAGGCCAATGCGGTGCTCGGGGCGCCGGATTTTGTCGATGACATCGCCCGGAAAATCGGCCGTCCCGGCGGCATCGGCGTGCGCGGGCGGCCGAAAGTGAGGTCAGGCACTTGATCGAAAAAGTGCTCTGACCCCGAATTTCTGACCCCGAAGGTCAGGCGGCGTCGTGGAAGATGATGCCGAGGGTGTGGCGGTGGCCGCTGCGGATGCGGCTGACGCCGTGGCGCATGTTGACGCGGTAGAGGCCGCGGGTGCCGTTGACTGGGCGGGTGTGGACCGGGAACACGACGGCATCGCCATGGGCCAGCGGTACGACCTCGGCGCGCGACTGCATGCGCGGGCGATGTTCGGTGAGGACGAATTCGCCGCCGCTGAAATCCTCGCCCGGACGCGAGAGCAGCACCGCCACCTGCAGCGGGAACACGTGCTCGCCGTACAGGTCCTGGTGCAGGCAGTTGTAGTCGCCGGGGGCGTACTGCAGCAGCAATGGGGTCGGCCTGGCCTGACCGGCGGCGCGGCAGCGTTCCAGGTAGCGTACGTGCTCCAGCGGATAGCGCCCGTCCAGCCCGAGCGCCGCCTGCCAGCGGTTGGCGATGCGCGCCAGCGGCGGATACAGCGCGCCRCGCAGCGCCGCCAGGTCGGGCGGCAGCGGGTACGAGAAATACTGGTACTCGCCGCGCCCGAAGCCGTGGCGCTCCATCACGACCCGGCTGCGGAACATGTCCGGCTGCGCGTAAGCCGCCGCGTAGGCGGCGCACTGGCCGGCATCCAGCAGCGCCGGCAGCACCGCGCAGCCATAGGCGTCCAGCTCGACGCCGGCACGGTCCCAATCGATATCCTTCATTCGCTGCTCTCCCGTTCGAGCAGCGCACGCTTGCGCTCCACACCCCAGCGATAGCCGGAAATCGATCCGTCGTTGCGCACCACGCGATGGCAGGGAACGGCGATCGCCACCGGATTCGCGGCGCAGGCCCCGGCCACGGCGCGCGCTCCCTGCGGCATGCCGAGTTGCGCGGCCAGTTCGGCATAGCCCACCGTGCGGCCGGCCGGGATCGCGCGCAGTGCCTGCCAGACGCGCTGCTGGAAGGCGGTCCCGCGCAGGTCCAGCGGCAGGTCGAGGCCGATGCGCGGCGCTTCGACGAACGCCACCACCTGCGCCACCGTCGCTTCGAATGCCGCTTCGGCGCCGATCAGTTCGGCCTTCGGGAAACGGTCCTGCAGGTCGCGCACCAGCGCATCCGGATCGTCGCCCAGCAGGATCGAGCAGATGCCCTTGCCGGTGGCGGCGACCAGCAGCGCTCCCAGCGAGCATTGCGCCACGGCGAAGCGGATCTGCTCCCCGCCGCCGCCCGCACGCCAGCGGCCCGGGGTCATGCCCAGCACGCCGGGCGTGGCCGCGTAGAAGCGGCCGCTCGAATTGAAGCCTGCGTCATACGCCGCCTCGGTCGCGGTGGCGGCCTGCGCCAGTCCGCGTTTGAGTCGTTCGGCGCGGCGCGCCGCCGCATAGGCCTTCGGCGTGATCCCGGTATGCGCCTTGAACACGCGGTGAAAGTGGAAGCGGCTCATGCCGCTGGCCTCGGCCAGGCTGGCCAGGTCAGGTTCGTCTTCCGCGGCGTCGATCAGGCGGCAGGCCCGCGCCACCGCCTGCGCCTGGCGCTCGGCCAGCGGCGGCTGGTCCGGCTTGCAGCGCAGGCAGGGCCGGAAGCCGGCCGCTTCGGCAGCTTCACGGGTGGCGTGAAAGGCGACGTTAGCTCGCTTGGCGGGGCGCGACGGGCAGGACGGCAGGCAGTACACGCCGGTGCTGCGCACCGAGTAATAGAAGATGCCGTCGGCTTCGCGCGCGCGCTGCTGCACCGCGGCCCAGCGCTCCGCGTCGGTGTCGAAAGCCAGTTTGTCCATGATAATCTCCATGCTCCACGAGTCGAATGCCATCATCGTATCGGCATGGCCAAGGCGGCGTCATCCCGGGTCTTGCTTTCAAATCGCAGTGCTAGAATGTGGCGTCACTCGGCAAGCGGCACAAGACACACCTGAATCCCGGAGAGTAGTTTGGACGAACAGTTCGCGCAAGACGCCACCCCCATTTTTCAGCGCATCAAGGATTACCTGATGGGCGAGATCGCCTCCGGCCGCTGGAAGGAAGGCGACCTGGTGCCGTCCGAGCAGGCGCTGGTGCGCCAGTTCGGCGTCTCGCGCATGACCGTCAACCGCGCGGTGCGCGAGCTGACCGCCGAACAGGTACTGACCCGGCGCCAGGGCGCGGGCACCTTCGTCGCGCCGCAAAAATACCAGGCCACGCTGGTCGAGATCCGCAACATCGCCGACGAGGTGCGCGCCCGCGGACACGCCCACACCAGCCGCCCGCTGCTGCTGGAGCAGGCGCCCGCCGGCGAGGCGCTGGCCCTGCAGTTCGAACTGGAACCGGGCACGCCGCTGTTCCACTCCGTGATCGTGCACCACGAGAACGGCCAGCCGATCCAGATCGAGGACCGCTGGGTCAACCCGGCCTGCGCCCCCGCCTACCTGGACCAGGACTATACCCGCGTCACCCCGAACGAACACCTGATGGTGGCCGCGCCCCTGCAGGATGCGACCTACAGCATCGAAGCGCTGCCGGCGCCGCGCGAGGTGGCCGAGATGCTGGACGTCGACGCCGGTAGCGCCTGCCTGGTGCTGCGGCGCCGCACCACCTCGCAGGGCCGGGTGGCGACGGTGGCGACCATGTGGCATCCGGGCCAGCTGTACAAGTTTACCGGCAGCGTCACCTGAAGCTTGCCGCTTGTACCACGCCGCAAAATAATTCCGCCGGCCCCATGTACAGACGGCGACATCGTCGGCAATAATAGGTTCAGGTCGATCCGCCGTCCGCCAGCCTGGCAAGGGCTAAAACTGTGGCGCGCTTGCAGTGCGCCACAACGTGTTAAGATTTTGTACAAAGCTTGCGAACACGTTTCAGGAAAATCGGTTATTATTTCAGCTAACCCCCGCCTGACACCTCCTTGCAGCACTTCCACTATTGAATATTGCACACAGTGTCTCCACCATTGTGCGTTCAGGCGTTAATTGACCTACCTCTCACTGAGGAAAACATGAGCGAAAACATCAAACACATTAGCGATGCATCTTTCGAAACCGACGTGCTGAAGTCCGAGCGCCCGGTCCTGGTCGACTTCTGGGCCGAGTGGTGCGGCCCCTGCAAGATGATCGCCCCGATCCTCGAAGAAGTCGCTAAGGAATATGACGGCAAGCTCCTGATCGCGAAGATGGACGTCGATGCGAACCAGGCCGTGCCGGCCAAGTTCGGCATCCGTGGCATCCCGACCCTGATCCTGTTCAAGAATGGCGTGGCGGCGGCCCAGAAGGTCGGCGCAATGGCAAAAGGCCAACTGACTGCTTTCATCGATAGCAACATCTGATACCATAGCCGGCGGCAGCGCGCCCGCACTGCCGCCATTCCGGTCCGGGAAGGCCATCGACTCCGATGCTTCTCTTTTAATCAACCCACGTAGTTCCCTCCCCTACCTTTACTTTCCCGTCACGGGACACCCGACACATGCACTTATCTGAACTGAAGGCAATGCACGTCTCCGCCCTTCTGGAGATGGCGATCAGCCTGGATATCGACAACGCAGCCCGCCTGCGCAAACAAGAACTGATGTTCGCGATCCTCAAGAAGCGCGCGAAACAAGGCGAACAGATTTTCGGCGACGGCGCGCTCGAGGTGCTGCCGGACGGTTTCGGTTTCCTGCGTTCGCCCGATGCGAGCTACATGGCGTCGACCGACGACATCTACATCTCGCCGTCGCAGATCCGCCGCTTCAACCTGCATACGGGTGACTCGATCGAAGGGGAAGTGCGTACGCCGAAGGATGGCGAGCGTTATTTTGCGCTGGTGAAGGTGGACAAGGTCAACGGCGAATCGCCGGAAGCCTCCAAGCACCGCATCCTGTTCGAGAACCTGACGCCGCTGCACCCGAACGAGCCGCTGCGCCTGGAGCGCGACATGAACGGCCAGGAAAACATCACCGGCCGCATCATCGACCTCATCGCCCCGATCGGCAAGGGCCAGCGTGGCCTGCTGGTGGCATCGCCGAAATCCGGCAAGTCGGTCATCCTGCAACATATCGCCCACGCGATCACCGCGAATCACCCGGACGTCACCCTGATCGTCCTGCTGATCGACGAACGTCCCGAGGAAGTGACCGAGATGCAGCGTTCGGTGCGCGGCGAAGTGGTTGCCTCGACCTTCGACGAACCGGCCACCCGCCACGTGCAGGTCGCCGAGATGGTGCTGGAAAAGGCCAAGCGCCTGGTCGAAATGAAGAAGGACGTCGTGATCCTGCTGGACTCGATCACCCGCCTGGCACGCGCCTACAACACGGTGATCCCGGCCTCGGGCAAGGTGCTGACCGGTGGTGTCGACGCCAACGCCCTGCAGCGTCCGAAGCGTTTCTTCGGCGCCGCCCGTAACGTCGAGGAAGGCGGTTCGCTGACCATCGTCGCCACCGCGCTGATCGAAACCGGTTCGCGCATGGACGACGTGATCTACGAAGAATTCAAGGGTACCGGCAACATGGAAGTGCACCTCGAGCGCCGCCTGGCCGAGAAGCGCGTCTACCCGGCGATCAACCTGAACAAATCGGGCACCCGCCGCGAAGAACTGCTGATCAAGCCGGACCAGCTGCAGAAGATCTGGATCCTGCGCAAGCTGCTGTACTCGATGGACGAGATCGAGGCGATGGAGTTCATCCTCGACAAGATGCGCGCAACCAAGAACAATGTCGAGTTCTTCGACATGATGCGCCGCGGCGGCTGATCCCTGCCGTTTGAGATAACGGGATCCACGGAAAAGGCGAGTCGAACTCGCCTTTTCTGCTTTATGCGCCACGATTCGTTCAGATCCTCAAAACGGACATCCATGGCCAATCCTCACGCCTGAGCAAGTGGATGGCGGCAACCGCCATCACCATGGTCATCGGTTTCGGCGGCATGATCCTGACCATGATGTCGCGCCTGCCCCATGCCTGAACCCTGGAAGGTTGCCTCGTGGCTCCGGCTGACATATAATCTCCGGTTCATTACCACCCATGGCAAGTGATCGGCAATCGGGTCAAGAAGCAGCGCGACCGACGAAGTGCCTTTTGGCTACCAACTTAACCGAGGCAAAACATGAAAACCGATATCCATCCGGATTACCGCGAAGTCGTCTTCCACGACCTGTCCTGCGATTTCAAATTCATCACCCGTTCGACCATCAACACCCGCGAAACCATCGATTTCGAAGGTAAGCAATACCCGCTGGTCAAGATCGAGGTGTCGGCTGAATCGCACCCGTTCTTCACCGGTAAGCACAAGATCGTCGACACCGCTGGCCGCGTCGAGAAATTCCGCCAGAAGTTCGGTTCGGTCGGCTCGAAGACCAGCGTCGCCAACGGCTAATTCCCCGGCGAGCGCACTGTCAGGAGGCCTTCGGGTCTCCAAGAAGGAAGCCCTGGGGCTTCCTTTTTTTTTGCCGCTATACTAGCGCGACATTATTCCAGCACATCACGCAACACTATCGATGAAACCAGTCCGCCTCCCAGCCGCCGCCACCCTCGCGCTGCCACGATGGGCCCTGTATGCACTTGGGCTGTTATACATCCTGCCGGGCCTGATCGGGCGCGATCCCTGGAAGGACGACGCCGCCAGCTTCGGCATCATGTGGACCATGGCGCACGGCGGTTTCAAGGACTGGTTGCTGCCGAATATCGCCGGCCTGCCCTCGCCCGAGGAAGGTCCGCTGGCCTTCTGGCTGGGCGCGCTGTGCATCAAGCTGTTCGGCTGGCTGGTGGGCGACGTGCTGGCGGCGCGCCTGTCGACCATCGGCATCTTCGTGCTCGGCACCGTCTCGCTGTGGCAGACCGCGTTCCGCCTGGGCCGGCGCGCGGAAGCCCAGCCCCTGCGCCTGGCCTTCGGCGGCCAGCCCGAACCCGACGACTATGGCCGCACCCTGGCCGACACCGCCGTCCTGATCTACCTGGGTTGCCTGGGCCTGCTGCTGCAAAGCCATGAAACCCTGGCCGTGACCCTGCAGGGCTCGCTGCTGGCCTGGTTCCTCTACCGTTCGGTGCGCTATATCGAGGATCCGTCCCGCCGCAACGCGGCCCTGACCGGCCTGGTGCTGGGCGCGCTGGCACTGACCCGCGGCGTCGCCTCACCCATCGTGCTGCTGGGCGCGCTGCTCCTGTGCACCCGCCTGTTGAAACTGCCCGCCCGTCCCGTGCTGCGCAACCTGGGCCTGGCCGCTGGCTCGGCCGTGCTGGTGATGCTGGTCTGGATCCTGCCCGCGATGCTGGTGCAACCCTATGGCCTGTCGCCGGTGAGCGAATGGCTGGTCTGGAACGCTGGCCAGCTGAGCGTGCCGAGCTGGCATTCGATCGGCGCCTTCTTCCGCGTCGGCATCTGGTTCTGCTGGCCGGCCTGGCCCTTCGCCGCCTGGGCCGCCTGGGCCTGGCGCCGCCAGCACGGCATGCTGCACATCATCCTGCCGACCTGCTTCGTCGGCCTGCTGGCGCTGTTGGTGCTGTGCGATCCGGTGCCGGAAAACGGCGACCTGCTCAAGCTGCTGCCGCCGATGGCCCTGATGGCCGCCTTCGGCCTGCCGACCATGAAACGCGGCACCATCAATGCGATCGACTGGTTCTCGGTGATGGTCCTGAGCCTGCTGGGCGGCTTCGTCTGGCTGTTCTGGGTCGCCAAGCTGACCGGCTGGCCGGCCCAGCTCGCAAAGAACGCGCTGAAACTGGTGCCCGGCTTCAAGCCGGAATTCGGCATCGTCGCCTTCATCGTCGCCGCCGCCGCCACGGTCGGCTGGTTCCTGCTGGTGCACTGGCGCCTGTCGCGCCAGCCTTCGGTGCTGTGGCGCGCCGTGGTGCTGTCGTCCGGCGGCCTGATCCTGCTGTGGGTGCTGCTGATGACCCTGTTCATGCCGGACCTGAACTACGCCAGGAGCTACGCCAGCGTCGGCCAGCAGATCGCGGCACGCCTGCCGGCGAATGCCGACTGCATCGACACCAACGTCGGCCCGGCCCAGCGCGCCTCCTTCGCCTACTTCGGCCACCTGCCCTTCGCCGGCGTCGAGGGCGGCAAGTGCAGCTACCTGCTGCTGCAGGAAAGCCTCAGGAAGCCCGCCGACGGCGCGCATGCGGATGCGAACCGCCAGAGCGTGCTC
This sequence comes from Massilia sp. 05N420, assembly GCF_056397205.1. Lineage (NCBI taxonomy): Bacteria > Pseudomonadati > Pseudomonadota > Betaproteobacteria > Burkholderiales > Oxalobacteraceae > Massilia > Massilia sp. 05N420. The sequence continues at coordinate 119,282 of NZ_JBFTMX010000005.1, forward strand.
CAGACCGGCGACGGTCCGCGCGGCGGCCAGATCGTGCTGGACGACTTCCGCCCGCGCGACTGGACCCTGTTGTGGGAAGGCCGCCGGCCCTCCGACCGCACCGAGCGCTTCCGCCTGTACCAGCGGCGTTGAAACGAGAAAGCCACCTGAGCAGGTGGCTTTTTCGTATCCACGATCCCTTCGCGTCATTCAGATCCTGACCGGCACCAGCTTGCGCCGCGCCGCCACGCCGAGCAGGCCCAGGCCGGCCAGCAGCATGCCCCAGGTCTGCGGTTCCGGTACCGGTGACACCGTCAAATCGCCGCCGAAGGCGCCGCCACCCGCTCCCAGCACCTTCCCGTCGACCTTCAGCGCGTAGTAGCCGCTATTCAGGCCATACGCCGTCAGCGACCAGGAATCGGTTGGATGCGAGCCGAAGCCGGTGTCGTTGATGCCGGCGATTGCCGTGCCGAGGATCGCCATGGTCGCCGGATCGTAGCGGTACAGGCTGAAGCCGGTGATCAAGAGGTCCTTGGTCTGCGGGGTGTTCAGGTAGGACGAGGTCAGGGAAGAAGCGGCATCGAAAGGCGTGCCGATGTTGAAGGTGAAGATATCGGTGAAGGTATTGCCGACGGTCGAGGCCGCGAAGGTATCGCCGAAATGCGCGTTGAAGCCGCCCACGCCGTCGCCCGCTGTCACTAGCGGAGCGGTCCGGTCGATCGCCTGGGCGGCGGCGCCCTGGGAGGCACACGCCGCGCCCGCGATGAGGGCGCTCAGAACGAGAGATTTCAGTTTCATGATAGTTCCTGAGATAAGTTGTCGGGACATACTATCCGGGGTACGGCGTACTGACACCGATCCTTGATAGCAGCTTAAGTTCGGTCCAACCTGTCAACTGTTAGATTGCGCACAAATCTCAGCCGTTTTCTGCCGGAAATTAGCATTGTTTGACTACGAATTTCCGCAACGAAAACACTTCATTTCCGGCAAGAGCCCACTTGAGAAAAATCAATTCCTCCTTGGCTTACATTATCAGAATGGTGGATGTGCCCGCTATCCGGCGGCATCGCCAGCCAAGGAGCCATCATGAAAAGCGTGACGTTTTCCGATATCGTGCGCGTCCCGGAACAGGCGCGCCGCACCTCCTCCTCCCTGGGTTCGCCGCAACGCCTGGCGTGGCTGGCGCTGACGCTGGCGCTGGGCCTGCCGGCGCTGATGTATGCGTTCTGGCAACTGGATCCGGGCGCGCCGCTGGCCTATATCGTGCTGCCGATCCTCGCCGGCGGCCTGCTGCCGACGCTGACCATGATGCCGGGCCGTTTCGAGGTCACGACCCGTTTCGAAGCCTGCCACCTGGTCTGCACGCTGGACGAAGCCCTGGGCCGGCTCGGCTATGCGCCGGCCGAACGCATCCCCGGCGCCGTGCGTTACCGCACGCGTGGCGGCAAGGAAATCGCCGTGACCGTGCGCGCGCATGCGCTCGAGGTCACGGGGCCGGTGCCGGCGCTGCGAGTACTGCGCCAGCAGATGACGCGTTGACGGTCCGCGCCCGCTCAGACTTTCATCGGCAGGATCACCATTTGTAATCCCTCGAGGTGCAGGCGGCGCTGGACGGCGAGCGCCGCCTGGTTGTGCAGCAGCCGGGTGAACCAGTTGTCCCGTGCGAAGATCAGCTTGCTGGTGAAAAAGATCGTATTCGGGTACTCGCGATTGATCTGCTCGCACATGCGCGTGATCTCATCCACCGCGTCGGTGCCGAAGCCGATATAGGACGCCGACGCCATCCCGTGGCTCTGGCAGTAATCGACGAAGTATTCCAGCGTCTCCGCCGCATCCTCCCGCATCTTTTCGAGCGCGCCCTCGCCGCCGTAGGCATGCGCATCGACCGTGCGCGCGTTCACGAACAGGAAGTTCTTGAAGTGGCCCGGGAACATGCGCAACACCCACAGCAGCGCATGCAGGCCGCCGCCGCGCGAGTTACCGACGATGAAGACCGCGGTCTGCGCTTCCGGATCCGGCTCGACCGACTCCTTCTCGGGTCCAAAGGGCTGGTCCGCGAAGACCTCGTCGACCGAACTGATCGCGCGCTTGGTCTCGCGGTAGTGGTTGCGGATGACGACGCACAGGCCGGCGATCGCGGCGATGATCAGCACCGTGGCCCAGCCCCCCTGCGTAAAGCGCTCGACCAGCAGGATCGCCAGGATGCCGGCGCAGATCACGAATCCGCCAAGGGACAACAGGAAGCGCCGCACCCAGCGTACGTTGTCCGTGTCCTTGCGGTGGCGCCACCAGTACAGGCACAGGCCGAACAGCGAAATCGCAAAGGTCAGGAACACCGACAGCGAATACAGCACCACCAGCAAGGCGACCTGGCCCCCGGTCCAGAACAGGATCGCCAGCGCGGCGATGCCCATCACCAGGATCCCGTTCTCCTTCACCAGGCGCGTCGACAGATAGCGGAACTGGTGCGGCACCCAGGAGTCCGACGCCATGTTCGACAGCACCGAGGGACCGCCCAGGAAGCCGGTATTCGCGGCGACGAACAGCAGCCCGGCCTCGAAGGCCAGCGCCACGGCCAGCAGCACGTGATTCAGCATCTCGCTGTGCATGCCCATGTTGCCGATGATGTGGCGGAAGGTGGTGGCGTTCAGGGTTTCGCCGGCCACCGGCCGCACATCCCACAGCAGGTAGAGCAGGATGATGCCGCCGGCGGTCACGGCCAGCGACACCGCCATGTAGAACATCGTGATCTTCCCGGTGCGCACGCGCGGCTCGGCCAGCAGGTTGACGTTGTTCGATACCGCCTCCAGGCCCGTATAGGTACCGCCGCCCTGCGAATACGCCAGCAGCAGCATCCCGGCCACGCCGGCCCAGCCGATGCTGCCCGCCAGTTCGCGCGTCTCGCCCAGGGTATTCGGCACCAGCGCCGGCAGGTGCGACGCATGCGCGACGATGCCGTACACGATCAGCACCAGGTGGGTGGCGACGAAGCCGAGGAAGATCGGCAGCAGGATCTGGATCGCCTCCTTCAGGCCGCGCAGGTTCATCACGATCAGCAGGCCGATGAAGAAGGCCTCGGCCCACAATTTATAGTCCTGGAAGCCGAGCGGCAAAAAGGACGCCAGCGCATCGACCCCGGAGGCGATCGAGATCGCGATGGTCAGCACGTAGTCGAGGACCAGCGCGCAGCCCGAGACCAGGCCAAGATAAGGCCCGACCAGCTTGGTGGCGACGCGGTAGCCCCCGCCCCCGGTCGGGAACAGCTCGATCACCTGGTTGTAGGCGAGTGCGATGACGAAGACGGTGACCGCGGTGGCCACCGCCAGGTAGAGGCCGAGGTGGGTATGAGCGCCCAGCGCACGGAAGGTCTCTTCGGGACCGTAGGCGGACGAGGACAGGCCGTCCGCACCCAATCCGACCCAGGCCAGGAAGGCGACCAGCGCCATCGAATGGCGGGTCTCGCTCTGCATCGGATCGAGCGCCTTGCCGAGGATAATCTCGCGTATCTTCTTATTCTTCATTATGCGCACCGCACTGCCGGCGGTCGTTTCTCGAGGTAGGCGAGATCATACGCCTGAACCGTGCGCACGGGCACTGGTCTTTTTGGCATCGCATGTGCTAAGATGCGCGCCTGCGCTTGCAGCCTCTGTGGCGGAATTGGTAGACGCACTTGACTCAAAATCAAGCGCCGAAAGGCGTGCCGGTTCGATTCCGGCCGGAGGCACCAAAAACACGTTTCAAGAAGTCCAATAATGTCCATGAACCCGCGACTCTCCCAGTGAGAACGCGGGTTTTTTGTTCGTCAAGCGTCTTTAGCGTCCATTGCGATCCAGCATTTTTGCATCCATACTTTTGTCCATGGATGCAAAGCCCCAAACAACATGGATACAAAATGCCTAAACTCGCCACCCCGCTCTCAGACACTGCCGTTAGAAATGCCAAGCCGAAGGACAAGACTTACACGTTGGGCGACGGCGACGGTATGTACCTGGAAGTCATGCCCAATGGGTCGAGGTTTTGGCGCATGGCCTATCGCCAGACGAACGGAAAAACCAACCGTCTGACCTTCGGTAAGTATCCCGAAGTGACGCTTGCAGAAGCTCGCGCGAGGCGCTTGGCGGCACGCAAGCTGCTAGACCAAGGGATCGACCCTGCCCGCGCCAAACGCGAGGAAAAGCAGTCCAAGGCAGTTGCCGCGACTCACACCTTTGAGGCCGTAGCGCGGGCATGGCTAGGTAAAACCGCCGCAGACCGTGCCAGCAGCACTCAAGACAAAAATACTGCATGGCTTGAACGGAACATATTCCCGACTATCGGTGCATTGCCTATCTCGACCATTAAGCCAAAAGACGTACTGGCCGCGCTGCACGTAATCGAGGCACGGGGGGCGATCGAGTCTGCACACAAGATCAAGCAGCTATGCGGTCAAGTATTTCGGTTCGCCGTGGCTTCCGGACTAGCAGAGCGTGACGTGACCACTGACCTGCGCGGAGCCTTGTCTGCGGTCCCTCAAGCGCACTACGCCGCAATCACTGAACCAAAGAAAGCGGGCGAACTGCTGCGCTCTATACACGCTTACAGCGGCCATCCCTACGCTGTCGCCGCGCTAAAGCTAGCGCCGCTGGTATTTGTTCGTCCTGGGGAACTGCGCACCGCTGAGTGGTGCGAGATGGACCTCGACGCGGCAGAGTGGCGCATTCCCGGCTCCAAGATGAAAATGGGGCAGGATCACATCGTGCCGCTGGCAACGCAAGCCGTCGAGCTGCTATGGACCGTCCACGCAATGACAGGGCATGGCAAATTCGTATTTCCGAGCGTCCGCACCGGCGCACGCTGCATGAGCGAGAACACTATCAATGCGGCTTTGCGCGGCATGGGCTTCAGCAAAGCTGTGATGACTGGCCACGGCTTCCGCGCGATGGCGCGCACTATTATGGATGAAGAGTTGGGCGAGCGGGTTGACCTGATCGAACATCAGCTTGCCCACGCCGTCAAAGATCCGAACGGACGCGCCTACAACCGGACGGCACACCTTCCGGCCCGCCGATCGATGATGCAGCGGTGGGCAGACTATTTGGACAAAGTGCGATTAACACCACCTTCAGTTAATTAAAATTTAATTATTCAACATACTAAGGTTGCATGCTGACATGGAAAAAGATATAAACAATTTCATAAAAGAAAAGTTATGCAAATATCGTGAGCGCTTTTTAAAGCTTCTTCGTAGCTCGAATAACTCAGAGCAAATCGAGTTTGCCAGTACGTGGGAAATGCTAGGCACAATTCCATCTTCCTTTGTTGATCTATATGCCTTTAAAAAAGATGATGAGTATCAGGTAAATGAATATTTCTTTAAGACTTATCTAGCACTTATGCAGTTTCAGGGCGCGAACGAAGCATTAAACAACAATCAGTTCATAATGGCGCTTGATGAGCTTTTTAAGATTGAAGCATTTTTGGTGAGTGAAGAAGTAGCGCCATTAATTTCTGCTGCGCGCGGTCGAAGTGGTGGAAAGGGAAGGCATAAAAAAAATGCTGCTGAAAAAGCTTTGGCTCGACGTTTTTACAGAGAGAATGGTCTTGACAAGCTTACCAATAAGGCCGCAGCCGAAATTTTAATTAAGCAATGCGCTGTTGAGTTAAGAACCGCCGAGCTTTATGCGGCAGAGTTTAAGTTGCTAGGCAAGGCTACGGATCAGTACATCGCCGGCCTTTCTTCTGTTTTTCTGCCTTCTCGTTCTGGGCTCACGGAGCCAAACGACAACTCCTGTACCACCGAAGCCGACCGCGCGTTTATTGAGTCTCGACTTGCTGAACTCAAAGCTAAGATTCTCGATAGAGGAACATTGTAGGAATTCCCGCTCTTATACAGTCTGCCGGTAGACGGCATCGATCTTTCTCGCAGCACACTCTAAGCTGTCGTTATCCAATTTCGGATGACAAAAGAAAGGTTCGATAAATGACACACAAAGCAGTTCTTCGTTTGCCCGACGTGATTCAACGGACGGGCCTCTCCCGCTCTACCATCTATGCCCGCATTAAGTCGGGACACTTGACTCCCCCTCTCAAGCTCGGAGCAAGGGCTGTTGGCTGGCTCTCATCAGACATTGATGAGTTCATTGACTCGCTTGTCACTACGTCTCGCGAGGTTAACTGATGACCCAAGCAAAAGAGAGCAACTTCACGTATCAACTGATCCTTCACCTGCTTCGTCTGAAGCCTCGCAACACGTATGAGTTTCGCACCCTAGGTGTTGCCAATCCCGCTCCGCGTATCGTTGAACTCATCGCCAAGGGCTATGTAATCCACAGACGACGAATCGATATCGTTGACTCCAACGGCGTCAAGCGAAAAAACGTAACTCTCTATTCTCTCTTGGCTGAGCCTTCTAGGAAGCGGAAGAGCAGCGCATCGGAATAATTTAGAGGTCAGACGTTAGGGCTGTCAGGCATGCTCTGTGCTGGCTTCATAAGCCCGCGCGCGCGCAGTGACTACCCTTGACGGTCGGTTGAACAACGAAGCCTTTTTAACGCGGCTGGCGGCCCCTAAATCGCCTTTTTCTAGATTGGTAAGGGATTGGGGCACGTCGATGCGGTGTAAGCGCTTTGTGCGGCTTTTGTGCACTCCGAAGCGGGTTGATTGGTTTCTATATGTCGCAGGCAACTGCCATGTCTATCTCACTTAACTGACATTAAGCATTTAAGCTCCAAATAGGCGAGTTAGAAACACTGTTTTGCGGAATAGGGGCGTTTTCCGCTTTCATGATCGCTTTTCTGAGTGACGCCGCCAATGATTCGTACATCTCTAGACATTATCGGATGTACGCGCCAAAGGGCATAGAGAGCCTAAGGTGATTTGTTATTAAGTAGTAGTGTATGGGGAAGAGTGAGTAGTCTCTATCAGAAGAATAGTTAATGAAAGGAGTGGAGAATTGAGGTATCAAACATTGATTACTGAATGCAATGAGGGGAACCATGCACCACAGCATACGCGTCAAGCATGGACATGGATAGACGAATGCACGACTGAGTACAAAAGTCCTCGTCTATACCATCTTTGTTTTACTGGTGCAGAGTACCAAGCTCATAAAAGCATGCTTAAGGATGTTGTGCAACGACTACGCCGCAAGCGTATCCGATGCAGTTGGAGAGCAGCGAGGGAGGTTGACGAGAGCAGGGGCGATCATCTTCACATTTTCCTGTGTTGTGAAGCATCGCTGAATAATCCATGCCACATTCTGAATCGCAAGGATAAAGGATGGCTTGCGACGTACGGAAGAAAGCGAGGAATACATGTTTTCATTAATCCCCCGCTGGACCCCATGCATTCCGGTGAGAATTATGTGAGTCTTCCGTGTTCTAAGCAAGAGAAAATACACGATGCAAAAGTATGGATTAGCTATCTTTACAAAATGCGCTCGAAGCCCCTCAGTGGCGAGGTCTATAGCGCAAGCAGGTTTAGCGCAGGGCGCTAGGAGTTGCATTCCTACAGTCTATGTAAAATTCAAGTTGGCGCGAGTTCCGCTAATAATATAGGTTACGAACCAGTCGCCAACTTTTTACGACGCAATAGGAAATAAATCGCGCCAGCCAAGACGAATGTTCCTGGAGCTGGTTCGGGTACCTCGGTCTCACTGACAGGAGTCAGTACGAATGTTCCATTCATGGACCCCGTCTCGTCAATAGCGATGCCGTAAATATTTCCTTTAGAATCAGATCCAATCGCAGTTGCCAGTATTCTCGCACCAAGGTCTGCAGGGTTAACTATCATATCATTTAGGTCGATAGCTGAACCGTCACGCCATATTGTTGCATGCTGTTTCCAGTCGGAGGAGGTTAAAGACGATCCAAAGACGGTACCATCCGCTCCGATATTGTTGGCTGAACTCCACTGTCCCCCCAGGGTCCCCAAGTCGTGTAACGCAACACCATCCCAGAGTATGGCACGCCAATTTTCGTTATCACCTGCTAGTAGAGAATCTCCGACCGCCCATCCAACATCGTTTACATCGGCTAACACGCTACGCGTGCCCCCTAAGGTTCCAATGTGAGTTACATCGCCGTCCTTCCAGACAGTGCCTTGTTGGCCGCCGGAAAAGCGCGTACTGCCGACAATAACGCCCGCGTTGTTGATGGCGTAGGCACCAGCCGATATACCACCGCCAGTGCCAAGATCGTGAAGGCCATCACTATTCCAAAACAATGCATTGGAAACTCTGGTGTCGTTCGAATATGAATACCCGACGATAACGCCGGCATTGTTGATATCACGAGCTTGTTCAGTCCTGTTATCGCCTAACCCCGGCAAGAAGCTTGCCGTAGCACTGCGCCATACGGTCGCACGTGTGGCAAAATCGGTAGCGTACGAATTGAAAGAGTCTCCCACTGCCAATCCGTGATCGTTTAACGACAATACTTCGGATTGATAGGAACTGCCAGGTGTTTGTAGCTGAACCTCTGCACCTTTGGATGACCATATGTAAGGAGCCAATGATGATCCTGATGCGTCAAATACGTTAGCAGTAAACTGTCCACTACCGTTGACCTGCATGATGTTTGCCCCATATTTAGAGTCCGGGTAACTAATTTTAGAATAGGTGTATAGACCTGCACTAGCAGTTTGACTGGCAAGCAATGAGGAGAAAAAAGCACAGCTACACAAGGCCATTTTAATCATATGGAACAAGCTCCAGAAAATATTAACCTGTTGAATTAACTATTTTGCCGACTTTAAAAAACAAATAATCTAGAGAATATTAAGGACAAAATCGAAATATAGCTGAACATCTAGCTCTGCCAGCCATTGGGAAACAACCCGACGTTAGCTCAAAGTTCGAAAATTCGTTGCTGCATAATAGCCAAGACAGATGTCGCATGCATGTCGCGCTAAATCTAACTTTTGGCGGTCGTTCTAGCGATTCTACTTAGGGGAACAATTATTGTAAAGAAATTAATATGACTTCGCGGTCCGATAATGCTCTGCTTGGATTTTGTATCACTGGGGCTTGCCCTAATGGTAGAGCTAATAATGACTGAGAAAAGCTATCAGAATGCTTGTTAACTCTAGATTCTAATGATAATATCAGTGTATCTAGAGTCATTTGAGAATAAGGAGGAGTAATGACTATTTGGGGATATGCAAGGACATCGACTGTCGAACAAGTGGCAGGACTGGAAGATCAGGTAGCAAAGCTAAAAGATGCTGGGTGCAGCGATCAGACGATCTTCAGGGAGCAGGTAAGCTCGGTCAAGATGGCTGATCGCACCGAGTTCGCAAAGGCGCTTGCAAAGCTCAGGAGCGGCGATGTGTTGGTCTTCACCAGCTTGTCACGAGTAGCACGCTCGATGATCCACATGATGGAGATCGAATCTCAGGTTGCAGCAGCAGGCGCAACCATTCGCATCTTGGACATGAATGTGGATACCGCGACACCTCAAGGCCGGTTGACGCTCGGTTTGTTCTCAGCCATTAGTCAGTTCGAACGCGAAAACATGCTTGAACGTCAGAAGGTAGGTATCGCGGCTGCGAAGGAAAAAGGGCTTTACAAAGGGCGAGCTCCAAAAGCAAAGGCGAAGACGGCAAAAGTACTTGAGCTTGCTGGTAAAGGCTTGGCTAAGCAAGAGATCGCAAACGCGGTAGATATCGGAGTCGCGTCGGTTTACCGTATTTTGGCGGACGCGAAGAAGGCAACTCAAACCGGCGTTTAAACGTATCACATGTGGCGTTAAGGGTTCGCATTGCTCAGCCGGCGAAAACTGTTGCAATTTTTAAATCACAGAACCATACTATGTTCGGACGTGCTCATCGACTTACCTCTCGGAGAACAGAATATGGATGATCTCGCGACAGCAAAAACCGCTCCTGACGCTGGCACGAACTTACGTAGCTTTATGGCAAACCGTGGCGCAATCATCATCAAGGAGACACGCCCAATCGGAACCGTCAGCGGGGACTATGGCTGTGCCCTCGACGTTGAGACGGTGGTGCTACGCGTAATTAAGGGTGCAGATCAAAAAGACGCTTTCGGTGCGTTATTAACATTGAAGAACGAAACCACCAACCTAAACGAGAAGGTGCATCTAGACTTCGATGAGATTGAAGAGCTTATTGAGGCGCTCAAGGTCATTAGACACACAGCGGAAGAGATTGGTAGAACAAAGACTGATTACACAGAAGTGATCTATGCTACCAAGGACGGTGCAAAGTTCGGCTTCTTCCAAGGCGATAGCGTGCAAACAGGTTTCGTTACGATCGGCTATAAAGGAAACTTGTTCCAACAAGTCCACGACAATGCACATACCGAGGTCCTTCTTCGGAGTGCAGTTGCGCATTTGCGCACCAAAGGCGCTGAAGTAGTTTAACGGTAGACGTGTATAGCACGAGGGCTCGGCAGCGTTCGGTAGCTATCTCTCGCTAAACGATGCCGCACCGCCTGGAGCGTTTGAGTACGGATATTTTGACTCAGCAAGTTAGGGCGGCATCTGAGACGCCATGTGTCTGCTTGGCAACACGACTAATCCTCGACGGATTTCTATCCAGAAATTGAAAAATCGGTTTTCATCGACCAAACCGCCAAGGTTTGGTAGTCGTAAAATTGGTTGGGATCGACTGGTTCGCGTGGTCAACGCAGGCTAACGTGRCGCGATATCGTGTTGTATTAGTGAGACAGCGAAAAATCAGGCTACGGGAATAGTCGCATCTTGACCTTAGACGAGCGCCCCCTCCTTCCAACAAGTAGGCAAGATGAGTTTTTCATCCATAAGTGCATCCATCATTCGAAAAAAAAACTGTATGAAATAGAATCCATGCGGGTTTCAAGCCATTTCGCGGTTCCGGCCGGAGCACCAAAAGCAAGTATTAAGCAGTCCAGGAAAGCCCACTGAACCCGCGACTCTCATAGTGAGAACGCGGGTTTTTTGTTCGTCAATCGCTGGTAAAGTCCGTTGCGCTTACGTTTCCTGGCCGAGCCTGACCTCATTTCGCGCGGATATGACTTTTTCCGGTTCCAGACAGTTTCGTGATGCGCGCGCCTGCATGCCTTGTCCTGGATCGGCACTGACCTAGACTGAAATACCGCAAGGGCAATACCGGCTTTGCGGCATCCGACGCCCGCCACGAGGCTGATTCGGCGTGACGCCTGTCCAAAGGTTTCTGCTTTGTGAAGGAACGATCATGCGACCCCTATCTCTCCTGATTCCCGCATTCCTGCTGGTGCTTGCCACTGGCGCCAGTGCGCAGACCCAACCCTACCCACGGCCCGATACTGCGCCGATCTCGACCGTGACGGTGACGGCCCCGGCCAGGACGGTCCGGCTCATGCCTGACGAAGTCAGGCAGATCGCCGGAACCTATGACATGGCGAATGGCTGGCGGCTGGAAGTGCGCGGCAAGCCAGAATACATCGACGCGACCATCGATATGGAAAAACCGATGCGGCTCAAAGCAGTGTCGAAGAACAAGTTCGTCTCCGGCGACGGCAACGTGGTCATGGAATTCAACCAGGGCACGGGCGACGACATGAAGATGAGCTATGTACCCGACCCCAGCAAACCATCGATGGTGTCGATACCCGCGCAGAAGGCCAAGCGCTGAGCGCCGCCTCGGGCACGGAAGCTGCTATTCCTTATGCCACCGACGCCAGTTCGATGTCTGCCGGATCGATGCCGTCGACCGGCGCAAGCTCGTCGATGCCGATACGAAGGGCTTGCTGTTCGATTGTCGCTTCGAACAGGCTGCGCATGACCCTGGCATTGCCAAAATTCGGATCGCCGGCGGCGAGCAGGCGTTCCGTGATCTGGAGGAGCAAGCCCTCGCCTTCGCTGCTGAGCCGGTAGCCATGCGTATTGGCCAGGCACTGGAAGATATGCGAGAGTTCGAAAGCCGAGTAGTCGTCGAATTCGATATAGCGGGTGAAACGGGATGCGAGGCCCGGGTTCGATTCGACAAATTGCGTCATCCTGTCCGTGTAGCCCGCGACGATGACTGCCAGCCGGTTCCGGTTGTCCTCCATTTCCTTCAGCAAGGTATCGATGGCTTCCGGGCCGAAATCGTTGGTGTTCGCTCCCACGAGCGTGTACGCCTCGTCGATGAACAGCACGCCGCCATACGCTTCTTCGATTTTCGCCTTGGTTCGCTGCGCGGTCTGGCCGATATAACCGGCCACCAGATCGGAACGCTGCACCTCGACCACATGCCCTTTTTCGAGTAGACCGAGTGCGGCATACAGTTCACCGACCAGCCGCGCGACTGTCGTCTTCCCGGTCCCCGGGCTGCCGGTGAAGACCAGGTGCAGCGACACCGGTGTCCAACCCATTCCCGCTTCGCGCCGGCGCTCTTGCGCCCGCACCAGGCTGGCGAGCTTGCGGATCTCGGCCTTCACCGATTTGAGACCGGTAAGGGCATCGAGTTTCGCGAGCAGGCCTTCGAAATTCAGCTCGCCCTGGCGGCCGATGACCGGCAAGTCCTGGTCCTCGAGAATCAGGGGGTCCGCCTGCGGCTGGGTGCGCAGGCGCCCCGCCTGGCGTTCGATCGTCGCGTCGAGATAGCTCCGCACGTCGCGCGCATTGCCAAAGTGCTTGCCCTTTGTACGCACCATCTGTTCGAAGGTATGGTTGGCGCGCATCGTGGCCTCTGCGGTCAGGCGGAACTGGCGCGAAGTGACCATGGAGGCGAATATCTGGCAGAGCTCCGCCGCGGCATAGTCGGGAAAATCGATGTAGCGATTGAATCGCGATTTCATCCCCGGATTGGCGTCGAAAAAGGACCGCATTTCCCTTTCGTAGCCCGCGACGATCACCGCCATCGTACCGCGCCGATCCTCGATTTCCTTCATCAGGGTCGTAATGGCCTCGGGACCGAAATCTCGCGGCGAGTCCGGCACATAAAGCGTATATGCCTCATCGATGAAGAGAACGCCATCTTTGCCCGCGTCGACGATCTTGCGGGTCTTTGGCGCGGTCTCGCCGATGTGCTGGCCAACGAGCCCGCTGCGTTCGGTCTCCACGAGCTGTCCCTGCTTGAGCAGGCCCAGGGCCGCAAATATCTTGCCGATGATGCGCGCCACGGTGGTTTTGCCTGTGCCCGGGTTTCCCGTGAAGACCAGGTTCAAGGCGATGACGTTTGCGGCGACGCCCGCCTCTGCGCGACGGCGCTCGGCCTCGACCAGGTCGATCAGCTTCGACACTTCACTCTTCACCGACTCAAGCCCCTGGAGCGCATTGAGTTCGGTCATTGCGACAGCCAGGGCCATATTGTCACGCAAGTCGCAATGCTGCAGGTCGATGCCGGCTTCGGGATCGCGGCTCAACCTGCCGGCGGCATGGCCGCTGATACGGCAGTTGATGGCTTTGATCTGGGACTTTCCTTCGGCTAGCAGCCCATATCCCTTACCGCCGTTGAGTACGCAATCGAGCAGCTTGAGCTGGGCGGAATCCTCGGTTTCCACGTTCGCGCCGGCAGTGAATTCGATCGACGTTCCGTTGACCGATGCAACGCTCTCGTTCCTCAGCCACAATCCGTTCGAATTGGTGTCGGCGATACGTCCGCCCGACATGGTGAGCTTCGCTTTCTCGGTCGCGACCACGGCCGGATATTTGGGCCCGCCGCCCAGCAATTCGCAATCCGTGAGCGTGGCCTGGGCGGTTTCACGCACCCAGACCGCGCCCTTGGCGCCGCCGCTTATCCGGCATTTGGACGCCTTGAGGCTCGCTTGCTGCTGAAGCACGAATCCCGTTTCGCGACCATCGCTGATGTCGGCGTCCGTGACCTCGACCTGCGCATTGCCTCGCAGGCTCAACGCCACCTGCACCGCTCTTTCGATGTGGAGCGTATTGATCGACGCGGTCGCATTCCCCTCGACGACGATTCCGCCGCCGGTGGACTTCAGGGCGCGCACGTTGGCCATGACATTCCCGCGCAGGCTCAAGGCAGGTTTTGCCGTGTTGTGGATCGTGACCTGCTCGATCGACAAACCGCCAGTCCCGTCCGCAACGATGGCGCCGCCAGCCAGGATCACGCCTTTCATCTCCGCGTTCGCATGCTGTAGCGACAGGGTGTCGCCGTTCGCACCATCCCAGCGAACGTTCTGCATGTGCAGGCTTGCAGGCTTGCCTGCTGCGCCGACGGCCCGGATCTCGCCTTTGCCGTGGCCCTGCCGGATCGAGATCCGGCCATTGGCCCTTACTGTCAGCACGACGTCGGGGGTGAAGATGCAATGCTCGAAGTTCGCCTCGCACCCTTCCAGTACGAGGACTGTCGACGCGATCGTTACCTCGCGGAAGGCTACCTGTGCAGCGCCGCCGATCTTGATCGGATCTCGCAGGACCACGGATTCGCCGGGTGCGCGGGGCGCAAGTGTGATGGATTTGTCGAGGTTCAGTTCCGTGCCGGACTGCCGATGTTCGGATGCGATGCTCAGCGTCTCTCCAGACTCGACCTTGAGCAGCGCTTCGCTCAAGGTCTTGGGGGAGAACAGGCCATAGCCGACTTTTCGAATGCGCATGGGTTGGTAAGCGAGAGCGTATTTCAAGGACGAAGAAATCAGTCTTTCTGGGGGAAGAATTCCCTCTGAGCCGCCAGCAAGGAGGTATGTGCCATCGGCTCTTCCTTCATCCGGTCGACAGTGAAGAGGATACGCCTGGACTTGGGATCCTCTACCGCGAGCCCATCGACGACGAAAAATGTCACGTAATCGGAATTACCCATCCCGGCATTCGATCCGACGACATGTCCAAGATAATAAGTCGGCAATTGGACCATGTTCCCATTGCCATACTTCGACTGTTCCCTCAACGGTGCCAATGCCGCCTCGATTGCGCGAGCTTCGTCTTCGCTTTTCGGCGTATAGAAATGCGAACCGGTATTGCTGTATTCGCCGCCAATAAACGTTGCGCCCCAGGTCTGGCGGGGATGGTTTTTCCCGTGCGGCTTCTCCCATGCGAACGACGATGTATCGGGTATGCCGAAGTTGATTTCGAAACGGTTTTTTTCCGCGTCATACCGGCCCAGACTGACCATTTGCTGGTTTTCGTTCTCTTTCGAGAAATAGAATGCATGGAGTTTTTTCTCCTGCGCCTCGCGGTAAGCTTTTTCCAAAGCCGGCTTTTGCTGCTTCACGATATCCGCACGCTTGAAGCTGTCCTGCTCTGCACGGTACTCTTCAAGGTAGTCATAGGCGAGCAGGGCGTCATCCCGTCTCGCGCCGGACCAGAACAGCTGGCGATACTTGTAGGCTTCGGCGGCGATGGCTTCGTCACCCGAGACCCTGAAACCGCTCGAGACATTCTTGACCTGATACTGATCGAACGGACGCAGGGGTTCACGTGCCAGCAGGACATTTCCGTAATCGTCACGCCGGATTTTTTCGCTCGAAACCACGGCCGAGCTTTCGGGCTTTGCTTGATTGTTTTCTTTTTTGGCGCATCCCGACGCCAGGGCAAGGGTCAGGCCGATGCCGACGAAGAGATAGCCGGTACGAATTCGAATAGCGGATTGTGCAGATTCAGGAAACATGTCATTGATTGCATGGTTATCGATATGCAATCATATGAAGCGAACAATCCCGCTACAATAGAACACATGTCCCATGCCATCGTGGGACATGCGGCAGCGGCAGCTTGTCTCAGGCTGGAGCAGCCATTGCCGCGGCCAGGGCTGTCTTGTTCGACACGCCGAGCTTGCGATAGACCGAATGAAGCTGGTTCCTCACTGTGGCCGGCGCCACGTCGATCAGTTTTGCAATTTCCTTGTATTGCATTCCGCGAACAGCAAGCATGGCAACGCGCGATTCGGCGGCGGTAAGACCTGCGCTCCTGTTTTCGATCTTATTTATTTTCAGGCAAAGCATCCCATTCAATATTTCAGCACGAATTGCAATTTTCTTTCCGACGAATACTTTTGCACTGGCCGACTCGAGCGCGTCCATCAGGGGGCGCGGCAGGAAAGGAGGGCTCCATTCCCGCCATTCGGTCTGCAGCAATTGACTCGTCTCGTCGTCGACGAAATACACTTGGCCCATCAACGAACTGAGAACCATTGCGCTGGATGCCGGCACAGTTGCCGCAACCGATTTGAAACGCCGGTTGATCTCCCTAGCCTGTATGAAATGGGGAATAAAAACATTGGCATCTTCTTCCTGCTGGGCCGTATAGCCGTTCCGGCTGTTGGCCCGCCATAAGCCCAGTGTCGGCACGGCGCAACCGAATGTTTTTTCAGACACAAAAGCAAGGGAATGGGCGGTTTCGTATTTGCGGCAATACGAGAGCACATGCGGGTCGCGTGCGGTTGCTGCGATGTCGGCGACGACGCTCCGGCCACGCTGCCGAAATGCACTGACCAGCGTATCGTCCTGACTGGTCAGGGCGCCATTTTGCGCCAGGGCCTCCTGCCCCACTGCCGCGCTACGGTCTTGAAACCGTTCGATCGGCGTCGACTCGAGATACAGGGTCTGGACGACAATCTTGCCGGTTGCGGCGACCTGCAGGTCGGCCAGGGCGCAGGCATCGAAGGCGACCACTTGTTTCATTTCCTGCAGCGCAGATTGGTTGAATTCCGCCAGACTGCAGTCCTGTGCGCGCTCATAGATGCCAATCAGTGATTTATTAAGCGCATGCATTTCGGCTCATTGATCCGGACAGTGTTTGTTACTGATCCCGAACGACTACGACGTCGTATCTTGGCAGTCCTGAAAAACTATTTCACTAAAAACAAGTGAAGATAATAATTCAATAATATCATTCTTGCTAGTAGATCATGCTCATTGCCTGCAAGTAGATATCACGGAGCCGCCCACCCGTAAATGGCAGCCATTGGAAGAGCATCGGTTTGGTCGGCCGGCGGGATCTACAGGCGCCCGCGCAACTCGAGCGCGATCGTGCGCGGCCTGGTGGCGTAGGCATAGGGTGAGCCGACCACCGCACCCAGCGTGCTGACCGTCAGATACTGCTTGTTGGTCAGATTGTTCACGACCAGGCCCACGCCCCAGTTGCCGGATGCTGCCGACCAGCCAAGGCGTGCATTGACCTTCTCGCGCGCCACGCCGGCACTGCCGCCAATCGTGCAGGTGCCCTGGGCTGTGGTGTCGGCATTGCAGCGCTGTTTGCCGATGTAGCCGAGCATCGTGTTGAAATCCGCCGTCCCGCCCCACAGCGGCCAGCGCGCGCCGGTGCCGACACTGGCGCTCAGGCGCGGTGCGCCAGCTGGCTGGCCGTCCAGCCTGACGCCGGTCGGTGAAATGTAATGCGCATACGTCTGGTCGAGGTAGGCCAGCGTGCCGGTCAGGCGCCAAATGTGGCTGAGCCGCCACTGCGTCCCCAGTTCGGCACCGGTGGCGCGCTGATCGCTGTTGACGACCTGGTAGCTGGGCACGCCGGCCGAGGCGTTGGAGGGCACCAGGGTCAGGCTTTGCAGCTTGGTGAAATCGTAATGGAAGACCGAGGCGTCGTAGGACAGGCCCAGCGATCGCACCTGGCCTTTGATGCCGATTTCGGAATTCGTCACCAGCTCCTCGTCATAATGCCCATTCACGCCCACGGCGTCGAAGCCGCCCGCCAGATAGCCCTTGCTCCATGACGCATACACCATGTGGTCTGGCGCCAACCGGCGGTCCAGCACGAGGCGCGGGCTGAAATTCCGCCAGCTTTTCGATGACGCGAACGGCATCGTGCTCGAGACCGCGTTGTTGAACTCGACATTGCGTGCGACGACTGCCTGCAACGATGACGCCTGTTGCGGCGTCAGCAGCCGCGTCGCGAACGCGGTCGAAAATAGCTTCGCCTGTTGCAAAACGGCGAGGCGGGCATCGAGTTCGGGAGCAGTACGCGGCGGGTTATACCAGCTGAACCGTTTATCGTCGCGGGTGAAGCGCCCGCCGAAGCTTAGCCTGGTGGTCGGACCGATGCGCCAGATCGTATCGCCGTACACCGCCCAGGCACGATATGCGCCTTTGTCGTGGATGCTCTCGCGCCATGGCAGCCCGGCCAGGCTCAGCCCCTTCAGCGCCGTGTTGCCGGTAGCGGCGCCAAGGCCTTGGGACAAGCTGGTCAAGGTGGCATACGGCGCGATGCCGGCGGCGTGGCTGATCAGTGTATCCAGTGAACTGGTGGTCACATCGACGTTTTCCATCTCGGTGACGCGCTCGCGGTAGGCGCTGACGCCAGCCACCCAATCGAGCACGCTCGTCTGGCCATTGAGCTTCAACTCCTGTTGCCAGGTCGAGTTCGACTCGATATTTCCGGTGCCGAGATAAGCGGCCGGATTCGCCGAAGCGTCGTTATCCATCCAGTTCTGGGTGTTGAAATGGCGGTAGGCGCTCATGCTGCTCAGCGTCGCGAAGCGTAATGGCACCGTGACGCGCAAGGTGACGCCATCGAAGGTGCGCGACTGCAGGCTTGGCGAAGCGTCGTTGAACAAAGGCTGCTTGAACAGGTCGGCCGGGGCTGCCGGTCGTCCGAAGTCGATCTTCCCGGCGTTCAGGGAAAACACTGGCGGCCCGGATTCGCGCATCACTTCGTGTTCCCAACCGAAGATGGCGTCGACGTCGTCGCCCTTCCAGCGCAGTGCGACGCGCAGGCCCCGGTCGCCTTCGTCGCCCATGCGCCTGCCGTCGTAGTTGTTACGGACCCAGCCGTCGTCCTGCTGGCCGATCGCCGCGATGCGCAGCGCCAGTCCTTTGGCCAAAGGCGTGTTGTAGACCGCTTCCGCAAAGATGGCACCACGCGTGCCGCCCCGTACCAGACCGGTGGCTTCGCGCCGGTCGACCGGATCGTTGCTGACGATGAGAATCGCACCGGCCGCCGCATTGCGCCCGAACAGCGTGCCCTGCGGTCCTTTCAGCACTTCCACCCGCTTGATGTCGTTGAAGTTCAGGACCGAGCCGCCGGTCTTGCCGGTGTAGACGCCATCGATGTAGATACCCACCGGCGAATCCGTACCGATACCGAAGTCCTGCGTACCGATACCGCGCAGGTAGATCATCGGGCGGGTCGATTGCGCCATGTCGACCGACAGTCCGGGCACGAAGGCGTCCATATCCGCCAGGTTGCTCACGCCGACGTCCCTGAGCGTATCGCCCGCCAGCGTCTGCATGGCGATCGGCACATCCTGGATCTGCTGGCTGCGGCTCTGGGCGGTCACGGTCACCACAGGCGTGCCGTCCTGGGYGTGAACGATGTCCGGCGCGGCCGCGGTCATGCCGAGGGCGGCGAGCGCGCGGCCGACTACAAGGACGACCCTGCGTAAGGGCACGCGCCGTTGACTCGACTTCACTGGATTCCTACGTTTGGTTTAATAATGAAAACTTAATATTTCAATTTTCATATCATACCATCGGAAAGACAGCAAAATCTATTGCATTGCCTAGGCCTTGACGAAGCGAATGGTCAAGGGATAACGGTAATCGACGCCATTGCTTGCCTTCACCGCCGCCATGATCGACAGGATCAGATTGGCCAGCATGACAAACCAGATGAGGAAGAGACCAATCAATATGAACGACAGCAGGAAACACATGAAATAAGCGATCATCAGAGTCAACTGAAAATTCAGGGCTTCGCGTGCATGATGAACGGTGAATTCATCATCCGACCCTTTCTTGATCAGGTAAACGACGAGCGGGGCAAGCCAGCTGAAAAAAAGGCCGCCGATATGGACCAGGATCGCAACCGTTTTATCCTGGCGAACGACACTGGAAGCTGCTGTATTTTGCATACGAATCCTCGTTATAGTCTTCTGTTATTGTTCGAATCTTTCGGGCGTGACACGCGTCGGATACCGCCCGATTCCCGCGACCCGGTCAGTTCGTAATCACCCATCCGTCGCTGGCCTTCACGAATCGCGCGGGCACGATCTTTTTTCCGCCCTTGCCGCTGAGTTCGATATCGCAACGATAGGCATTGTCACCGTCGTCCTTGCAGCCGATTTTTTTCACCTCGGGCACCTCCGACTGGAAAGAGCCACCAAAACCGATATTCGCCATCTGGCGATTGCTGTCTTCGACGGATTTCTTGACCGCCTTGTTCATGTCGCTTTCGGATGGACCCTTACCGCATCCAGCCAGGGAAATTGCCGCCACAAGTACAAGCATTTTCTTCATCGAGTTCTCCTACCAGGATTGGCCGAGTCATTGATCGGCAGCTTCCGAAACCATCAGTACATTGACCGCTTTGATATCAGGCTTTCGGCGTGCAGGTCGGCGGATTGACGATCCCGGCGCTCAACAGATTCCCGCCGTTGAGCGTGCAGGAATACTCCTTCTTGCCGCCCACCCGCACCACGACAAAGGTATTGGTGCCTTCGGTGCGGCGATTGATCAGGGTAACCGCGTCGGGGCTGTAGCCGAGCGTTCCCGCCACTTTCGACTGGATCTCGCTGTCGGAGATGAAATTCGTCTTTTCAGCGATGGTCGAGCATGCCGAAAGCATTGCGAGCATCGCGAGGATGCCTGCCGATCGACGGATGGTCGGAGACTGGTGCATTCGAATATCCTTAAAATTGAATGGTGACGATTCAGGGCGTGCGCGACCTGCGGTTCTTTATCAGGAAAATCATGGCGCAAAGCGCTGGCTGCTTGTCGGATTATAAATTTCCGATCTCGGCGAGCATATAGAACACATGTCCTAAATGGTCGGGGCCAAAACGTCATTAAGGAAATCGAATGGATGGGTCTCGTTGAATATGTCCCTGTGCAGAGACATGGAGATATGCGCTTTTCCGTTACCGCCCCAATCAAGACATTCAAAATGTCCTGAATCAGGAAGCAATCGCACGCATCAGGAAAACCCGAGCGGTTTGACAACTCCTGGGCCACGAGCCCGTCCAATGGTCCGGCAAGAGCTTCGCCTGGCCCGCCTGCTGTCCCGACTTTCTCTACTGCTCCACCAAGGCAATGCATACCCCGCTCGGATCGATGATCGAGAACTCGCGCGTGCCCCAGGGCCGTGTGCCGAGTGCGCCGTTCGGATGCACGCAACCGGCCGCCTGGCAGCGCTCATGCAGCGCATCGACGCCATCGACGACGATCCGCAGGCTGGTCTGGTCGGCCAGGTACTTGTCTTCATTGAAAAACAGGTTCAGCCAGGCCGAATCGCGCCCGACGATCGCGAACTGGGCCGGTTCGGCGTCGCGGTAATCGAGTTCGAAGCCCAGTGCCTCGCGATAGAAGCGAATGGCTTCTTCAACGTCGCGGGCAGGAATCAGGGGTGACACACGCAGGAAACGGGTGGCCATCGGAGCCTCATGTCAGGAGCCGGCCGGGATGCCGGCTGATCGTCCACGATACCCCTGGGTTATCGGATGGTCAACAAAGCGTCGCGCAGGGACAGCATGCGAAGGGAGCCAAGCGAGAAACGGTCGGTCGGGATGAGGGATGCCGTCACAACTACCTCTGCGGTTCAGTTGCAGATTTTCCATCATACATAAACGACCCGTTCGGGTCGCACGCGGAAACTCAGCGTTGCGCCGGCATGCCGACAGCGTCGTAGCGGTGCGGGATCTGCTGCAGGGTGCCGTCGCGCTCCATCGATTCGAAGGCCGCGTTCATGCGCGCCGTCAGGGCGTCGGGCACGCCGCGGTTGCAGGCCAGGTAGACGCGGATGCGGTTGAAGACCAGCACCGGCACGATCTTGTCGCCATAGCCCAGGTGCGACAGGGTGGCGCTGCCGCGCCGGAAGCTGGCGGCCCAGAGGTCGATGCGGTCCGCCATCAGCTTGCGTGGATTGAGCAGGTCGTTCGGCGCCGGGTCGACGTCGAAGCCGCGCGTGCGCAGGTATTGGTCACGGGCGTCGCCGTTATACGTGCCGATGCGGTATTTGCGCGCCTCCTCCAGGCTGTCCAGATGCAGCTTGCGGTCGGCGCGCGCCATCAGGACCCATTCGGCCTCGCCGATCGGTCCGATCCACTTGAACAGGGCTTCGCGCTCGGGCGTGCGGGTGGTGGAGAACACGCAGGTGTCGTCGTGCTCGAGTGCCGCGGTGTAGGCGCGCTTCCATGGCAGCAGCTCGATCGTGTGATCGATGCGGGCGCGCGTCATGATCTCGCGCACGGTGTCGGCGCCGATGCCGATCACGCGCGGCCCGTCCTGCATGCTGTGCGGCGCCGCGGCCTCGGTGGTGAGATGCAGACGCGGCACCGGCTGTGCCTGCGATGCGGCACAGCCAAGGGCAAGCATTGCGGAAACAATGATTGTGTCGATTCGCATAGCGCACCCGATGCCAACGCTGCCGTCTGGCAGCGACCTGTGCAACTAGCATACCAGCAACATCCGGCCTGCGGCAATTCATAACAACTCGACAATTTTCGTCAAATTGGTGGTGCCAACGCGACAGGATTTGCTACTGATCCTTCACTATCTACTTGTACCATAACATTTTCCTGTGAGAAAGTGACATACTTGCGTGCCCATTGACAACAATCGCCGTCATTTTCATCAAATTTATGCTGTTTTCATTGTTTAACGTGCCCGACGATCCGTCCCTGCTGAGTTACGGGATGTATGCGCCTGGCCTGGTGATCCTGTCGGTGCTGGTGGCCATCTTCGCTTCCTGGATGGCGCTGCTGATCGCCGGCCAGGCGGCCGCCAACCGCAGCCAGCGCTGGATCGTGCTCGGCACCGGCAGCATGGCGCTGGGTACCGGCGTATGGGCGATGCACTTCATCGGCATGCTGGCCTTCGACCTGTGCACCGACGTCGACTACGATCCGGTCGCCACCATCATCTCGGGCGTGCCGAGCATCTTCGCGTCGCTTGCCGCGCTGTGGCTGATCGCGCGCGAGCGCCTGGGCGGCTGGGGCCTGCTGGCGGGCGGCGTGGTGGTCGGCGCCGGCATCGGCACCATGCACTACGCCGGCATGGCGGGCATGCGGATGGGCCTCGAACTGCATTACAACCTGCCGATGTTCCTGCTGTCGATCGTGGTCGCCGTGGTGCTGGCGACGCTGGCCTTGTGGGTGCGTTTCGGCCTGTCCAGCCTGTCGCACCGCCTCAGCGAGAGCCGCCGCATCTTCCTGGCCGCCGTCGTGATGGGCTGCGCCATCGCCGGCATGCACTATACCGGCATGGAAGCCGCGCGCTTCGTCGGCCGCGCCGCCCAGACCACCCACAAGGCGCAATCCGATACCTTCCTGGCGCTGGCGATCAGCCTGATCACGGTCGCCTTCACCATCTTCGTGCTGGGCGGGAACGGCCTGCTGCGCTACCGCCAGTTGTTCCGCGAACTGTCACGCAGCGAAGCCTGGATGCGCGCCCTCCTGACCACCACGGTGGACGGCGTGGTCACCGTCGACCGTTCCGGCACCATCCTCGAATTCAATGCCTCGGCCGAGCGCATCTACGGCTGGACGCGCGAGGAAATCCTCGGCCAGCACATCCGCGTCCTGATCGGCGACGAGGAAGCCTCGGCCCAGGTCGGCCTGCTGCGCACGCTGCAGACCGGCGAAATCTCGGCCGGCGCCCAGAGCGCCGACGTCACCGGCCGCCGCAAGGACGGCAGCATCGTGCCGATCCGGCGCGCGGTCGGCCATGCGCGCCTGGACGACAAGGAGCTGTTCGTCTGCTTCATCACCGACATCAGCGAGCGCCGCGCGATGGAACAGGCGCTGCGCGCCAGCGAGCGGCAGTTCCGTTCCCTGATCGGCAATATTCCCGGCATTTCCTACCGCAGCCTGCTGGAAGGCGACCGCCCACTGGTCTTCATCAGCGACGCCGTCGAGCGCATCACCGGCTACCGCGGCAGCGACTTCGTGCCGACGCACCCCGGCAAGCCGGCGCGCCGCAGCTTCGACGCCCTGATTCACGCCGCCGACCGCGTGCGCGTGCTGGAGGCGATCGAGACGGCGCTGCGCGACGACCATCCCTACCTGGTCGAGTACCGCCTGCTGCACGCCGACGGCAGCGTCCACTGGCTGTGGGAAAACGGCACCGGCGTACGCAACGACGCTGGCGATCTGCACTGGCTGGACGGCGTGATCCTCGACATCACCGAACGCCGCCAGATGGAAGACGCGCTGCGCGAGGCGAAGGAGAACGCCGAGCAGGCCGCCGCGGCGCGCGCCAGCTTCGTGGCCAATATGAGCCACGAGATCCGCACGCCGATGAACTCGATCCTCGGCTTCACCGATGTGCTGCTCGACGGCGAGCTGGCGCCCGAGCAGCGGCGTCACCTCGATACGATCCGCAGCGCCGGCCGTGCGCTGCTGCGCCTGCTGAACGAGATCCTCGACACCGCCAAGCTGGAAAAAGGCGCGGTCGAGCTCGAGCAGAACGACTACAACCTGCTGTCGCTGATCGACGAACTGTCGTCGACCCTGGCGGCGAATGCGCGCGCCAAGGGCCTGCACGTCGACATCCACTACGACCCCGCCCTGCCGACCTGCCTGCGCGGCGACGAGCTGCGCGTGCGCCAGGTGCTGACCAACCTGCTCGACAACGCGATCAAGTTCACAGAAAAGGGCAGCGTCACCCTGCGCGCCTCGCTGCTGGACGAACAGCTGCACTTCGAGATCAGGGACACCGGCATCGGCATCGCGCCGGAGCGCCTGCAGGCGATCTTCGATCCCTTCACCCAGGCCGACGCCTCGATGACGCGCCGCTTCGGCGGCACCGGCCTGGGCACCACGATCAGCAAGCAGCTGGTCGAGCTCATGGGCGGCAGGATCTGGGCCGAGAGCGAACAGGCCAAGGGCACGACCTTCCACGTGGTGCTGCCGCTGCTGCTGGCGCGCTTCGCGCCGCAGCAGCCGCGCGTGCGCACCCCGGCCGCCCTACCGCCGCTGCGCGTGCTGGTAGCCGACGACGTGCCGCAGAACCAGGAACTGCTGCAGCTGCTGCTGGCGCGCCGCGGCCACACCATGACCGCCGCCGGCGACGGCGTCCAGGTGGTCGAGCTGGCCGCGCGCGAAGCCTTCGACGTGATCCTGATGGACTTCCAGATGCCGACCATCGACGGCCTCGCGGCGACGCGCCTGATCCGCCAGCAGGCCGAAGCCGCCGGCCGCCCGCGCGTGCCGGTGATCGCGATGACCGCCAGCGTGCTGCCCGAACATCGCCGCGCCAGCGTCGACGCCGGCATGGACGGCTTCGCCAGCAAGCCGGTCGACTGGTTCGCGCTGTCGCACGAGATCGCACGCGTGCTGGGCCTGGGCAACTTTCATCCGGACCCGGACCTGCCGGTCCAGGAACGCATGATTCTGAACCGCCAGGCCGGCCTGCGCCGCTGGAGCCACAAGGAAGACGCCTATCTGGAGGCGCTGGCGCATTTCGAAAGCCAGCACGCCGGGCTGGTCCAGGCACTGGCGGCTCAGGCTTCCAGCGCCGACTACCGCGCCTTGCGCATGCTGGCGCACCGGGTGCGCGGCGTCGCCGCCAACCTCGGCCTGGAGCTGCTTGCCGATGCCCTCGGCAAGCTGGAAGGCCTGGTCGACGGCGACAGCGGCAAGCTCTATCCGGGCGCCGAGGATACCCTGCGCGATTCCCTGACCCGGCTTGAAGCGTTGCTCGACGGCGGCCTGGCGGAGATCCGCGCCGCGCAGCCGGCCCCGGCGGCGGCCAAGGCGGCGAAGGCCGCCCGTCCGGGCTTCGACCTGGAACGCGCCAAGCGCGCCGGCAATGTCCTGCGCGAAGCCCTGCGCCGCGGCGGACTGGACGACGCCGCCTCGGCCGGCCTGGCGGCAGCGCTGAGCGGCCATCCGCTCGCCACGCGCGCGGCCCAGGTCCACGCGGCGATCGCCGATTTTGATTTTGATTTGGCCCTGCAGCAGCTCGACGCTGTGCTGGGCGCCATCGACGACATGGCACAGGAGATGTCCGAATGAGTACCGTCACCCTTCCGCTGATCCTTGCGGTCGACGACGAAGCAAGCAACCTGCAACTGCTGCGCCAGATTTTGCAGGACCATTACCGCCTGCGCTTCGCCAAGGACGGCCCGCGCGCACTCGAACTGGTGCGCGAGGAATGTCCCGACCTGATCCTGCTGGACGTCATGATGCCGGGCATGAGCGGCTACGAAGTCTGCGCCGCCCTGAAGGCCGATCCGCGCACGGCCAGTGTCCCGGTGATCTTCGTGACCGCGCTGACCGACACCAACGACGAGCTGGAAGGTTTCGAAGCCGGCGCGGTCGACTACATCACCAAGCCGGTCAGCCCGCCGATCGTGCGTGCGCGCGTGCGCACCCACCTGTCGCTGGTGCGTATGGAAGAGCTGCGCGCGACGCGCCTGGAAATCGTCCAGCGCCTCGGCCTGGCCGCCGAGTACAAGGACAACGAGACCGGCCTGCACGTGATCCGCATGAGCCACTTCTCGCGCATCCTCGGCCTGGCGGCCGGCATGGGCGAGAACGAAGCCGACGACCTGCTGCACGCGGCGCCGATGCACGACGTCGGCAAGATCGGCATCCCCGACCGCATCCTGCAGAAACCCGGGCCGCTCGACCCCGACGAATGGAAGATCATGCAAAGCCACGCCGCCATCGGCGCCGAGATCATCGGCGAGCACCCGAGCGGCATGCTGGCGCTGGCGCGCAACATCGCCCTCACCCACCACGAGAAATGGGACGGCAGCGGCTATCCGAAGGGGCTGGCGGGCGAAGCGATTCCGCTGGAAGGAAGGATTACGGCGATCGCCGACGTGTTCGACGCCCTGACCTCGGTGCGTCCGTACAAGAAAGCCTGGAGCGAAGAGGAAGCGCTGGCCTTCCTGGTCGAGCAGAAGGGCAAGCACTTCGATCCGGCCCTGGTGGACCTGTTCATCGGCCAGATACCGGCGATCCGGGCGATCCGGCAGCGCTGGGCGGAAGATACGCAGGATCTGAAAGCGGCCTGATTGACCACCCGCGAACGTCACCCCAGCCGCGTCGCCGGCCTCAACCCCACCTGCTCCCGCCGCGCCACCAGTTCCTGGTACAGGCTCACATACCCGTCCGCCATCTGCTCGGCGGTGAACAGCTGCCAGTAGCGCGCCTCGGCGCGGCGTCCCATCTCGCTGGCCAGTTGCGGATCGTCCCACAGGGTGCGCATCGCTTCGCGCAGGGCTTCGTGGTCGGAGGGCGGCACCACCAGGCCGGTCTGCTGGTGGATGTTGATGTAGGTGGTGCCGGTGCCGATCTCGCTCGAGATCATCGGCTTGCCGAACATCGCGCCTTCGAGCAGCGAGATGCCGAAGGCTTCCGAGCGCAGGTGCGAGGGGAAGGACACCGCATAGCACAGCTTGAGCAGGGCAACCTTGTCTAGCTCATTGACCTTGCCGACGAACATCACGTTCTTCAGGCCCAGGCGCCCGGCATGGGTCTTCAGCTCCTTCTCGATCGGGCCGGCGCCGACGATCACCACCGGGTAATCCGTGCCCGCCACCGCATCCAGCAGGATATGCAGCCCCTTGTAGTAGCGCAGCACGCCGACGAACAGGAAGAATTTCGGCCCCACCTTGGCCCGCCAGTGATCCAGCAGCGCCTCATCCGGCTCCGGATAGCTGGACTTGTCGAGGCCGAAGGCGATCACGCGGGTCTTGTCGCGGTAGCGGTCCAGCACCGTCGACGAGCCCAGATAGTTGGGCGAGGTTGCCACGATCGCGTCGACACTCTGCAGGAAGCGGTGCTGCAGCGGCTGGTAGAGACGCAGCAGGGCCTTCTGACGCACGATGTCGGAATGGTAGGTCACCACACTGGGCTTGTTCACGCGCGCCAGGAAATGGGCCAGGTCCATGAAGGGCCAGGGGAAATGGTAGTGCACGACGTCGGCATCAAGCGCCATGCGCGCCAGCTCGGAAATCGCCTGCAGCGACACCGCGTTCGATGCCAGCTCGAAGTTCTGCGGCACCCGGTGCACCATATGCCCCTCGAACTCGAAAGGCCGGAGGTCGGTCTCGCGCGACAACGACAGCACCTGGTTGGTCACCCCCTGCCGCCCGGTTCCGACGCACATCTGGCGGATGACCTGTTCGATCCCTCCCACCGAATCGGGATAGTAAGTCTTGTAGAAGTGAAGGATACGCATGGCTAAATCGCTAGAGCACTGAATCTTTAGATAAGTGAACGGTAGACGGCGGCGGTCTGGCGCGCCGTCGCATGCCAGGTCAGCTGGGCTGCGCGGGCGCGCCCGGCGGTGATGCAGCGCGCCCGCAGCGAGGGTTCGCGCACCAGGGCCAGCATGGCCTCGCCGATCGCCTTGACGTCGAGCGGATCGACTTCGAGCGCCGCCCCGGCCGATACCTCGGGGAGCGAGGTCACGTTCGAGGTCACCACCGGCACACCCGATGCGAAGGCTTCGAGCACGGGAATCCCGAAGCCTTCGTACAGCGAAGGAAACACGAACACCCCGGCGCCGGCATACACATGGCGCAGCTGGGCGTCGTCCGTCAGGCGGTTCAGCCAGATCACGCAGGCGCCGTCCGCGACCTTGGCGGCGATCCGGCGCAGCAGATCTTCCGAACGGGCGCCGGCATTGCCGACGATGACCAGCTGGCGCTCGTCCCGCACCGCCCGCGGCAATGCGAGCCAGGCTTCCAGCAGGCGCTCGACGTTCTTGCGCGGCTGCAGCGTGCCGACGAACAGGAAGTAGCCGGGCCGCAATCCGGAGGCGTGCAGCGTGGCCGCCACTTCGCCCGGCGCCGGCGGTTCCAGCCATTCCTCGTCGACGCCGTTCGGCACCACCGAGATGCGGCGCTCGTCGACACCGAAGCAGTCGACCAGTTCCTCGACCGCATACTGCGACACGGCGATCACGTGGTCGGCCTTCTGCGCCGCCTTGCGCTGCAGCCAGTTCTTTATTCCTCTCAGGCGCGGATTGCACCATTCTGGATGCTTGATCGGCAGCGCGTCGTGCAGGGTCGCCACCACCGGGCAATCCATCCGCGCCACGCGGTAATCGGTCGCGTGGAAGACGTCGGCCGGCATGTGGATGCGGTGCGCGTTCGGCGTCAGCAGGTCGATCAGGGTGGCGCGCCCGAAGGATTGCGGCAGCGCCCGGCCCTCGCTGGGCGGGATCTTCCCTTCCGGCCAGGAGAACGGCAAGACCTCGCATCCGGCAGCCGGCAGGTGGCGCAGCAGGGCCCGGGTGTATACCCCGATGCCGTCCAGCCGCCCGCCAGTGAAGCCCGGTTCGATCATGGTCGTTCCCAGGCCGACTCTCACTCCACTCACGCCGTGTACATCCAGCGCAGCGTGTCAAGCAGCGGGGTCGGCTCGACCTTGCCGATGACGCCTGCCAGCTTGGCGTTGCTGCCGGTGAGCGTGAGCACCTCGTTGGCGCGCACGAAGGCGGGATTGACGTGCACTTCGATGCGGTAGCCGGCGATTTCGCTCATCATGTCGATCAGGCTTTCCAGCGAATGCGGCTGGCCCGAGCAGACGTTGAAGGCTTCGCCGGCGGGCGTCGCCGCCAGCAGCCGGCGGTAGCTCCTGGCCACCATGCGCACGTCGGAAAAGTCGCGCGCGATCGCCAGATTGCCCAGCTCGATGCGGCGCGCTTCCTTGCGGAAGTGGGAGACGATCTTCGGCAGCAGGAAATTGTCGGTCTGGCCGACGCCGGTATAGTTGAACGGACGCGCGATCGTGATCGGCAGCTTGTCCATCCACAGGCGCGCCATGGTTTCCATCGCCAGCTTGCTGACCGCGTAGTCGTTGGCCGGATTCGGCGCCACGCTTTCGTCGATGACGGCCACGTCGGCGTTGCCGTAGATATTGGCGGAAGAAGCCAGCAATACGCTGGACGGCTTGTGCGCGCCGGCCGCCAGCGCTTCCAGCAGATTGCGGGTGCCGACCACGTTGACGCGGTACATCTGGTCGGCATCGTTATGGGCCACGAAGGCGATGGCGGCCAGGTGCACGACCACGTCCGGGCGCACCTGTTCGACGGCCGCGGCAACCGAGGCGCGGTCGAGCAGGTCGACGGCGAAGATGTCCGGGCCGGTCGGCTCGCCCGGCAGCACGGTGCCGTGGACGTGGTAGCCGGCGGCGCTCAGTTCGCGCGCCATGTAATAACCGGTGAAACCGCGCAGCCCGGTGATCAGGGCGCGCTTGCCCTCGCCTTCGCGCCCTTCGACCATGCCGGCGATCTCGTCCGTGACCATGCGGTTCATGTCAGAACGAGAAACCCAGTTCGTTGCGGCGCAGGTCGGCGTCGACCATCATCTGGCACAGCTGTTCCAGCGTGGTGTGCGCCTTCCAGCCGAGTTCGCGCTCGGCCTTGCCCGGATCGCCGATCAGCAGGTCGACCTCGGCCGGGCGGTAGAACTTGGGCGACACGCGCACCAGCAGCTTGCCGGTACGGCCGCAATGACCGGTCTCGCCCTCGCCCTGGCCCTTCCATTCGACGTCGATGCCGGCGCCGCGGAAGGCCATGGTCACGAAGTCGCGCACGGTCTCGGTGCGGTTGGTGGCCAGCACGAAGGTGTCCGGCTGGTCGGCCTGCAGCATGCGCCACATGCCTTCCACGTATTCGCGCGCATAGCCCCAGTCGCGCTTGGCGTCCAGGTTGCCCAGTTCGAGCACGTCGAGCTTGTTCAGCACGATCTTGGCCACAGAGTCGGTGATCTTGCGGGTCACGAATTCACGGCCGCGCAGCGGCGACTCGTGGTTGAACAGGATGCCGGAACTGCCGAAGATGCCGTAGGATTCGCGGTAGTTGACGGTCATCCAGTGCGCATACAGCTTGGCCACGCCATACGGACTGCGCGGGTAGAACGGGGTGCTCTCGACCTGCGGCACGGCCTGCACCTTGCCGAACATTTCGGAGGTCGAAGCCTGGTAGAAGCGCGCTGCCGGATGAACGATGCGGATCGCTTCCAGCAGGTTGACGGCGCCCAGTCCGGTGATCGAGGCCGTGGTGACCGGCTGCTCGAAGGAAACGCCGACGAAGCTCTGCGCCGCCAGGTTGTAGACTTCGTCCGGGCGGGTCGATTCCAGCAGGCGGATGCTGGAGGAGAGATCGGTCAGGTCGTACTCGACCAGCGCCAGGTTCGGGTGGTTCTCGATGCCCAGTTCTGCGATGCGCCAGAAATTGACAGAGCTGGATCGGCGGAACGTACCCGTCACGTAGTACCCCTTTTCCAGAAGCAATTGCGCAAGATAAGCGCCATCCTGGCCCGTAATGCCGGTAATCAGGGCTCTTTTTGTAGTTTGCATGTTCTAGGTAGTTCCAGGTGCTGGTCTGAGGAGGCCGCCGCGACAGGCGGCAGACGGCATGCGTTTGGGCGAGTCCGGACTCATTGAAGTTCCGAAAACTCCGCACTGTAACAGAGCCAATGTTCACACCCATGCACGAAAGAAATCGTGCAAAAGGAGCAATATATATTTGACTAAAATATATATATGACTATTATCACCTCAAAGGCTTGAAACACGTCGCGTGATTACGCATTGTTACGCATGCCTCAAGAATCCTTACAAGTTCTTCAAATGTAGGGAACTTCTACATTTGGACGACACCATAGGGAACACCAATGAAAAAAGGCCGCGAACGGCCTTTTTTCTTGTCCCGAGAATGTTAAATCTCAGCGTGCGGATACGGCGTCCACAACGCACAACGCCGTCATGTTGACGATCCGGCGTACGGTGGCCGACGGCGTCAGGATGTGCACCGGACGCGCGCAGCCCAGCAGCACCGGACCGACGGCGATGCCGTTGCCGGCCGCGGTCTTGAGCAGGTTGTAGGCGATGTTGGCGGCGTCGATGTTCGGCATCACCACCAGGTTGGCGTCGCCCTTCAGCGTCGATTGCGGCATGATCTTGGCGCGCAGCTTCGAATCCAGCGCGGCGTCGCCGTGCATCTCGCCGTCGACTTCCAGGTTCGGGGCCTTCTGCTGCACCAGCGCCAGCGCGGCGCGCATCTTCTGCGCCGACTCGCTGTTCGATGTACCGAAGTTCGAGTGCGACAGCAGCGCCGCGCGCGGCGTGATGCCGAAACGCTCCAGCTCCTCGGCCGCCATGATCGTGATCTCGGCCAGCTCTTCCGCCGTCGGGTTCTCGTTGACGTGGGTGTCGACCATCGCCAGCTGGCGTTCCTCGGTGATGACGAAGTTCATCGCCGCGTAGACGTTGGCGCCCGGGCGCAGGCCCAGCACCTTGTCGATGAATTCCAGGTGGGCGTGGGTGGTGCCGTAGGTGCCGCAGATCATGCCGTCGGCATCGCCCTTGTGGACCATCATGGCGCCGATCAGGGTATGGCGGCGGCGCATCGCCAGCTTGGCCATGTCCTGGGTCACGCCCTTGCGCATCACCATCTGGTGGTAGGTCTGCCAGTAGTCGCGGTAGCGCTCGTCGAAGTCCGGGTTGATGACGTCGAAGTGCTGGCCGGGCTTCAGGCGCAGGCCGAACTTTTCGATGCGCTGTTCCAGCACGGCCGGGCGGCCGACCAGGATCGGGCGCGCCAGGCCTTCGTCCACCACCACCTGCACCGCGCGCAGCACGCGCTCGTCCTCGCCTTCGGCGTAGACGATGCGCTTGAGCTCGGCCGGGGCGCTCTTGGCGACCTGGAACAGCGGCTTCATGAAGGAACCGCTACGGTACACGAACTGCTCCAGGCTCTCGGCGTAGGCGGCCAGGTCGGCGATCGGACGGGTGGCGACGCCGCCATCCATCGCGGCCTTCGCCACCGCCGGTGCGATATGGGTCAGCAGGCGCGGGTCGAAGGGCATCGGGATCAGGTATTCCGGCCCGAAGGACAGGTTGGCGATGCCATAGGCCGAGGCCACGATGTCCGACTGCTCGGCATGGGCCAGCTCGGCGATCGCATGCACCACCGCGATTTCCATCTCGCGCGTGATGGTGCTCGCGCCGCAGTCCAGGGCGCCGCGGAACATGTAGGGGAAGCAGAGGACGTTGTTGACCTGGTTCGGGTAGTCCGAGCGGCCGGTCGCGATGATCACGTCGCTGCGCACGGCCTTCGCATCTTCCGGCAGGATCTCCGGGTTCGGGTTGGCCAGCGCCAGGATCAGCGGATTCGGCGCCATCTTCGCCACCATCTCCGGCTTCAGCACGCCGCCGGCGGACAGGCCCAGGAAGATGTCGGCGTCCGGAATCACCTCGGCCAGGCTGCGGTGCGGCGTGTCCTGGGCGAAACGCTCCTTGTCCGGGTCCATCAGTTCGGTGCGGCCTTTATAGACCACGCCGGCCAGGTCGGTCACGAAGATGTTCTCGATCGGGAAGCCGAGGTCGACGATCAGGTCGAGGCAGGCCAGCGCCGCCGCGCCCGCGCCCGACACCACCAGCTTGCACTGCTTGAGATCCTTGCCGACCACCTTCAGGCCGTTCAGGATGGCGGCGCCGACGATGATCGCGGTGCCGTGCTGGTCGTCGTGGAAGACCGGAATCTTCATGCGCTCGCGCAGCTTGCGCTCGATGTAGAAGCACTCCGGCGCCTTGATGTCTTCCAGGTTCACGCCGCCGAAAGTCGGCTCGAGCGCGGCGATCACGTCGATCAGCTTGTCCGGATCGGTCTCGTTGATCTCGATGTCGAAGACGTCGATGCCGGCGAACTTCTTGAACAGCACGCCCTTGCCTTCCATGACCGGCTTCGAAGCCAGCGGGCCGATATTGCCCAGGCCGAGGACGGCGGTGCCGTTCGAGATCACGGCGACCAGGTTGCCGCGCGCCGTGTATTTATAGGAGTTGGCCGGATCCTTGACGATCTCCTCGCAGGGAGCGGCCACGCCCGGAGAATAGGCCAGCGCCAGGTCGCGCTGGTTCAGCAGCTGCTTGGTGGCGGTGACGGAAATCTTGCCGGGGCGGGGAATCTGGTGATACTCGAGCGCTGCAGCACGCAGTTGTTGGCGTAATTCTTCTTTTTTGTCGATTGACGAATCCATGCTTTGCAGGCCTTCCTGAACTGTACTGGGACTGGGGGACTTTGATTTTATCAGAGGGAATCCTCTAATCGTGTAGGTATTTCTACCGACAGCCTTGCCAAAAAGTTGTACATACAGCGGCCGCCAGTATGCCAGGCAGACGTATTCCGGGCTGCCGGGCCGGATTACAATCCCGCCCATGCTCTCCGAATTCGACCTCATCAAACAGTATTTCACCCGTAAGGGGCGCCCTGACGCCTCCGGCCGCACCGTGCTCGGCGTCGGCGACGACTGCGCCCTGCTGGCGCCCACGCCCGGCATGCAGCTGGCGGTGTCGTCCGACATGCTGGTCGAGGGCCGGCACTTCCTGGCCGGCGCCGATGCTTTCGACCTCGGCCACAAATCCCTGGCCGTAAACCTGTCGGACCTGGCCGCGATGGGCGCCGCACCGCTCGGCTTCACCCTGGCGCTGGCCCTGCCCGCCGCCGATCCCGCCTGGCTGGACGGCTTTTCGCGCGGCCTGTTCGCGCTGGCCGATGCCCACGGCTGCGAACTGGTCGGCGGCGATACCACCAAGGGGCCGCTGAACATCTGCATCACGATCTTCGGCGAGCTGGCGCCCGGTACGGCGCTGCGGCGCGACGCCGCCCGTCCCGGCGACGACATCTGGATCTCCGGTACCCTGGGCGATGCCCGCCTGGCGCTGGCGGATTCCCTGGACGAGCTCGCGCTGGACGAGGCGGACCGGCGGCAGGCGGCGCCGCGCCTGCATGCGCCCTCGCCGCGCGTGGCCCTCGGACGGCTGCTGGCCGGCGAGCGGCTGGCGCATGCGGCGCTGGACATCTCGGACGGCCTGGTCGGTGACCTCGGCCACATCCTCGCGGCCTCGGAGGTGGGCGCGCTGCTGGACGTCGACGCGCTGCCGGCCGGACCGGCGCTGGCGCGCCAGGCGCTCGACCTGCGGCGGCGCTTCACGGCGGCGGGCGGAGACGATTACGAACTGTGCTTCACGGCGCCGGCCGCGAACCGGGATGCGATCCTGGCGGCCGGGCAGCGTTTGGGCACGCCGGTCACGCGCGTGGGACGTATCGAGACCGAGCCTGGACTGCGCCTGGTAAACGGCGGCGGCGCACCGCTGGCCCTGAATCTGCACGGCTGGGACCACTTCGCGTAGGGTGGACTCGGAGAGTCCAGCCTACCCGGTTCAGGCCACCTGCTCGTCGCGCGGCTTCTTGCGGTCGTCATACGGCCCATGCGTCAGCCAGTACTGGCGAAAGGCCAGGCGCACATTGTCGCGCAGTTCGTTGTCGTTCCAGGGCTTGGTATAGAAGCGGTAGATGGCGCCGCGGTTGATCGAATCGAGCACCGTGTCCACGCCGACATAGCCTGACAGGATGATGCGGATGGTGTCCGGATACATCTCCTTCACCTTGCTCAGGAATTCGATCCCGCTCATCGCCGGCATGCGCTGGTCGCACAGGATCACCTGCACGTGGTACAGCGCCAGCAGCTCGAAGCCCTCGGCCGGCGTGGCCGCCGTCAGCACCCGGTAGTTATCGCGCCGGAACAGGCGGTGCAGGCTTGCGAGCACGTTGACGTCGTCGTCCACCACCAGCAGGGTCTGGACGTTGCGATCGTCCGGCGCCGGGCGGGTCGGCTGGGCGCGGTTCTCGAGCACCAGCTTGCCCAGCTCGCCGGCGCCAAGCGCGCGCGAGAAATGGAAGCCCTGGATCTCGTCGCAGAAATGACGCCGCAACAGCGCCATCTGGGCGCGCGATTCCACGCCCTCCGCGATCACCTGCATGTGCAGGCTGTGCGCCATGCTGATGATGGCCAGTGCGATCGCGGCATCGTCCGGATTGGTCGTGATGTCGCGCACGAAGGCGATGTCGATCTTCAGCTTGTCGATCGGGAAGCGCTTCAGGTAGGCCAGGCTCGAATAGCCGGTGCCGAAGTCGTCGATCGCGATGCGGATGCCGAGCGCCTTCAGGCTCTCCAGCACCTCGATCGTGCGCTCGGCATTGCTCATCAGCGCGCTCTCGGTCAGCTCCAGTTCCAGCAGCCCCGGCTCGACCTTGTGCTTCCGGAGCGCCGCGCGGATGTCGCCCTCGAGGTCGCCTTCGACGAACTGGCGGCTCGACACATTCACCGCCACCCGCACGTCGCGCACGCCCTGCCGGTTCCAGGCGGCGATCTGGCGGCAGGCTTCGTCGATGATCCAGGAGCCGACCCGCACCACCATCCCGGTCTCTTCCATAATGGGCACGAACTCGGCCGGGTAGACCAGGCCGAAGCCGGGACGGCGCCAGCGCAGCAGCGCCTCGACCCCGCTGACCCTTCCGGTGTTGAGGTCGAGCTTGGGCTGGTAGTGCAGTTCGAACTGCTCGCCGTCGATCGCCCCGCGCAAGGCCAGCTCGAGGTCCAGGCGCGCCAGCACCTGCACGTTCATGCCGGAGGTGAAGAATCGGTAGCCGTCGCGTCCCGCTTCACGGGCGCGCACCATGGCGACGTCGGCGTACTTGACCAGGGTGCCCGGGTCGGTGGCGTCGTCCGGGTACATGGCGATGCCGATGCTGGCCGTCAGCGCGGCCTGTTGTCCGTTCAGGTCGAACGGCGCGCGCAGCGCTTCGCGCACCTCGTTGGCGACGGCGACCGCCTCCTCTTCCTGCTGCTCGCGCGTCATGGTGAGGATCAGCGCGAACTCGTCGCCGCCCAGGCGTCCGACGGTGTCGCGCAGGCGCACGCAGCGCACCAGGCGGGTGCTGAACTGGCGCAGCAGCTCGTCGCCCAGCGCCGGGCCGAGCGAATCGTTGATGATCTTGAAGCGGTCGAGGGTGATGAACAGCACCGCGATGCGCCAGTTCTTGTCCTGGGCCAGTTCGATGGCGTCTCGCAGGGTGTGGAAGAACAGGGTGCGGTTCGGCAGGCCGGTCAGGCTGTCGTAGTTCGACATGTGCTTCAGGCGCTGGGCCGCGTGCAGGCGTTCGCTGATGTCGCGCGCCACCGCGATCAGCATGCGCATCTCGTCCAGCCGCTGCAGCTGCCAGCTGATCTCGACCGGCACCGCGCCCTGCCCGTCGGCGCGCAGCAGGTCGGTCTCGACGATGTCGTGCTCGCGCGGCGCCGAACCGGGGTCCGAGTAGCGTTCCAGCTGGGCCCGCTCGGCCAGGCCCAGCGCCACCGGATCGATGCGCAGCAGCGCCTCGCGCGAAAAGCCCAGCATGCGGCAGGCGCCGTCGCTGACGTCGACCATCGCCATGTTGCGGGCATCGACCAGGAAGATGGCGTCGGCGGTGGCGTCCATCGCGCCGCGGAAGCGCTGCAGCTCGGCGGTGCGTTCCCTCACCTTGCGCTCCAGGCGGGCGCCGTGCTCGCGCGACTCCTTGTGGAACAGGCGTACTTCCAGCAGGTTGCGGATGCGGGTCAGCACCTCGACGGTATCGAAAGGCTTGCCGATGAAGTCTCTCGCCCCGGCCTCGAGCGCGGCCAGCTTCTTGTCCGGCTCGGCCGTCACCACCAGCACCGGCAGCCAGGATTCGCGCTCCATCGGCTTCAGCGCTTCCATCACCTGGAAGCCGTCCATGTGCGGCATCTGCAGGTCGAGGATGATCAGGTCGAAGCGATGCTGCAGGTGCAGCGTGGCCACCTGGCGCGGATCGGTGGTGCTGGCGACCTGTTCGTAGCCGCTGGTCTTGAGCAGGAATTCGAGCAGCTGCACGTTGACCGGTTCGTCATCGACGATCAGGATGCTCGCGCGCCGGATATCCGAAGGCGAAATCATGTAGATGACCTCATGGGGCTGTCCTTTCTTCCGGGGCGCGCTGGGTAAGCACGCCGTCTATGGCCGCATTCAACTGTTCGATGTCGATCGGCTTGGTGAGGTAGCGGGCGAAACCCGCCGACAGGCCGCGCTCGATATCGCGCGGCATGGCGTTGGCGGTGAGGGCGATGGCCGGGATGTGCGCGGTGCCCGGATCGCGCCGCAGCTGGGCCAGCACCTCGAAGCCGCTCATGCCCGGCAGGTTCAGGTCCATCAGGATGACCGCCGGGCGGTGCGTATGCGCCAGCGCCAGACCGGCATGGCCGTCCGGTGCGCTCAGGAGGCGCAGGTCGGCGCGGAAGGCCACGATCTCCTGCACCAGCCGCAGGTTGGCGGGATTATCCTCGATATACAGGATCAGGCGCGGCGCCGCGCTGTCCGGTGCGGCCGCGGCCTGGCCGGCCTCCTGCTGGGCCGGCGCCGCCAGCTGGGCCAGTGGCGCCGCTGCCGACAGCTCGATCCAGAAGGTGCTGCCCACGCCCGGGGTGCTGGCGGCGCCGATCTCGCCCTTCATCAGCTCGACCAGGCGCTTGGTGAAGACCAGGCCGATGCCGGTGCCTTCCTGGGTGCCGTTCTCCTGGCCGAGGCGGTTAAAAGGCTGGAACAGCGCGGCCACCTGCTCCGGGCGCAGCCCCATGCCGGTATCGACCACCGACAGGCGCAGCCGGTCCGGCGCGCGGGCGGTGCACGCCACGCTCACCGTGCCGCCCTCGCGGTTGTACTTGACCGCGTTCGACAGCAGGTTCAGCAGCACCTGCTTGAGGCGGGTGCGGTCGGCCTGGACCAGGGCCACGGCACTTTCGGGATCGCCGGCCGCAGGGAACTGCACGCGGATCCCGCGCGCCGCCGCCAGCGGCTCGATCATGCTGCGGCACTCGGCCAGGACCTCGGCCAGGCCGACCGGCTCCATCGACAGGGTCAGCGCGCCCGCCTCGACCTTGGCCAGGTCGAGGATCTCGTTGATCAGGGTGAGCAGGTGGCGGCCCGACTTCAGGATGTGACCGGAGAATTCCTTCTTCTGCTCGGGCGTGGTCGGCATATTGTCGGCGGCCAGGATCTGGGCGAAGCCGAGGATGGCGTTGAGCGGCGTGCGCAGCTCGTGGCTCATCGACGACAGGAAGGCCGACTTGGCCTGGTTGGCGTTGCGCGCCTCCTCGATCGCCAGCTCCAGCTCGGAATTGGCCAGCTCCAGCTGCATGGTGCGCTCCTGCACGCGCTGCTCCAGTCTCTCGTTCAGGCGCATCACTTCCTGCTTCGAGCCTTCCAGGGCCAGGGTGCGCTGCTCGATCTCGGTCAGCATCGCATTGAAGGAATCGACCAGGGCGGCCGCCTCGTCCTCGCTGATACGCGGCGCGCGGCGCGAATAGTCGCGCTTTTCCACCACCTCGCGCGCGATGGTGGTGATGGCGTCGATCGGGGTCGTGATCGTGTGGCCGAGCCGGCGCACCAGCAGCCAGGTTGTCAGCAACGCCAGCAGGGTGGTGGCGATACAGATCAGCAGATAGTCGCGCACCCGGCCCATCAGCTGGTTGGCGGAGCGCAGGTAGACCGTACCCAGCGTCTCGCCGTTCTCGACGATGGGTTTGTACAGCACCAGGTCGTCGCCGTCCCTGGTATACGGTTTGATTTTTTTCCCGGTCCTGCGCGGATGCGGCGGGAAGGTTCCGCTCTCGCCCGGCGCCAGGTAGGACGCGAACAGCGCCCCGCTCTGGTCGTAGATGGCGGCCGCGCGCACCGAGGGCCGCGAACGCAGCAGGGCCAGGTTCTCGCGGGCCAGGCGCGGATCGTCGAAAGCCAGCGCCGCCGACGTCATGTGCCCGACCAGTTCGGCCTGGGTCGAGAGGTCGTTCAGCAGCGCGTGCTGGTAGCCGCGGAGGTCATAGGCGACCACCGTGCCGACCGATACCGCCAGCGCCGCCAGCGTGGTCGACATCACGATGGTAACCAGCTTGGTACGGATCGAGCGCTGGCCGATCATGCCGCCTCGGCCATGCGCGAACGTTCGAACGGCATGTCAGTCCTACGTCAAGAAGTGAGCGCTACCGGGACGAGCCCGGCAGGCGTGCAGGATAGCAGCAGCCCCAAAGATGATGTCGCACGGAACGACAGCAAATATTTTTCCGTTAACGTTTTAGCGCGCACCGGACCGATGCGCGCTAGAATGGTCCGGCGCACTTCAAAAGTAAACGCCAATGGATACGGGAGACGATATGCAGAACGATATTCTTGAACTTGCGGCCAGGGTCGGCAAACTGCTCGAAACGAAGAACCTGCTGCTGGCCACCGCCGAGTCCTGCACCGGGGGCGGCGTGTCCCAGGCGATCACCGAGATCCCCGGCTCGACCGGCTGGTTCGAGTGCGGCTTCGTCACCTATTCGAACGCGTCCAAGACCGAGATGCTGGACGTGCCGGCCGCGCTGATCGCCCAGTTCGGGTCCGTCAGCGTGGAGGTGGCCGGCGCCATGGCCGAAGGCGCGGTGGCCAACAGCAATGCGGACGTGGCCGTGTCCACCACCGGCATCGCCGGCCCGACCGGCGCGGTGCCGGGCAAGCCGGTCGGCACCGTCTGCTTCGGCTGGTCGAAGGGCGGCACCACCTACACCGAGCGCCTGGTGTTCTCGGGCGACCGCCGCGCGGTGCGCGAACAGACAGTGGCGCACGCCCTGGCCGGGCTGCTGCGCTTCCTTGAATAAGGAGATGCCGGCCCTCGCCCTGCGACTAGGCCTGGCGGCCGGCAGCCTGCTGCTGGCCGCTTCCGCGTATGCCGGCACTGCTACCAGCACCGGCGCCGGCACCGACGTCACCGTGTATGCGGCCGGCGACATCGCCCGCTGTCCCTACCCCGACCCCGCGTATTCGCGCGCGGCCGATACCGCCCGCACCGTCGCCACCGGCCTCGCCGCCGACCCCGAGGCCGTGGTGCTGACCCTGGGCGACCATACCTATCCCTACGGCCGCGCCGCGGAATTCACCGACTGCTACGACCCGACCTGGGGCGCATTCAAGAACCGCACCTGGCCGGCGCCCGGCAATCACGAGTACTACACGCCGAAGGCCGCGCCCTACTTCGCCTACTTCGGCGAGCGCGCCGGACGCGGCTACTACAGCCTGGCGCTGGGCAGCTGGCATATCGTCTCGCTGGACAGCAACCTGGCCCCGGCCGAGCATGCCGCCCAACTGGAGTGGCTGCGCGCCGACCTGGCCGCCCATCCGGCCCGCTGCACGCTGGCCTTCTGGCACCATCCGCTGTACAGCTCGGGCGGCCACGGCAGCATCCCGAAGATGCGCGACGCATGGCGCCTGCTGCAGGAAGCCGGCGCCGAGCTGGTGCTGTCCGGCCACGACCACGACTACGAACGCTTCGCGCCCCAGGATGCCGACGGCCGCCTCGACCGCGCCCACGGCATGCGCCAGTTCGTGGTCGGCACCGGCGGCGCCTACCCGACACCGTTCCTGCTGACGGTCGACAACAGCGAGATGCGCGACAGCGGCCGCACCGGCGTGCTGCGCCTGCGCCTGCTGGACGGCCGCTACGAATGGGAATTCCTGGAGTCGGACCGCCTCACCACGCTGGGCCTGCCCGAGCCCGACCGCGGCAGCGAAGCCTGCCACTGATTGCCCCCACGGAGGTTTCATGAACATGCGCCTGCCGTCGCTCCTGCTGCCCCTGGCCATGGTGCTGGCCATCGCCGTCCCGCCGGCGGCCGCCCAGAATCCGCCGCCGGTCACCGCCCTGCCGCAGATCGCGTACGAGAAAACCACGCTGCCGAACGGCCTGGAGCTGATCCTGATCGAGGACCACCGCCTGCCCATCGTCGCCGTGAACATCTGGTACCACGTGGGGCCGGCCAACGAGGCGCCGGGGCTGACCGGCTTCGCCCACCTGTTCGAGCACATGATGTTCGCCGCCACCCGGCACATCCCGCGCGGAGAAGCGGACCGCCTGCTGGAAGCCGCCGGCGCCACCGACAGCAACGGCAGCACGGATTACGACCGCACCAATTACTACGACACCGTGCCCTCGAACCAGCTGGAGCTGGCGCTGTGGGTGCATGCCGACCGCATGGGCTACCTGCTCGACGTGCTCGACCAGGCTGCGCTGTCGAACCAGCAGGACGTGGTGCGCAACGAGCGCCGCCAGAGCGTCGAGAACCGCCCCTACGGCATCGTCGAGGAAGCGCTGAACCACGCGCTGTTCCCGAAGAACCACCCCTACTATGCCTCGGTGATCGGCTCCCACGCCGACATCCAGAACGCCAGGCTGGCCGACGTGCGCGACTTCTTCGCCCGCTACTACGGCCCGAACAACGCCAGCATCGTGATCGCCGGCGACATCGACAAGGCGAAGGCGCGCGCCCTGGTGACGAAATATTTCGGGACCTTCAAGCGCAGCGCGCCGGTGGCGAGACCGGACGTGGCAACGCCGCCGATCACGCGCGAGCGCCGCCTGACCGTGGCCGATCGGATCGAACTGTCGCGCGTCTACATGGCCTGGCTGACGCCGCCCGCCTACCAGCCGGGCGACGCCGAGCTGGCCGTCACGGCCCAGATCCTGGCCGGCGGCAAGGCCGGTCGGCTGTACAAATCGCTGGTCTACGAACGCCAGATCGCCCAGGACACGTCCGCCGCGCAGAATTCCAACGCCCTCGCCTCGACCTTCGTGATCGACGTCACCGCCCGGCCCGGCATTGAGGCCGCCGCCCTGGAAACGGCGATCGACGCCGAACTGAAAGCGCTGCGCGACGACGGTCCTTCCGACCAGGAAGTCGAACGGGCCCGCAACACGATCGAGACGGCAATGCTGACCTCGATCGAGAAGCTGGGCGGCGCCGGCCTGGCGAACCAGGTCAACCAGTACAACCAGTACACCGGCGATCCGGGCTACCTGCCGAAGGACATCGCGCGCCTGCGCCGCGTCAGCGCCGCCGACGTGCAGCGGGTGGCGCGCAGCTGGCTGCAGCCGAACGCGCGGGTGGTGGCGGCGGCCGTGCCGGGCAAGCCGGAACTGGGACCGGATCCGGCCGCACAGCCGGCGAAAGCGGGAGCGAAGACGGTCGCCGCGACCGGCATCAACCGCGACGAAGCCTGGCGCCGCCAGCCGCCGAAGCCGGGGCCGGCGCCGARGTTCACGCTGCCGCGCGGCGATGGCTTCCAGCTGCCGAACGGCCTGCGCGTGATCCACCACTACAATCCGGCGCTGCCGCT
This sequence comes from Massilia sp. 05N420, assembly GCF_056397205.1. Classification (NCBI taxonomy): domain Bacteria; kingdom Pseudomonadati; phylum Pseudomonadota; class Betaproteobacteria; order Burkholderiales; family Oxalobacteraceae; genus Massilia; species Massilia sp. 05N420. Next base: position 162,053 of record NZ_JBFTMX010000005.1, read on the forward strand.
GGTGGCGGCCGAGCTGGTGGTCAAGAGCGGCTCCGACGCCAATCCGGACCACGAGCCCGGCCTGTCCGGCTTCACCGCCCAGATGCTGCAGGAAGGGACGGCCACCCGCAGCGCGCCGCGCATCGCCGACGAGATCGCCCAGCTGGGCGCCTTCCTCGGCAGCGCCAGCAGCACGGATTCGTCCACGGTCTCGCTGCTGTCGCTGCGCTCGACCTTTCCGCAGGCGCTGGAGGTACTGGCCGACGTGGTCCAGCATCCGGCCTTCCCCACCGCCGAAGTCGAGCGCCAGCGCGCCGCCCGCATCGGCGCGCTGACCCAGCAGCGCGACAACCCGGAGGCGGTGGCGGCCGTGGCCAGTGCCGGCGCGCTGTACGGCGCCAGACACCCCTACGGCTACGGCCAGCTCGGCACCGAGCAGGCAATCCGCGCCGTCACCCGCGACGACCTGTTCCAGTTCTGGCGCCGCCACTACGTGCCCGCCAACGCGGCCCTGATCGTCTCCGGCGACATCACCCTGGACGACCTGCGCGCCCTGGCGACCGCGCGCTTCGGCGGCTGGCCGCGCGTGCTGCCGTCGCCGGTGCGGATGGGCGATCCGGAAGGCACGCGTGCCCGCCTGGTGATGGTCGACAAACCGGGCGCCCCGCAGACCGCGCTGCGCCTGACCCAGCTGGCCACGAACCGCAAGACGCCCGACTATCCGGCCCTGCAGGTGATGAACGCGGCGCTCGGCGGCCTGTTCTCGAGCCGCATCAACCTCAACCTGCGCGAAGACAAGGGCTACAGCTACGGCGTGTTCTCGAACTTCCGCTACGACCGCACGCAGGGCCCCTTCATCATCGCCGGCAGCGTGCGCACCGACGCCACCGGCGCCTCGATTTCCGAGATCTTCAAGGAAGTGCGCGCGATCCGCGCCAAGGCCCTGCCGCCGGCTGAACTGGCGGGCGCGCGCGACTCGCAGGTGTATTCGCTGCCGGGCCAGTTCGAGACCAACAGCGCGATCGGCGCCAGCCTCGCCGAGACCTGGATCTTCGACCTGCCGCAGGATTACTGGCAGACCCTGCCCGAGCAGTTCCGCCGCGTCACCGCCGCCCAGGTGCAGGCGGCCGCCGGCAAATATCTGGCGCCGGAGCAGATGAAGGTGATCGCGGTCGGCGATAAAGCGAAGGTGCTGCCGCAGCTGAAGGACCTGGGGCTGGGGCAGCCGGAGTTGCGGGACGCCGATGGGCAGCTGCCCTGAGGCGCCCCGCCTGCTTACGAACCGAAGTGGTGGTTCAGCTCGAGCCAGACCTGGCGGCCTGCCGGGCTGTAGCTGCCGACCGGGTAGTAGGGCCAGCCGCCGGTGGCATCCATCTTGATGTGGTTGAACAGGTTGTTCACCACCGCCGACACCGTGGTGCGCTGGTTCAGCCGGTAGACCACGCTGGCGTTGACCAGGGTGGTCGGCGACAGCCAGGCCTCCCCTGCGCCATTCGGGATCTTGCCGTAGCGCTGAAGGAACAGGGTGTTGGTCCAGTCGCCCGCCTTCCAGCTCACGCTCGCGTTCAGCTTGTCGCGCCAGTCGGCGTTGCCGAGGTCGTGCAGGTCGTCGTTGAGCGGATCGCCGGCGAACTGGCGCGATTCCTGGGTCAGCGTCTTCGAGTAGTTCAGCCTGGTGGTGAAGCTGCCGTAGCCGGCAGTCCGCAGGACGTACTTGGCCGCCAGGTCGATGCCGCTGACCCTGGTGGATGCCGCGTTGATCGGATTGACCAGGATCCGCCTGATCTCGCCCGGCCGGTTCAATGCATTGTCCGGATAGCGGACGATGCGGGCGATGGCGTCGGCGCAGGTCGGCGAGGTCAGGTCGCCGGCGGTGCGGCAGTCGGCTTCGTCACGCAGCAGCTTGTCGGCGCTCAGGTTGGTGACCAGGTCGTCGATGCTGATCTTCCAGTAGTCCAGCGAGACGTCGAAGTCCGCGCTCGGCGACCACACCGCGCCCAGGCCGGTCGAGCGGCCCTTCTCGGAACGCAGGTCGCGGCTGCCGGTCTGCACGTAATCCGCGCCCGGCGAATAGTTCGCGTAGTCGCAGCCGGACACCGGCTGGCCGGCTTTCGCGCAGCGGTAATAGTCGGTGGTGGACGCGTAGTAGCCGCTGCCGCGCGCCTGGTAGATGTAGTTCATGTCGGGCGCGCGGAAGCTGGTCGCATGGTTCGCGCGCAGCAGCAGCTGCGTGACCGGCCGCCATTCGAGCCCGCCGTTATAGGTGAACTTGCCGTCGTTGCGGCCGGCGAAGCTGTAGCGGTCGTAGCGGCCGGCCAGCGTCGCGGCCAGGGTCTTCGCGATCGGGATGCTGGCCTCGGCGCCGACGGCAAAGCGCTTGCGGGTCCCGGCCGCACCGTCGGACGGCACCAGGGTATTGAAGTAGCCCTGGTTGATGCGCGCGTCGGGCACGGCGGAGAAGCCCTGCTTGCCCAGCTCGGCCACCGTCGCCACCTTGACCGGGCCGGCCGGCAGGCTGAAGACGTCGCCGTTGGCGGTCAGGCTCAGGGTGTTGGTCCATGACTTGTCGTCGCTGACCGACTCGCCGTAGACGGTGTCGAATTCGGCCGGGGTCAGCCGCCTGGCGAGGCGCGCCGGATCGGGCGCATGGATGGCGAGGCCGTCCGCGTTGACGCCCTGCTGCGGGCCGAGGAAGAAGCTGTCGATATTGGCCAGCGCGCGCGGCGTGTGGTTCTGGCTCTTGTACAGCGAAGCGGTGTAGCCCGCTTCATAGCTCCACGAGGTATGCGGGATCTCGCCGCGCAGGCCGAAGGACAGCGAGCTGGCCTGGTCGTCCCAGCTACGGTTGTAGCGGTTCACGCCGCCCATTTCTTCCGGCGAGATGTAGCGGCTCCAGGCCTCGTAGGCGCTGGTATTCCGGTTCCAGAAATAGCTGTCGGTGGCCGAGCGCGAGGTCCACGACGGGCCGCGCGTGTTGTTGCTGCTGCGGTTCTGGCCATACAACGCTTCCGCGAACAGCGTGGTGGTCGGCGACAGCTCGTAGTTGGCGCTGCCGAACAGGTTCTGGCTGCTGTTCTTCGTCTGCGTGGTCCAGTAGGTCGGGCCGACCTTCGGGCTGGCGCAGTAGCTGCCCGCCTTGGCCGTGTACTTGACGGTACTGCCGCCGAACAGGTCGCCGATCGACTGGCAGGCATCGCCCAGGTCCACGTACTTGCCGGTGCCGATGTTCTTGCGGCCCATGACCAGGGTCGGCGCCACGCCGGTCCTGCTGGCCATGAAGTCGCGGTCCGCGCTCCACAGCGGATCGCGCTCGAGCAGCTCCACGCTGAACAGGGTATTGAGCTTGTCGAAGCTGTGGCCGCCGGTGACCTGCACGCGCTTGTCGCTGCCGCCGCCGCGCGTGGTGGTGCCGGCCTTGAGGTTGACGTCGACACCCTCGGCCTGCTTTTTCAGGATGATGTTGACCACGCCGGCGATCGCATCCGAGCCGTAGACCGCCGATGCGCCGCCGGAGAGGATCTCGATGCGCTCCACCACGCTCGACGGGATGTTCGCGAGGTTGGTGAAGTTGACCGTGCCTTCGTAGGCGATCGGGAAGTCCGCCAGGCGCCGGCCGTTCAGCAGCACCAGCGTATGGTTCGGTACCAGGCCGCGCAGGCTGATGGCATTGGCCGATGGCGTATGGGTATTGCCGAAGTCGGCGCCCTGCACGAAGCCGCTGTTCTGCGACTGGTTGGTGAGCGCATCGAAGACGTTCTTGTAGCCTTGCCTGGTGATGTCCTCGCCGGTGATCACGGTGAYGGCCGAGGGGCCTTCGAGGCTGGCGCGTGGAATGCGCGAGCCGGTGATCACCACGGCCGGCGCCGCCGTTGCCGGGGTCGCCACCGCGTCCTGTGCCTGCGCCCGGGTAGGGCCGGCTACGCCGCAGAGCAGCGCGATCGCGCCCGCGCCCGCGGCCAGCGGTTTCAATTTAAATCGTGTTTGCATTGAAGGGTCCTTGTTGATGGGGGCGCCACCTTAACAATTCCCTATTGGAAATAGAACGAAGCATTTCTCAGATGCTTATGCACTATTTCAGTGCGCCGGCAATGGGCTGTAATGAAGCGGTAATGTTGAACCCACCAGCTGACTGCTAATCTAATTTGGCAGACAGGAGCGACGATATGGTCAGCCGGCGTGAGATCCTTATCCTGGGCGGCTCGATGCTGTTGTCCGCATGCGGCGGCGGCCCCAGTGGTACCAGCAGCAGCACCACGTCCGGCACAAACGGGCCTCCCGTTGCCGGACCATATGGCGTGCCCATCGCCAACTRGTCCGGGGCATTGCAATCAAGCGGCGATGTGCAGGTGGCCGCCAGCGACCAGCCATCGGCTTTGCCGTCCAGCATGGCCCTGCGTCTCGGCTGGGCCTCCTCTCCCACCAGCGCACAGCAGGGCGTGCTGGCGGCGGCGCAGGGCTATGTGCCGCCCGGCGCGCAACCCGGCTTCTCGGTGGCGATCTGGGCACGCAACCCGGGCAAGCGCACGCTGGCCTTCCGGCTGCGGCTACTCGACGGCAGCGGCCAGCACCTGCTCACGTGGAACTGCGCGGCCGACCCGCTCGATCGGTGGGTCCTGCTCACCATATCGCCAAGCCAATTGGCGGGAACGAGCTGGAACGCCGGCCACGATGCCGTCGGCGCCGTCCGCCTCGAGCAGCAGGACGACACCCCCGAAGGAGCGTGGCAGCCGGGCGACTATCTGCTGTTTGGCGACATCTACGCCGCTGTGCCGGGGCAGGCCCTGTTCGCGATCACCTTCGACGACGGCTTCGATTCCCAGCGCAACGCGCCGCCCGTCTTCATGCCGCCCGGCAGCCGCGTCACCCGCACCGACAATGGCGTGTTCGTCACCGCCGGGCGGCACACGGTGGTGGTCGGCGCCCCCATCGTGTTCCCGTCGATTGCGCCGTCCGGACTGGCGCCGGGAACACGCTACTGGGTGCGCTCGATTCCGGCGCCGGATGCCTTCACGCTCGCCGCCGACGCCGCGCTGTCGACCGCGGTGGCCAGCAGCGGCTTTACCGGCGATGCGCCGTTCAGCATCGACGACGGCCCGCCACGCAGCGGCCAGCAGATCGTCGAAAGCTACGGCTTCAAGGGCAGCCTCTTCCTCGTGCCGGGCTGGCTGGGCACCTCGGGCATCCACGGTTACGGCAAACTCCCGAACAGCTTCATGAGCGTGGCCGACGCGCAGGCGATGCATGCCGCGGGCTGGTCGGTGGGCTCGCATACGTTTTCGCATCCGTCCAGCGCCGAGAACGCGGGTCTGCGCCTGCTCGGTCCCTACGGCTATTTCCTGAGCAATCCGGTCGATGCCCTGCCGGCCCAGTATGTGCGGGCCTGGGGCCTGAATGCATCGTTCCGGCGCCGTGCCGTCAGCGCCGCGGCCGGCAGCAATGTGGTGAGCTTCGAGAATCCGCACCGCTTCCTGATCAATATGCCGATCGTCTTCGTCGACGACGCGCCGTCCGGTTTCGTCCCGGGCATCACCTACTATTGCCAGAGCATTCCCAGTGCGCTCACGGCCACCTTCGCCAGCGATCAGGGCAGCCTGGATGCCACCGTGACGGTGAAGGCCGACTGGACCGGGCTCGGCCAATACCGCTATCCTGGTGCGGTCCTCGACGACAGCGCCATCTACCAGGACATCATGGCCGGGATCGCCGGTCTGGAAGCACTGGGCATCACGAGCGGGGCAAAGTTCTTCGCCCTGCCGCAAGGCGCCGCCGACATCTACGTGCGCTCGGCCTGCATGCGCAGCGGCCTGAAATGGATCCGCGGCACCTCCGACCACGCCCACACCATCGCGGCCGGCTACCCGACCGGCGGCGGCCTGTCCAACATCGCCAACACGCCCGGCGGATGGCTGGCGCAGCCGGACTGCATCCAGACCGACAACCCGGACCAGCCCTCGATCCAGCAGATCGTGGCCTATATCGACGACGGCATCACCCAGCATGCCTGCGGCTGCTCCTACCACCACATGGTAGGCGGGGCCACCACGTCCAACCTGGAAAACATGTGCGCCGCCCTGAGGACGCGCGCCGACCAGGGCCTCGTCAAGGTCGTGACGCTCGACGAGATGGACGCGCTGCTGCAACGCCATTGAGCCGCCGGGGCAAATAAAGCTTGCACCGGCCTGACTCTGCGATTAACATGTGAACACCTATTCACATGTTAAAGATGAGCACGCCACCCGACATCGACAACCTGGTCGACGAACTCGCCGACCTGTTCCACCTGCTGGGCGATCCGACCCGGCTGCGCATCGTACTGGCCTGCCTGGCACAGCCGATCGCGGTGGGCGACATCGCCGCCCAGCTGGAACTGTCCAGTTCCCTGGTCAGCCACCACCTGCGCCTGCTGCGCGCGGCCCGCATCGTCAAGGCCGAACGCCAGGGCAAGCAGGTGTTCTACACGGCTGCCGATGCCCACATCAGCGGGCTGCTCGCCAACATGTTCGAACACATCGCCGAACCCGACTCTGCAACAGGACTGGACACATGAGCCTTCACCACCATCACGACCACGGCCACGGGCACGGTCATCACCATCCCGCCCCGAGCGACGCCGGCCGCGCCTTCAAGCTGGCGATCGGCCTGAACATGGCTTTCGTCGTGATCGAATTCGTCTACGGCTTCATCGCGAATTCGACCGCCCTGATGGCCGACGCCGGCCACAACCTGTCCGACGTGCTGGGCCTGGTGCTGGCCTTGGGCGCGGCGCTGCTGGCGAAGGCCGCGCCGACGCGCCGCTTCACCTACGGCCTGCGCGGCTCCTCGATCCTGGCGGCGCTGTTCAATGCCCTGCTGCTGATGCTGGCCTGCGGCGCCATCGCCTGGGAGGCGGTGCTGCGCTTCGCCCATCCGGAACCGGTGGCCGGCACCACGGTGTCGATCGTGGCCGCGGTCGGGGTCCTCGTCAACGGCTTCTCGGCCTGGTTGTTCATGTCCGGCAGCAAGGACGACATCAATGTGCGCGGCGCCTACCTGCACATGGCCGCCGACGCCGCGCTGTCGCTGGGCGTGGTGGTGGCGGGCCTGGTCGTGATGTACACGGGCTGGTCCTGGCTCGACCCGGCGGTCAGCCTGGTGATCGTGGTGATCATCGTGGCCGGCACCTGGTCGCTGACCAAGGAATCGACGCAGATGGTGCTGGCGGGCGTGCCGGCCAGCGTGGACCTGCCGCGGGTCACGGAGTTCCTGAAGTCACGCGACGGCGTGACCGAGGTGCATGACGTGCACATCTGGGCGATGAGCACCACCGAGACGGCGCTGACCGCCCACCTGGTGATGCCGGGCGGGTATCCGGGCGATGCCGTGCTCGACGGGATCGTCGGGGAATTGCGCAAGGATTTCGCGATTCATCACTGCACGCTGCAGGTGGAGGAAGGGACGACGAATCATGGCAGCTGCGCGCTACATGGGGAGCATGACCATGCCCATGATCACGACCACGACCACGACCACGATCACGATCACGATCACGCCCACCACGCACATTGAAATTCCGTGGGCACGGGGTGCCCACGCGGAATTACCCGGCCAGGTTCGCGTACAGAGCGGTGCTCAAATACCGCTCGCCAAACGAAGGAATGATGGTAACGATCAGCTTGCCCGCATTCTCCGGCCGCTTCGCCACCTGCATCGCCACCCATAGCGCCGCACCCGACGAGATGCCGACCAGCAGGCCCTCTTCGCGGGCCGCCGCGCGCGCGGTCTCGAAGGCGTCCTCGTTCCTGACGGTGACGACTTCGTCGTAGGCCTTCGTATTCAGTACCTGGGGAATGAAGCCGGCGCCGATGCCCTGGATCGGATGCGGTCCCTTGGTGCCCTTCGACAGGATGGGCGAGGCTTCCGGTTCCACGGCAATCGCCTGGAAGCCGGGCTTGCGCTGCTTGATGACTTCGGCCACGCCGGTGATGGTGCCGCCGGTGCCGACGCCCGCCACCAGGATGTCGACCTTGCCGTCGGTGTCGCGCCAGATCTCCTCGGCCGTGGTGCGGCGGTGGATTTCCGGGTTGGCGGGATTGTTGAACTGCTGTGGCATGAAGCAGCGCGGATCGCTGGCCACGATCTCCTCGGCGCGGCGGATCGCGCCCAGCATGCCCTCGGGACCGGGCGTCAGCACCAGCTCGGCGCCATAGGCGCGCAGCAGCATGCGGCGCTCGTTGCTCATGGTTTCCGGCATCACCAGGCGGCAACGGTAGCCGCGCGCCGCGCACACCATCGCCAGCGCGATGCCGGTGTTGCCGCTGGTGGGTTCGACGATGATGGTGTCGGGGCCGATCTTGCCGGCCTGCTCGGCCGCCTCGATCATGGCCCAGCCGATCCGGTCCTTGACGCTGTGGGCCGGGCTGTAGAACTCGAGCTTGGCGACGATGTCCGCCACGCCTCCCTGGTTGAGGCGCCGGATGCGCACCAGGGGCGTATTACCGATCAGTTCAGTAACGTCGTTCGCGATGCGCATGTTCCCTCCAGGTCAGCTTGGTTTGACTTATTTAACGTCCAGCAGTTCCACGTCGAAGATGAGATCCGCATCCGGCGGAATGCCGCCGGGCGAACCGCGCTTGCCGTAGGCCAGTTCGCTCGGGATGATCAGGGTGCGCTTGCCGCCCACCTTCATGCCGGCCACGCCCTGCTCCCAGCCCTTGATCACCATGCCGGCGCCGAGGCGGAAATCGAGCGGCGAGCGGCCCGGGTTCAGCGAGGAATCGAATTTGCGGCCGCGCTGCTTGGCGGCCATCGGCTTGTAGAGCCAGCCGGTGTAGTTGACCGTGATATTGCTGCCGACGGTGGCTTCCTTGCCCTTGCCGACGACGGTGTCGATGATCTGGATCTGCGGCGCGGCGGACTGCACGGTCGGCTGTGCCGGCGTGTCGGTCGCCTGCTGGGTGCTGCCCGGGTTGGCGGCCGTGGTCTGGGCCTGGGTCTGGGTCGAATCCTGCGCGTTGGCGGCGGTGGCCGCCAACAGCAGGCTCAGGAAGGCGATACGACGGATCATGGAGCCTCTTTCATGGTTCAGTAAAAATAACTGAACCTATGATAACAAGGCCTCCCCGGCTTGCACAGCGTCGTTGGCGGCGGGCGCCGGTTCGGCCACGTGCACCGGCACGACGGCCGGGGCGGCGACGGCATTCGCCGCTTCCGCCAGCTTGCGCAGCATGTGGCCGGCCGCGACCATACCGAAGGTGGCGGTCACGACCATGCTGGAGCCGAAGCCCGCGCAGTTCAGGCCGGTAATGCTGTTGGCATCGATCGCGCAGGCATCGCCCGCTTCCGGATAGCGCAGCGGTTCCATCGAGAACACGGCGTCGATGTGGTACTTGTTCTTCTCGCCCTTGGCGAAGCCGTACTGGGCGCGCAGGATCTTGCGCACCTTCTTCAGCAAGGGCTCCTGTTCGGTGCGGGCCAGGTCGCGCACTTCGATGCGGGTCGGGTCCGTCTGGCCGCCGGCGCCGCCGATCACGATCAGCGGAATCGCGTGATCGCGGCAATGGGCGATCAGGGCCGCCTTGGCCTTGACGCTGTCGATGGCGTCGAAGACGTAGTCGAATTTGCCGGGCGCAACCATCTGCGGAATATTGTCCGGATCGATGAAGTCCTCGACCAGCTCGACCTCGCAATACGGGTTGATCAGCGCGATGCGCTGCTTCAGGGCCTCGATCTTCGGCATGCCGACGGTGGTCGACAGGGCCTGGATCTGGCGGTTGATATTCGATTCGGCAACGTTATCGAGGTCGATCAGGGTCAGGCGGCCGACCGCGCTGCGCGCCAGCGCCTCGACGATCCAGGAGCCGACGCCGCCGACGCCGATCACGCAAACGTGCGCCTTGCGAAAGCGTTCCAGTGCACGCTCACCGTAGAGGCGGGCGATGCCGCCGAAGCGGCGCTCGAAATCGATCTCATCGCCAGATTCGTCGATGCGTCCTTCGGCGGGCGCAAGAAGAGAGGTGGGAATAGTCGTCATGATTGCCCTATTCTACCGGACGGGATCGCGTGCATTGCTCTAAAATAACTTTAGGTCAATCATTTTCTTAGGCTCCTTTACGCCTCCGCAACAGTCACCATCATGAACGAGCTTCTCCACGATACCGCCCCCGATTTCGACCAGCCGGTCGCCGTGCTCAAGCATTGCCACGGACGCATCCGCAAGCAGCTTGCCACCCTGGAAAAACTGCTGGTCCACCTGCCCGAACACGGCGCCGACCAGCAGGCCCGCCAGGCCGCCGGCGCGGTACTGAAGTATTTCGAGAAGGCCGCCCACCTGCACCACGAGGACGAGGAACAGGACCTGATCCCGATGCTGCGCGCCGTCGCCCAGGGCGAAGACGCCGCCACCCTGCAGGCACTGGCCCCGGTCATCCTGCAGGACCACAAGGACATGGACGCCATGTGGCAGGACCTGCACGAGCAGCTCACCGCCATCGCCGATGGCAGCGGCACCCAGCTCTCGAACAGCACCGTGCAGCGCTTCAGCCAGCGCTACCTGAACCATATGGAGCGCGAAGAAAGCACGATGGCGCCGATGGCCATGCGCCTGTTCAGCCCGCAGCAGATGGCCAAGCTGGGCCAGGCCATGCAGCGCCGCCGCGGGATCGCGCCGCCGGCCGCCGCCATCGGCGAACGGGTGGCCGACCTGCGCAAGGATTACGGCCAGGCCAGCCTCGACGAGAGCGAGGTCGCCGACGATCCGATCCGGCAGTTCACCCGCTGGTTCGAGGAAGCGCTGAAGGCCGAGGTCAACGAGCCGAACGCGATGGGCGTGTCGACCGTGGACGAGCAAGGCCGGCCGAGCTCGCGCATCGTGCTGGTCAAGCAGTTCGACGAACGGGGTTTTACCTGGTACACGAACTACGACAGCCAGAAAGGAAAGCAACTGAACGGCAATCCTTTTGCAGCTCTGCTATTCTTTTGGAGCGAACTTGAACGGCAGGTGCGGATCGAAGGCAGAGTCGAACGCACTTCCGCCGAAGAGAGCGACAAATACTTCAACAGCCGACCCCTGAAGAGCCGGCTGTCGGCGATCGCGTCCCATCAGAGTGCGCCGATCGCAAGCCGCGCAGACCTCGAACACAACTACGAGGACGTCGCGCGACAGTATGGCGAAACGCCACAGCGGCCACAACACTGGGGTGGTTTTCGTCTGGTGCCGGAACGCATCGAGTTCTGGCAGGGGCGGCGTTCACGCTTCCACGACCGTGTCGTGTACACGCGGCAGGAAGACGGCGGCTGGACGCGGCAACGTTTGCAACCGTAAAGCCGGCTGCGAAGCTGGCAATATGTACGTGCCGGAGGTATTCGCGTGTTCGACCAGCTGAAGTTATCCGCCTGGACCACAGGCATCCGCAACAAGTACAACCTGCCGCTGCGCGTGGAATTATGGAATGGCGAGCAGGTTGATCTTTCGTCCGAACAACCACGCGTGAAGATTCGCGTGCCGAGCCCCGGGGGCCTGCGCTACCTGCTGTCCCCGACCCTCGACAACCTGGGCGAAGCCTATGTCGAAGGCGCGCTCGAGATCGAAGGGCGAGCGGCTGACATGATCCAGATCGGCAACTCCCTGGCCGAATCGACCGGCAAGCCGGCGCGCAGCAGCCGCGTCGCCAGCGCGCTGCGCATGGTCTCGCAGCACACCCGTGAAAAGGACGCCGAGGCGATCCGCTACCACTACGACGTCTCGAACGAGTTCTACCAGGAATTCCTCGACCCATCGATGGTGTATTCCTGCGCCTATTTCGAGAACGGCGACGAAGACCTGGCCACGGCCCAGACCAAGAAGATCGACCACATCCTGACCAAGATCGGCGTGCAGCCGGGTCATACCCTGCTCGACATCGGTTGCGGCTGGGGCGCGCTGGTGCTGCGTGCGGCCCAGCAATTCGGCGCCCGTTGCGTCGGCGTCACGCTGTCGGAAAAGCAGTTCGAGCTGGCGCGCGAGCGCGTGGCACGGGCCGGGCTGCAGGACCGGATCGAGATCCGCCTGCAGGACTACCGGGACGTCGACGGCCAGTTCGACCGTATCACCAGCGTCGGCATGTTCGAACACGTGGGCGTGCAGAACCTGCCCGAATACTTCAGCCGCATCAACAAGCTGCTGGCCCCGGGCGGCGTGGTGATGAACCACGGCATCACGACCACCGACGTCGACCAGCGTGCAAGCCCCTACGGCGGCGGCGAGTTCATCGACCGCTACGTATTCCCGCACGGCGAGCTGGCCCACCTGTCGACCGTGATCCGCACCATGCAGGAAGGCGGGCTCGAGGTACGTGACGTGGAAAACCTGCGCCGCCACTATGCGCGCACCTGCGAGATCTGGACCGACAACTTCGAGAACAACGCCGACCGCATCCGCCGGCTGGCCGATCCGAAGACCTTCCGCATCTGGCACGTCTACCTGGCCGGCTGCGCCTATGCCTTCGCCCACGACTGGATCAGCCTGTACCAGATCRTGTGCGGCAAGGCGGGCCAGGAACCGGCCCAGATCCCGTGGTCGCGCCGCTACATGTACGACGGCAGCGGGGCTATCGACATGCTATCGACCCGGCATTGATCCCGTGCGCGGCAAACCCCGTCCTTGAGGGCGGGGGCAAGCGCGCGGACGGCGCAGCCGTCCCTGCGGTCAGGCTGGCCTTTTCGCTGCGGTTCGATGTATTGCCGGATGACGGCGATCGTAGCCCCGCCACAGCTGTCGGCAAAGCAGGATGGCGACCACAGTGCGCCACCCCATAGCTTGCTTCGAATGCTGGGGTAATTCTTCTTTTTGATCACGCGGCCGGAAACACCTTTCAGGCTGTTCACCAGGCTGGACACGGTTATTTTCGGTGGGTAGTTCACCAGCGGGTGAAACATGATCATCCTCGCCATCGAACTCCGCAAGCTCGGCCTCGAAGTCCCGGCAGACGCCGGCAAAGATGCCGCGCAGCTCGGCAAGCACCTCTGCCGTGAAGGCATTGCGGCGATATTTGGTGACGAAGACCAAATGTACGTGCATCAGAAAGACGCAGTGTCGCCCTTGACGGATCTCGTTGTCCGGGGTCATGGACCAACTATCGTCGACGTTATGGAACGTCTACAAGCCTTTCAGTTTCAGCTAATGCCAACCGGCGGGCAGGCGCACGCCATGCGGCGCTTCGCCGGTGCGCGCCGGTTCGTGTACAACCGGTCGCTCGCACTGCAGAAGGAAAACCATGCCGCGGGCAACAAGTTCATCGGCTATGTGGCGATGGCGAAGCAGCTGACCGGCTGGCGGAACAGTTCGCAGACCCCATGGCTGAAGGACGCTCCCTGCCACGTCCTGCAACAGTCGTTGAGAGACCTGGACCGGGCCTTCACGAATTTCTTTGGCAAGCGGGCGGCCTTCCCTTCCTTCAAGCGCAAGGGTCGCAACGAGGCGTTCCGCTACCCGGACCCGAAACAGTTCAAGCTCGACCAGGATAATGCACGCATCTTCCTGCCCAAGCTGGGCTGGCTGCGCTACCGTAACAGCCGGCCGGTGCTGGGTGAGCTGCGCAACGTCACCGTCAGGCTGTCGGCTGGAAAATGGTTCGCGTCCATCCAGACGCGGCGCGAGGTCGAAGCGCCGGTGCCTGTCGCGACGACGGCCGTCGGTATCGACGTTGGCATTGTCCGCTTCGCCACCATGAGCGATGGCGGCTACCTCGAGCCGGTGAACAGTTTCGGCCGGCACCGGCAGTGCCTGGCGCGTTACCAGCGCCGCATGCGCCGCATGGTCAAGTTCAGCAACAACTGGAAAAAGGCCAAAGCACGAATCCAGAAGCTTCATGCCCGGATCGCGAACGTGCGCCGGGATTTCCTGCACAAGGCGACGACGGCGATCAGCAAGAACCACGCGCTCGTCTGTATCGAAGATCTGCTTGTCAGGAACATGTCCAGGTCTGCCAGGGGCTCGTCCGACGCCCCCGGCAGGCGTGTCGCCCAGAAGTCCGGCCTGAACCGCGCCATCCTCGACCAAGGATGGGGCAAATTCCGGCGCCAGCTCGAATACAAGGTGCCGTGGATGGGCGGCACGCTGCTCGCCGTCCCGCCTCAGGACACGAGCCGCACCTGCCCGTGCTGTGCTCATGTGGCCAAAGAAAACCGGGTGACGCAAGCATGGTTCAAATGCGTCAACTGCGGATACGGCAACCATGCCGACGTGGTCGGCGCGATGAATATTTTAGAGCGAGGGCATCGCTTGTTAGCCTGTGGAGAGTCGGCGCAGTCGGGCCGCTCGATGAAGCAGGAACCCGCCGAAGCGACTACGCGCAGCTCCGCGTAGCGCCGTAGGAATCTCCGTCCTTTAGGGCGGAGAGGATGTCAACACTTCAACCGTTCCGCAAACGTCTTGCGGAACTTTGCCACCTTGGGCGCCACCACGAAGGCGCAGTAGCCCTGCAAGGGGTGCTGCTCGAAGTAATTCTGGTGGTAGTCCTCGGCCTTGTACCAGGTCTCGGCCGGCAGCACCTGGGTGATGATGGGCGCGTCCCAGACCGCCGCCATTTCCGCCATCACCTTGCGCGCCGTCGCGTCCTGCTCGGGCGAGGTGGTAAAGATGACCGAACGGTACTGGGTGCCGACGTCGTTGCCCTGGCGGTTCAGGGTCGTCGGATCGTGGATGGTGAAAAAGATTTCCAGGATGTCGCGGTAGCTGATCACGCTCGGGTCGAACTCCAGGCGCACGACTTCCGCATGCCCGGTGGTGCCGGCGCACACTTGTTCATAAGTCGGGCCGGAGGTGCTGCCGCCCATATAGCCGGACTCCACCCGGGTCACGCCGCGCGCCTCCAGGTACACGGCTTCCAGGCACCAGAAACAGCCGCCGCCCAGGATCGCCACTTCGGTTTGGCTCATACTCGGTCCTCGGGGAATAAGGGATTTTTCATGGCTTCACTGTAAACGAAAGTGCACGCCCGTGCATGCCGGCTCCGGAGCGGCTCCGGGCGGCCGGGTCATTGATGGCATAATGGCGAAAATGAACACCAGATCCCCCCGCGCCACCGAGCGCGGTTTCGATTCCGCGCATTTTCGCCAGGCCCTGTCCCAGTTTGCGACAGGCGTCACCGTCATTACGACCCGCCTTGCAGACGGCAGTTTCCGCGGCCTGACCGCCAGTTCCTTCAATTCCGTCTCGCTGGAGCCGCCGCTGGTGCTGTGGAGCCTGTCGGGCAAGGCCAACAGCCTGCCCATCTTCAGCGGCAACTCGCATTACGTGATCAACGTGTTGTCGGCCGGTCAGGAAGAACTGGCGCGGCGCTTCTCCCGCCGCAGCGAAAACCCCTTCGCCAGCACCGACTACGAACTCTCGCGCACCGGCCAGCCCATCCTGAAAGGCGTGACCGCCTGGTTCGAATGCCACAACCGCAGCCGCTATCCGGAAGGCGACCACGTGATCTTCGTCGGCGAAGTCGAAGAATGCGCTGTGCATCCCCAGCCGGCCCTGATCTTCCATGGCGGCCAGTTCGGTACGACAGGGGTCAGAGCCCGGTGTTGATTGCCTGGGCTCTGACCCCGGTTCTCAGCCGCAAAGCGATTTCAGTGAGAAAAGTGAAAATCGCTGTCGCAGTTTCAAAAGCCGCACAAGAACAGGATTTCTATAATGGCTCCATTCCAACAAGACCGACTGAGACAGGAGCCCCATGAGCCGTTCCGATTCGCCCCGCAAAGCCCAATTCCACTGGGATGACCCGCTGCTGCTGAGCCAGCAGCTCACCGACGAAGAGCGCATGGTGCGCGATGCCGCCGCGGCTTACTGCCAGGACAAGCTGCAGCCGCGCATCCTCGAAGCCTTCCGCCACGAAGCCATGGACACGTCCATCTTCCGCGAGATGGGCGAACTCGGCCTGCTGGGCCCGACCATTCCGGAACAGTACGGCGGCCCCGGCCTGAACTATGTGTCATACGGCCTGATCGCCCGCGAAGTCGAGCGCGTCGATTCCGGCTACCGCTCGATGATGAGCGTGCAATCCTCGCTGGTGATGGTGCCGATCTTTGAATTCGGCAATGAAGAGACCAGGCAGAAATACCTGCCGAAACTGGCCACCGGCGAATGGATCGGCTGCTT
>NZ_JBFTMX010000006.1:0-185871 GCF_056397205.1 Massilia sp. 05N420
TCACGCCGAGCTCTTCGGCGACCGAACGTATCGTCCGGTCGCCGCGTGAGTGCACCTTTACCAAGGCTTGTTCGATGAATGCTGCAGGATACTTCACTTGTACGCCTCCCATTGAAAAAGGAGGCGACAACTAGTCTGACATAGGGGGCTTCGCGGGGACGACGTTTTTGCGCTGCGTGAAACGCACGTGCAGCGACGGATCAGGGCTTCACCGACCCATCCGTCTTCGCCAGCTCCCGGTTCTGCTCATCCAGCCAGGCCTTCAGCGGCGCAAAATAATCCAGCATCGCCGTCGCATCCATCTTGTCTTCGCCGGTCACGGCCTTCAGCGCTTCCGGCCACGGCTTGCTCTTGCCCATCGCCAGCATCTGCTGGAACTTCGCACCCGCCTTCTTGTTGCCGTAGACCGAGCAGCGGTTCAGCGGGCCGGTGTAGCCGGCTTCGCGGCACAGCGCGCGGTGGAACTGGAATTGCAGGATGGCGGCCAGGAAGTAGCGCGCGTACGGGGTGTCGCTGGCGACGTGGAACTTGGCGCCGGCGTCGAAGCCGTTGGCGGCGATCGGGGCCGGACGCGAGACGCCCTGGTACTGCTCCTTCAGCGCCCACCAGGCCTTGTCGTAGTCGGCCGGTTTCACCTGGCCGGCGTACACCTGCCAGCGCCACTTGTCGACCAGGTAGCCGAAGGGCAGGAAGGCGACCTTCTGCAGCGCGGTGTAGAGCAGCGGGCCGATGTCCTGGGAGGGATCCGGCTCGCTCTTCATCAGGCCGATCTGCTTCAGGTAGGCCGGAGTGATCGACAGCGCCACGGTGTCGCCGATGGCTTCGTGGAAGCCGTCGTTGGCGCCGTTCTTGAACATCGGCGACTGCGCGCTGTAGGCCAGGTCGTAGTACAGGTGGCCAAGCTCGTGGTGGATGGTGCGGAAGTCCTCGGCGGTCGGGGTGATGCACATCTTCACGCGCACGTCGTCCTTGCCGTCCAGGTCCCAGGCCGAGGCGTGGCACACGACTTCACGGTCGCGCGGCTTGGTCAGCAGCGAGCGCTCCCAGAAGGTGGCCGGCAGCTGGCGCATGCCGAGCGAGGTATAGAAACCCTCGGCGTAGCGGGTCATCGCCACGGCGTCGGTCTTGCGCTCTTCCAGCAGCGCGGTCAGGTCCTCGCCGCCCTCTTTCGTAGCCGGCTTGAGCAGCGGGTACAGGTTGTCCCAGGTCTGGGCCCACATATTGCCCAGCAGGTGGGCCGGAATATTGCCGTTCTGCGGCACCACCGAGGCGCCATAGGCCTGGCGCAGCTTGTAGCGGGTATAGGTGTGCAGCGAATCGTAGAGCGGCTTGACCTGCTGCCACAGGCGCTCCATCTCGGCCGAGAAGGCCTCCGGGCTCATGTCGTAGCCCGAGCGCCACAGCGCGCCGGTGTCGGCATAGCCCATCGCACGGGCGCCCTTGTTCGACAGCTCGACATACTTCGCGTAGTCGTCCTTGTAGGCCGGCGATTGCGCATGCCAGCCGAGCCAGACTTCCTTCAGGCGGTTCGGATCGTGGCTGGTGGCCAGCACCTTTTCCAGCTCGCCGAGCGGCATGCAGGCCGGCGCGGCGGCACCGGCGGCGGCCGGCGGGCAGTACTTGGCCGAACCATAGGCGCCGGTCATGTGGGCCGCCAGGCGGGCGTAGGCGCCACGATCGGCGGCGTCCGGCAGCATCAAAGTCTGCTGCATCAGCATCAGCTTGCGCGCGCTGGCTTCCGGCAGTTTCAGGTCCTTGTAGCGGCGCGACTTCAGGGCGGTCTCGCCGCTCAGGGTCAGGAAGCCTTCGTTGGCCTGGGCCGTCATGGTCTGGGTGTCGAGCGTGATGAAATTCTCGGCCACCCACTCGGCGCGCTGGGCGTCCAGGCCGAGCTGCTCGAGCTTCTCCTCGGCGTCCTTGATGAAGCGCTCAGCCTCGGCGACGGTCGGTTTGCCCTGGGTCTTGACGGGTGTCGCCTTGGCGGTGGCTGCGTTGGCGCCGGCCGGCAGCGCCAGGACGGCGCCCGCCACCAGCGTCGCGATCAGGCTGCGGCGGCATGTCGTATGCATGGTCTTCAAGCTGTCTCCTCTCTGTTCTCTTGGGATTCGTCAGGCCGTCGCGGCCTGCTCGCTGCTCCATGCAAAGCTGCCCTGCGCGCCGGAGAACAGCAGCTCCCCGGTCTGCGGCCCGCGCAGGCGCGCCTTGATGTCGCGCGGGGCAATGATATACGGACTGCCGGACGCCGGGCTGAATCCGAGCACGCGTACCAGGGTGTCGCCCTGCACCCGGTGCACGGTAACGGCGGAGGTGCAGGCGGCGTCGCGGCGCTGGCGCTCGAGGTCGGCCAGCACCTTGCGGCCCTGCTCCAGGTCCGTATCCAGCTGCTTGATTTTGGCGGACACCTCGCCGATCGCCTTCAGCGCCGGCGCCATGTCCTGCGCCATGCGCTGGAACTGGCGCCCCTGCTCGGGGGTGAAGCTGATCTCGTTCTTGCGAACGCGCGAGGCCAGCATCAGGTAGCGGCGCACATCCGGCTGCGCCGTCAGCCCATCCATCTGCGCCTTGTGCTGGACCGCCAGCTGCTCGAACTGGGCCAGGCGCGCGCCCACCGCCGCGATCACTTCCTCGACCTGGGCGCCTTCCGGCAGCAGCGCGTAGACCAGCATCTCGCCCTGCTTGCGCGGCATCGCGAATTCGACCGTCACGCGGCGGCCGGCAATCGCGCTGCCCTCGGCCTGGCCGATGTGCACTTCGTCGCCGATCACCTCGCAGTTGACCGCATGCGCGATCGTGACGCGGGTGCCCGACACCACGCAGTTCTCGGCGCGTTCCAGCACCACCGCGCCGTTTTCGGCCTGCAGCACGGCGCCGGAGGCCACGCCGCACACACGGATGTCGCCGCGCCGGTTGTGGGCGCTGCCGCCGACCAGATTGGCATGCAGCAGGATGGTGCCACCGCGCGAGACCAGGCGCCCGAACACGTCGGCGTGCACGGTGATGCTCTCGCCCTCGATGACGCGCATTTCCTGCACCTCGCCGAACTCCTCGTAATCGCCCGTCAGCTGCAGGTTGCCGGTGGTCTTGGCGCTGACGCCGTCGCGGCTGACGATCTTGGCACCCACCGAAATCCGGCTGGTCGAGGAGTCGACCGTCAGGAAGCCGGCCTGCTGCGAGACCAGGAACTCGCCTTCCTTCAGGCGCTCGACCTTCGTGCCCTCGCCGGCATATTCGCCGAGGTCGAGGTCGCGCCCGGGCTTGGCCGTCAGCTGCGCACCCGCCATCTCGAAGCCGGGCTCGCCTTCGGTGAGCGGGATCTTCTGCAGCAGGCGTACGCCGGGCTGGATCTGCGGGAAGCGGTTCTGGAAGCTGCCCAGGTCGAGTTTCCCGTTGGGCAGCTGGCGCGGCGCGTCGTTGCGGTGGATGTCCTCCGAGACTTCGGCGATGCGGGCATCCTGGCCCGGCACCGGATCGAGACGGCGCGCCACGGTGATGCGATCGGCCTTGCCGGTGGCGATGGCGGCGCGCACGGCGTCGAGGTCGACCCCGAAGCGGATACCCTTGAGCCAGATGTCGGCGACGAACTCGTCGAGGTCCAGGCGGGCCGGCATGCCAGGACCGTCGGGGTTGGCGGGATCGGGCAGCCAGACCGGCTCGAAATAGTATTCGGCGCATCCGCCGCCGATCTTCACCGAGCGGTAGAGTTCGCGCCGGGCGGGATCGAAAGGCAGGATGTCGGCGGCGATGCGGGCCTGGACCGTGCCGTCCGCCGCTTTCGGCAGCGCGGGGCCGTAGTCGAACAGGGCCTTGAGCAGGACCGGGTAATCGATACCGGAGAGGTAATGGCCGCCGCGCAAGATGCTGTCGATGGCGGCGACCAGGGTCGTGCCGAGCACGGCGGGATCGGCGTAGACGCCGTCATGGCGCTTGGCGATGCAGTGCTCGGGGCCGGTGGCGGCGAAGCGGGCCGCCTGTACTTGCGCCGGCGCTGCGGCAGAATCCGTAGGCACTTGATACTCCCAGTCCAGGTTACCTACCCCGGCAAGGCTTGGGCCAAGGTATAGACTGGGTAGCGTATCACGTTGCAGACGCTAAATAAACATCTGGCAACTAGATTGCATCAAAGAAATAACCCGGCGTGGAGCAATCAACGCTTGGGCGGGTACAGATCCATGCCCGCTTCGTTGATCTGGCGGCGCAGGTCGCGCCGTTCGTCGGGCGTCATGCGAGGGCTGCGGCGCGACTCGCGCTGCTCCTGCTGGAGCTGCTGCTGTTGTTGCTGCTGCTGGAATTGCTGCTGCAGGCGGCGCTGTTCCTCGTAGGCACGGACGTCGTAGCGCGGGTCGCGGTCCTGCGAGATGTGCCCGCGGCCGGACTGCTGCATCGACGGGTCGTCGCGGCGGTCGAGCTGGCGGTCGCCATACTGCTGGGCGAACGCGGTCCCGGCACCGCCGATGACCAGGGCGCACGCCAGCGCACTGCGAAGCGCGCAGCGGGCGATCCGCCCTGCCTTCGTTCCTGCGTAGTGGTGAGTGACGCTGTTCATGGTGTGCCTCTTCCGCGATGCCAAGTAAGGGGATAAGCTGTGATTCAGATTCAGTTTCAGTTTCAGTTTCGACTTGAGGCCAGTGTAGGTGGATTCCACTGGTGGTATAAGGCCAAATGGGTAAAGTTTGTAACACAATGTAATGCCTCAGCAATATCTCCCGTTCGCGAAGCCATATGAAGTTACCATAGCGACATTAATCTGACAAATCCTGACAGACTCATGAATGCAACTACCCCGAATAACGCAGGCCAGAACAGCGGCCATTCCGCGAAAATCATGGTGGTCGACGACGACGTGCGCCTGCGCGACCTGCTGCGCCGTTACCTGACCGAACAGGGCTTCCAGGTCGTGACCGCGGAAAGCGCGCCGGCCATGAACAAGCTGTGGCTGCGCGAGCGCTACGACCTGCTGGTGCTGGACCTGATGCTGCCCGGCGAGGACGGCCTGTCGATCTGCCGCCGCCTTCGCGGCGCCGGCGACCAGACCCCGATCATCATGCTGACCGCCAAGGGCGAGGATGTGGACCGCATCGTCGGCCTCGAGATGGGTGCCGACGACTACCTGCCGAAGCCCTTCAACCCGCGCGAACTGGTGGCCCGTATCAACGCGGTGCTGCGCCGCAAGGGCCCGGACGAGATCCCCGGCGCGCCTTCCGAGACCCCGCAGACCTTCGAGTTCGGCGACTTCGTGCTCGACCTCGGCACCCGCACGCTCAAGAAGAACGGCGAGACCGTGCCGCTCACCACCGGCGAATTCTCGGTGCTGAAGGTGTTCGCCCGCCATGCGCGCCAGCCGCTGTCGCGCGAGAAGCTGATGGAACTGGCGCGCGGCCGCGAGTACGAGGTGTTCGACCGCTCGCTCGACGTCCAGATCTCGCGCCTGCGCAAACTGATCGAACCGGATCCGTCCAGCCCGCTGTACATCCAGACCGTGTGGGGCCTGGGCTACGTGTTCATCCCCGAAGGCCAGCCGCGCTGAGTGTCCCAGGCGATGTTCGAAGCACCCCGCGCGCGCCTGCTCGGCCGCATGAAGAGTGGCCTGTTCTGGCGCACCTTCCTGCTGCTGTCCTTCCTGACCACGCTGTCGATGGCATCGTGGATCGGGATGATCAACGTATTCCAGCGCGGCCCGCAGGCCGAGCAGACCGCCGAGCTGCTGGTCTCGGTGGTCACCCTCACCAAGGCGGCGCTGACCCACTCGGCGCCCGACCTGCGGCGCGAACTGCTGTTCGAACTGGTGTCGAACGAAGGCATCCGCATCCTCACGCTGGAACCGGACGACAAGGTCGAGCCGCCGCCCTCGAACGCGCTGATGCCCGAGATCGCCGCCATGGTGCGCGAGCGCCTCGGCAAGGACACCCGCTTCTCGCGCAAGGTGAACGACATGCCGGGCTTCTGGGTCAGCTTCGACATCGACGGCGACAAGTACTGGCTGATGCTGGAACGCGACCGCCTGGCCGGCCTCACGCGCGTGCAGTGGCTGGGCTGGGCCACCGTGGTGGGCGCCCTGTCGCTGCTGGGCGCGGCCCTGATCTCGACCCTGATCAACCGGCCGCTGGCGCGCCTGACCGCCGCCGCGCGCGCGATCGCCCAGGGCAAGCGCCCCGCCGCCCTGCCTGAAAAAGGCTCGAAGGAGATCATCGAGGCCAACCGCAGCTTCAACCAGATGGTCGACGACCTGCAACAACTCGAGAAGGACCGCGCGATCATCCTCGCCGGCATCTCGCACGACCTGCGCACGCCGCTGGCGCGCATGCAGCTGGAGGTCGAGATGGCCAACCTGTCGCAGGAAGCGCGCGACGGCATGCAGTCCGACATCGCGCAGATGGACGCCATCATCGGCCAGTTCCTCGACTTCGCGCGGCCGACCGAGGCCGCCACCTTCGTGCCGGTCGACCTGTCCGAGCTGCTCGAAGACTGCGCCCACACGGCCGACCGCCTGCCGGACGTGCGCACCGCCACCTCCATCGAGCCGGGCATCGAGGTGCCGGCCAACGCCACCGACCTGCGGCGCGTGATCAACAACGTGATCGAGAACGCCCGCCGCTACGGCAAGACGCCGGGAAGCGACGTGACCGAGATCGACATCGCCTGTCACGTGAAGATGACGGGCCACGGCCGCCGCGCCGTGGTCGAGATCGGCGACCGCGGGGTCGGTGTGCCGGACGACCAGATCCAGCAGCTGATGCGCCCCTTCACCCGCCTGGACAGCGCGCGCGGCCAGGCCAACGGCGCCGGCCTCGGCCTGGCGATCGTCGAACGCGTGATCAGCCGCCACAACGCCGAGCTGCTGGTGCGCAACCGCGAGGGCGGCGGGCTGGTGCTGCAGTTTGCCTTCCCGCTGGCGGCCTGACCCTCCGCTATACTGTCGCCTTTCGATCCAACCGAACGAAGGGCTGACAGACATGACCGACACCCAACTCCAGTACGCCGACGTCGAACAGGCGGCCGCCCGCATCGCCGGCGCAGCCCACCGCACCCCGGTGCTGACCTCGCGCACCGCCGACGCGATGGCGGGCGCGCAGCTGTTCTTCAAGGCCGAGAACTTCCAGCGCATGGGCGCGTTCAAGTTCCGCGGCGCCTGCAACGCCATCGCCAGGTTCAGCGAGGCGCAGCGCCAGGCCGGCGTGCTGACCTTCTCGTCCGGTAACCACGCGCAGGCGATCGCCCTGTCGGCCAGACTGGCCGGGATCCGCGCCACCATCATCATGCCGAAGGACGCGCCGGAGCTGAAGGTGCGCGCCACCCAGGGCTATGGCGGCGAAGTCATCTTCTACGACCGCTATACCGAGAACCGCGAAGAGATCGGCGCCCGCCTGGCGAAGGAGCGCGGCATGACCCTGATTCCGCCCTACGACCATCCGGACGTGATCGCCGGCCAGGGCACCGCCGCCAAGGAATTGTTCGACGAGGTCGGCGAACTGGACCTGCTGCTGGTGCCGCTGGGCGGCGGCGGCCTGCTGGCCGGCAGCGCGCTGTCGGCCTCGAAGCTGTCGCCGAACTGCCGCGTGATCGGCGTCGAGCCGGAAGCCGGCAACGACGGCCAGCAGTCGCTGCGCAGCGGGAAGATCGTCGACATCGGCGTGCCGCAGACCATCGCCGACGGCGCCCAGACCAGCCACCTCGGCCATCACAACTTCGCCGTGATCCAGCGGCTGGTGTCGGACGTCGTCACCGTCAGCGATGCCCAGCTGGTCGAGACCATGAAGTTCTTCGCCGAGCGCATGAAGACCATCGTCGAGCCGACCGGCTGCCTGGCCGCCGCGGCCGCCCTCCATGGCGCGGTGCCGGTGGCCGGCAAGAAGGTCGGCATCCTGATCAGCGGCGGCAACGTCGACCTGGCGCGCTTCGCCAGGCTGGTGGCCGTCTAATTTACGCAAGCGGGGCAAACGCGAGGAACAGGCGGTAAAAGCGCCTGTAATCGTGGCTTAGAAAACAACGCCGTCCCGCTATTCTTCTTCCCAATTTGTCATCCACAAAAGGGAAGAAGATGTTCTCAGGGTTTATCCACCTCTCGCCAGCAGCAGTCATGATTGCGATGGCGATCTCGTTCGCGCTGACCACCGCCGCGAGCGAGCTGTACCTGCACCGCTCGCGCACGCACCGGGCCATCACCTTCCATCCGCTGCTGTGCCAGTTCTTCCGGATGTGGATGTTCCTGACCACCTTCGGCCTGACCACGAAGGCCTGGGTGGCCGTGCACCGCAAGCACCACGCCAAGACCGACACCGCCGAAGATCCGCACAGCCCGATCGTCCACGGCCTCTGGGCGATCCTGACCAAGGGCGTGCTCTTCTACCGCAAGGCGGCCCTGAATCCGGACGTGATCAAGACCTACGGCGTCGGCGTCAAGGACGACTGGATGGATACCCACCTCTACACGAAGCACCGCATGAAGGGCGCCTGGTTCTTCCTGCTGGCGGAGATGGCGCTGTTCGGCATCGAACACGGCTTCTACATCTGGCTGTTCCAGCTGTCGGTATCGCCGATCTGGGCCGCCGGTTTCGTGAACAGCTTTTTCCACGTGGTCGGCTACCGCAACTTCGAGACGCGTGAGCATTCGCGCAATTTCTTCCCGATCGGCATCATCTTCTGGGGCGCGGAACTGCATAACAACCACCACGCCTACCCCGCCTCGGCAAAGACCTCGATGCGCTGGTGGGAATTCGATGCCGGCTGGCTGGCGATCCGCGTGCTGGCCTTGTTCCGCCTGGTGACGATCAACCGCGTCGAGAACGGCATTGTCGAACAGGGCGCTGCGGCCAACCTCCCGGGCACCGGCATCAAGGCCTGAACGCGTTAAGCCGCGCACAGTCGGGCTGGCTTACGAAGCGTAGAGTGAACCTGCAGCATCACTCTTACAAGGAGGCCACAATGAACAACTTGCACAAGCTTCTGATCGCCAGCCTGATCGCCGGTTCCGTCGGCAGCATCGCCGTCCCGGCGGTCGCCGATACCATCATCATCCGCGAAGCCCCGCCGCCGCCGCGCGCCGAGCGCACCCCGCCGCCGCGCCGCGGCCATGTGTGGGCGCCAGGTCACTGGGAATACCGCCGCGGCCATTACGTCTGGGTGCGCGGCAGCTGGCTGCGCGAACGCCACGGCTATGCCTACAACGCCCCGACCTGGGTGCAGCGCGACGGCAGCTGGGTAATGGAACGCGGCGGCTGGCGCCGTGGCGACCGTGACGGCGACGGCATCCGCAACGGCCGCGACCGCGATCGCGACGGCGACGGCGTACCGAACCGCTACGACGCCCGTCCCAACAACCCGAACCGCAGCTGAGGTCTAGTCGGGAGCCGTGGCAAGGTTGACGGTGAACACGCTGCCCTTGCCCGGCCCCTGGCTGTAGGCACTGACCGTGCCGCCGTGCAGCACGACGATGTTGTGCACCAGGGCCAGGCCGATGCCCAGTCCGCCCTGGATCGGCCCCGGCATGCGTTCGGCCCGCGTGAACAGCTCGAACACATGGGGCAGCAGCCTGGGCTCGATGCCGACGCCGTCGTCGCGCACGGCGATGCGCACCGCCGGCGCCTGGCGCATGACCGACAGCAGGATCCTGCCGCCGGGCGGCGTGTACCTGATTGCATTGTCGAGCAGGCTGATCAGCACCTGGACCAGGCGCCTGGCGTCGCCGATCACGGCCGGGCCGCGTCCCGGCCCATCCTCTTCCTGCTCCACCACCAGCGCATGAGCGCGCGCCCCGGCCGCCGGCCGCACCTGCTCGACGGCGGCGGCGACGATGCCGGCCACCTCGACTCTCGATCGTTCCAGCTGGATCTGGCCGCGCGTGACGCGCGAAACGTCCAGCAGGTCGTCGACCAGGGCGCCCAGGTGCTGCACCTGGCGGCCGATCTCCTGGCCGGCTTCCAGCACCCGCGCGTCGGCGGCGTGCGCCGACTGCAGCGTCGCCATCGCCTTCGAGATCGGCTCCAAGGGATGGCGCAGCTCCTGCGCCAGCATCGCCAGGAACTCGTCCTTGCGCCGGTCCTGCTCCTGCAGCGAACCATACAGGCCCGCATTCTCGAAGCCGTTCGCGGCGATCGACGCCAGCTGCGCCAGGATGGCTTCGTCTTCTTCCGTGAACCCGCCCTGCTTGTCCCAGGCCTCGATCAGGCCGATGTTGCGGCCCTTGCGGTCGACCAGCGGCACGGCCAGGCGGGCGCGCATCGGCGCGGGCTCGGCGCCGTCGTCGGTGCGTGAGACCGCCTTGATGGCCTGGCGCACATGCGGCCCTTCGCTCAGCGACACGCCGGCGTGGCGCACGCCGAGGATCAGGCGCACCTCCTCCACCAGCGCGCCGGCGATGTCCTTCGAGGACAGCGCGGTGTGCAGGGTGCGCGAGGCACGCGCCAGCTTGTCCAGCAGCGCCGAGTTGCGCTTCTCCAGATCCAGGCGCTGGGCCAGCTCGGCCAGCGCCATGATCTTCTCGTGGATGTCGGTGTTGGCGCCTATCCATTCTCGCACCGCACCGTTCGTGTCGAGGATCGGCACGCTCTTGACTGCGGTCCAGCGCCAGGCGCCATCGGCCCGGCGGAGCCGGTACTCGGTCGCGAATTCGGTGCGCGAGGCCACGCTGGCCTGCCACAGGTCGCGGGCGCGCTCGCGGTCGTCGGGATGGATGGCGGCCAGCCAGCCGAAGTCCCTTCCTTCTTCATAGGACTGGCCGGTGAAGGCCCGCCACGAGGGCGAGTCTTCGCGCACCCGGCCGTCCGGCGCACCGGTCCAGACGATCTGCGAAGTCGCCATCACCAGCGAGCGGAAGCGCTCCTCGCGCAGGCGCAGGGCGGTTTCCGCCTCCACCTGCTCGGTGATGTCTTCGTGCATCAGCATGACTTCGACCACCGTGCCGCGCTCGTCGATGATCGGGTGGGCGCGCGCCCGGATCCAGCGCACGTGCGCCACCCCGCCCAGCAGCGCGGTGTCGAAGCGGATCGGCGGAATCTCGACCGACTCGCCGGCCAGGGCGCGCCGCAGATAGGCGGTGACGCCGCTGGCGACCAGCTGCGGATCGGTCAGGACATTGAGCGCCCCGCTGAGGAAAAGCTCCTTGAGCGGCGAGCCCTCGTGGATCTGGAACAGCGTTTCCCAGGCCTTGTTGACGCCCAGCGTCCTGCCGTCCGGGGCCAGGATCTGGATGCTGACCGGGGCCTGCTGGAACAGCGCCTGGAAGCGCTGCTCCTGGCTGGCGCCTGGCCCGGGCCCGGCACCGGCACCGGCACCGGACGATGCCGCGGAACTGAAGTCGTTTTGCATGTCGTTTTACCCGATGGCGTCGAGAGTCACCGTGAACACGCTGCCCAGACCTGGCCCTTCGCTGTGGGCGGCGACCGTGCCGCCGTGCAGGCCGACGATGTTGCGGACCAGGGCCAGGCCGATGCCGAGGCCGCCCTGGGCACGGTCCGGCGTGCGTTCGGCCTGGGTGAAGAGGCCGAATACATGCGGCAGCAGCCTGGCGTCGATGCCGATGCCGTTGTCGCGGATGGCGATCGCCACCCTGCCCTCGCCGCAGCCGACCGAGAGCGCGATGCGGCCGCCGCGCGGCGTGTACTTGGCCGCATTGTTCAGCAGGTTGACGATCACCTGCACCAGGCGGTTGGCGTCGCCGGTCACGGCGGCGCCGGGCGGCACCTCGCCGATCGCGAGCGCGTGCTCGCGCGCCTCGAACTGGGGCCGGGCCTGCTCGACGGCGCTGGCGACGATGGCGCCGACCTCGACCCGCTCGCGCTCCAGCTGGATCAGGCCCCGGGTCACGCGCGAGACGTCCAGCAGGTCGTCGACCAGCGAGGTCATATGGCGCACCTGGCGGCCGATCACTTCGCTCGCCCTGGCGACCCGTTCCTCGCCGGCGTGGCCGAGCTTGAGCATCTCCGCCGCCGCCGCGATCGGCGCCAGCGGGTTGCGCAGCTCGTGCGCCAGCATGGCCAGGAATTCGTCCTTGCGCCGGTCCTGCTCCTGCAGCGAGGCGACCAGGCGCGCGTTCTCGAAGCCGGTCGCCGCGATCGCGGCGAGCTGCACCAGGATGGCTTCGTCCTCGGCCGTGAATTCGCCCTCGACCTTGTCCGAGGCCTGGATCACGCCGATATTTTTTCCCTGGCGGTCGATCAGCGGCACCGCCAGCCAGCCGCGCATCGGCGGATGCTGCGCCGCATGCGCGCCGAAGCCCTTCCACATCCGGTGCGCCAGCAACTCGTCCTGGGTCAGGCGCATCGTCCGGTTGCTGCGACAGACTTCGGCGTAGATCCCGCTGCCGTCCGGCGCCGCGTCGTAGCTGCGATAGCGCGCATACTTGTCGGACAGCGACACCGCATTGATAGCCTGCGCCAGGTTCGTGCCGTCGTTCAGCGACACCACCGCCTGGTGCACCTCGAGGATGGCGCGCACTTCTTCCACCAGCGCCTCGGCGATGGCTTTGTCCGACAGCGCCGAATGCAGGATACGGGTGGCCTGGGCGACCCTCGCCAGCAGGGCCGAGTTGCGCTTTTCGCGCTCCAGCCGGTGGGCCAGCTCGGCCTGGGCCATGACCATGTCGTGGATGTCGGTGTTGGCGCCGATCCATTCGCGCACGGTCCCGTCCTCATCGGTGACCGGCGCGCCCCGCACCGCCGTCCAGCGGTAGCCGCCGTCGGCGCGGCGCAGCCGGTACTCGGCTTCGAACACGGTGCGGTGCGCCACGCAGTGCAGCCACAGGCGCTCGATGCGCTCGCGGTCGTCCGGGTGCAGGGCCTCGAGCCAGCCAAGGGCCTTCCACTCGTCATAGGACTGGCCGGTGAAGGCGCGCCAGGAGGGCGAGTCCTCGAGCACGCGGCCATCCGGCGAGGTGGTCCAGACGATCTGCGAGGTCGCCATCACCAGCGAACGGAAGCGCTCCTCGCGCAGGCGCAGCGCGCGCTCGGCCTCGACCCGGTCGGTGATGTCCTCGTGCATCAGCAGCACGTCGAGCACGGCGCCGCTGTCGTCCTTGATCGGATGGGCGCGCGCGATGACCCAGCGCGCATGCTGGACGCCGCCCTCGAGCTGGCCGACGTCGTAGCGGATCGCCGGGATCTCGACCGACTCGCCGGCCAGCGCCCGCCGCAGATAGGCGTGGACGCCCTTGGCGACCAGCTGCGGATCGGTCAGCACGTTGTACTGGCCGAGCACGAAGCGCTTCAGCTCCGAGCCCTCGTGGATCTGCCACAGCGCCTCCCAGGCCTTGTTGACGCGCAGGGTGCGGCCGTCGGGCGCAAGGATCTGCAGGCTGACCGGGGCCTGGCGGAACAGTTCGCGAAAGCGCAGTTCCTGGCTGGCGGCGTTGTCGGGGGTGGTCGGCATGTCGGGCATCATGTCACAGTTTCCCGCTGAGCGCACGCGGGAGGCTTGTCAAAGCAACATTCGTTCACGGTGAGTCAGCGAACAGAGAGCGGCGGGCGCGGCGGGCAGGATGGGAACCAGGTAAAGGAGAACATCATGAAGCGTCCAGTTACACTGCTGAGCATCGTTGCCGCTGCCGCCTGCGCGGCATCGATGGCAACCCCGGCCGCGCTGGCCGGCAACGAGATCGTCAAATGCGTCGACGCGGGCGGCCACGTGACCCTGACCGACCAGCCCTGCGAAGCCGGCAGCGCCATCGTGAGGCTGTCGAGCGAAACACCGCCGCCGCAGCGCCACGTGCTCCCGGCCACCGAGCTGCGCCACGAAGGATGGAAACGGCCGCAGGAACCCAAGGCGGCCCCGCTGTCGCGCGACGTCGCTACCCTGAAGGCGGCGCGCCGCATGCTGATGCTGCAGGAAGCCCGTCCGCGTCTGGCCGGGCTGAACTGAAACTGCCTGGTGCGGCTCGGCTTGCTTAGTGCAGATCCCGCAAGGGCATCAGGTCGGGGAGTTCCGGCTCGTTGGCCGACGCGCCCAGCGTGCGCACCAGCTGCAGCACCTCTTCGCTCTTGATGAAGCTCGCCGACGAGCTGGCCGCCAGCAGTTTCTCAGGGGGCTGGGAACGCGCGATCGCATAGCCCTGCACGTAGTCGACGCCGATCTCGGCCAGGGTCCGCACCGTGTCGGCATCCTCGGCCCACTCGGCGATCGTCTTCATGCCCAGGTTCACCGCCAGGCTGACGATGGCCTCGACGATGGCGACGTTGGCCGGGTGCGCATTGATGTTGACGATGAAGTTACCGTCGATCTTCAGCACGTCGGCCGGGAGTTCCTTCAGGTAGGAGAAGGAGGTATAGCCGGCGCCGAAGTCGTCCAGCGCCACCTTCACGCCGAAGGCCCGCACCTGGTCGATGAAGCGGCGCGTGTTGTCGAGGTCGTGCAGGGCCACGCTTTCCGTGATCTCCATGCACAGGCGCCCCGCCACGTGCTCGTAGCGCGACAGGATCTCGAGCGTGTCCTGCACGAAGCGTTCGTCGTTGAGCGAGGCCCCCGACAGGTTCATGCAGACGAAACGGGTGTTGCGCAGCGAGTCCACGTGCTCCTCGATCCAGGCCAGGGTGCTCGACAGCACCCAGCGGTCGATCACGCCCACGCGTCCGCTCTTCTCGGCGGCGGCGATCAGCGGGCCGGCCGGCGACACCCGTCCGTCCTCTTCGCGCATGCGCAGCAGCACTTCGAAGTTCAGCGATTCGTGCGGCGAACGCAGCGACATGATCGGCTGCATCTCCAGGAACATGCCGTCGGTGGCGTTCGGGCCGTTCAGGCGCGCCACCAGGTTCAGTTCGGCCTCGCGCTCGTGGAAGGCGGAAGAGCCGCGCTTGTACACCACCAGCCCTTCGCTATTGCCTTCCTTGGCTTCGCGACAGGCACGGTCGGCGGTCGAGATCGCATCCTTCATCTCCATGCCCGGCGCCACTTCGATCAGCCCGACCGAGCCGCGCACGTGGAAGGCCTTGTCGCCGACGCGGTAGGGTGAGCCGCCGATGCGGTCGACGATGCTGCGGCAGATCAGCGAGGCCATCGAGATCGCCGTGTCCGGCATCACGATCACGAATTCGTCGCCGCCCACGCGCCCGACCTGCTGGTTGCCGGCCAGGGTCATCGATACCCGGTCGCATACCTGCTTGAGGACTTCGTCGCCGGCGGCGTGGCCGAACAGATCGTTGATCAGCTTGAATCGGTCGAGGTCGAGGTAGGCCAGGGTCAGCGGACGGCCCGGCGCCGTGGTCGCGGCGACCGTTTCGAACAACTTTTCGATCCCGCGCCGGTTGTAGACCTTGGTCAGCGGGTCGTTGTTGGCCATGAAGCGCAGCTGTTCGGTGGCCTTGGTCTTTTCGGTGATGTCCTCGAGCACGCCTTCGATGCGGCCATGCGCCAGGGTGGCGCGCACCAGGAAGCGGCGTTCGCCCTCGCGCGGGTCGATCTCGAGTTCGACGCTGAGCTGGGATTGCACCTGCTCGCGCAGGTAGCTCCAGGTGGCGTCGCTGAAGAATTGCTGCCAGCGGGTGCGGCCCACCACCACCGCCTCGCAGTCGAGCATGCGCAGCAGGGCCGGATTGGCGGACAGGAAGCCGCCGTACTGGTCGAGCGTAAACAGGCCCACCGGCATCGCTTCGTACGCGTGTTCGAGTTCGGCCTGGACCGCAATCCGCTTCTTGGTTTCCAGGCGCATCTGCTCGGCGATGGCCAGCGCCGCCAGCAGGCTGGACGCCAGCGCCGCGGTCACGCTGTTGACCAGGCCCAGCATCTCGCGTACGCCGAGCGCGGCGGCGACCACCTCGGCCAGGCCGGACAGGAAGGTCACGCCGAAGGACGCCGCGAACCACATCGCCACCCGTGCCTGGTCGCGCAGCATCAGGTTGATCAGGCCGGCCGTCATCAGGGTCAGGCCGGACGAGGCCACCACCCACATCGCCGGCAGGTAGTAAGCGAAAGGCAGCACCAGCGAGAGCGGCAGCAGCGCCAGGGCCAGCCATTGCATCAGGCGCAGCGGCCTGGCGAAGCGGGACTTCGCGAGGTCGGCGCCGAACAGGGACATGTACAGCGTCAGGGTCGAGATCGAGTACAGCGCCGTGGTCACCGC
This sequence comes from Massilia sp. 05N420, assembly GCF_056397205.1. Lineage (NCBI taxonomy): Bacteria > Pseudomonadati > Pseudomonadota > Betaproteobacteria > Burkholderiales > Oxalobacteraceae > Massilia > Massilia sp. 05N420. Next base: position 16,043 of record NZ_JBFTMX010000006.1, read on the forward strand.
CTTGCTCGGCACCAGCCAGCTGGCCGGCAGCGCCTGGCCCAGCCACTGGATATCCCAGCCGGCCGAGATCGCGCCCACGCGCAGGTTCAGGATCAGCCAGGCCGCGAACTCGAGGTAGAGCAGCTGGCGGTTGATCAGCGCGGTGATCAGGATGAACAGGCTCAGCACGATCATGCCGCCGTCCAGCAGGCCGGACTTGCGGTGGAACTGCTGGATCGACAGGGTCATCTCGCTGGCCGGCCACTGCACGGCGCTCAGGCGCGCCGGTCCGGTAAAGCGCGCGCGGCACAGTACCTCGGCCGGCGTCAACGGCGTGCGCAGCACGAAGCCGGCCTTGGCGGCCGTCATCGCGCCGCTCGCCCCTTCGTGCGAAGCGCTGCCGAGCGACACCAGGGTCGCCGCATCCCAGCAGCTGACGTCGACCGCGTGGCGCGACGGGAATTCGACCACATGCGGTCCGCCGGGTATGTCCCGGGTACGCAGGGAGAACCAGACCGGCGCTTCGGAGAGGTGGGTTTCGTAGCGGTCGGTGGCCGGCGCATGCGCCAGCTCGCGCAGCGCGCTGGCCGGATCCAGCCGGGCGCTTGCATCGCTGAGCACCCGCAGCGGCAGGGTGACGTCGCCGCTGGCGACGTAATGGCTATTCCAGGAAGCGTAGGCGACGACCGAGACCAGCAGCACGCCCAGCGGCACGAAGTAGACCGACAGCAGGCGCATCATGGCCTGCAGAAGACGGTCGAGGACTCCGGACACCGGTATTCGTGCTGGACTGGAGGGCTGTGGCATAAATTGTATCGATCGGGCAGGCAGGCGCCGGCATGCAGATGCGGGCGCATGAAATTTCCCTAAGGATACATCCTGCCGATGATACGGTCATGGAATATTTTACTCAGACTAGGCGAACTGGGGCATATGCGTCGGTGCGGCGGTACGCTGTACAGGCCGTGTGGCGGTAAAACCACGTTGCGGGGTGACGCTGCCGATGTCGATGTCCGGATGATGGGTCTCGCGGAAGAACTTCAGCAGTGGATGGTTGGCGGCGCGCCAGCGTTCCTCGGCGGTGGCGATCTCGAAGGCCATCACGCGGTGCGGGATATTCCCGGTGTTACGCAGCGGCACCATTTCCTTGTCGCCGAAGACATCCTTGAACAGCAGTTGTTCGTACTGGCGGTCGACCGGGCTGCGGCCTGCGACCACGGCGAATTCGGTGCCACTTAATTCCCAGTAATCGAAAAATGCTTTCATCAATGCAACTTTGACCATATGGCCGATACGGCCCTCGCCCACGCCCAGGCGCTCCACTTCGCACAGGGCGCGGCCCTGCAGCCAGGCGGGCAGCGCCACCGATTCCTCGAGGTGCAGCGGACGGAAGATATTGGTCTGCAGGCGCGCGGTGCCGATCGGCGAGCCGTCCAGTTTGGACTCGGCCAGCAGCACGACGGTGTCTTCTTCGTAATCGCAGGCTTCCGGCACACTCAGGGTGCGGGCGAACTCGGGAACGTGGCGCGCATAGGCGGCATGGCGAATGCGGACTGCCTTCCGCAGGCCATCCTCGGTCTCGACACGGCGGACGGTGAACGGCAGGCGTTCGATCTTCATGCCTGCCCGCGGGTGCACGGCGGACACGGCGGCGGGGATGCGCATTTCCATGACAGGATTCCTTGATTGGCTAGACAACGGTTTTTCGTTTTGACCATTATCAATCGTTCAAAAAAATCCTAAGCCTTGAGGAAAGGCGCTTTTTACCCCCTTTTCACGCGTTCCCGAACACCCGTTCGATTCATGGACAGGCTTACATGAAGCGGGCCGTGCCGGCCACGCGGATCGAGCTGCCGGGCGCATTCCCGATATCCGCATGGAGGCGCGAGCGCATGCCCATGTCCTCGCCCTGCACCACGTCGATCGCTCCGCCGTGTGGCCAGCCGAGGTCGCGCAGATAGCCGGCCAGGGCTGCGGTGCCGGCGCCGGTGGCCGGGTCTTCGTAGACGCCGCCGATGGCGAAGGGGTTACGGGTATGGAGCAGGCGCGCGCTCTCGGCCCACACCAGCACGATGGTGACCAGGCCGTGGGCCTGCATCAGGGCGCGGCCGGCCTCGAGCTCGTAGCGCATCGCCGACAGCAAATCACGGCTCGCCAGGCCCAGCACCAGGTGGTCGTTGCCGGCATGGGCCAGGCCGGGCGGAATGCGCGGGTCGAGGTCGGCCTCGCTGTAGCCGAACAGGTCGAGCGCCGCGGCCACCAGTTGCGGGTCGGCCGGCCGGCTGCTGGTCGGCGGCGACTGCAGCGCCGCGGCCACCATCGCGCCCTCGCGGCGGCCTTCGACCGTGATCCTGGCCTGGTTCAGGGCCAGCGGGTAGACGCCGTCGCCGAACTCGCGCGCCAGCGCGGCGCCGAGGGCAATGGTGGCGTGGCCGCAGAACGGCACCTCGGCCGCCGGCGAGAAGTAGCGCACGCGGAAACCCTCGCCCCCCTCTTCCTTCACCGCGAAGGCGGTTTCCGAGAAACCCACTTCATGCGCCAGGCGCTGCATCTCGGCGTCCGGCGGCATGGCCGCGCCGATCCAGACGCCGGCCGGATTCCCGCCCTGGTCGCCGTCGGAAAAGGCGGCAATGCGAAGCACCGGGGTGGACGATAGTCTCATGGGGCTCTCCTCGAACTGGTTGAAAGAAGAATAATGATAATGCCGGCTTGACGGCGGCGCCGGACCGGCCTATATTTAGACATCCATCTAATTAGAGAAGAATCGAATATGACGGGCAAGCTCACCGCCGCGTTCAAGGCCATCGCCGATCCGACCAGGCGCGAAATCCTGCACCTGCTGCGCAAGGAAGAGATGACGGCCGGCGACGTCGCCGCCCACTTCGACATGACCAAGCCGACCATGTCGCACCACTTCGCGGTGCTGAAGGATGCCGGCCTGGTCAGCAGCCGGCGCGAGGGCCAGACCATCTGGTACGCGCTGAACACGACCGTCCTGGAAGACGTGCTGGCCTGGACGATGGACATGGCGCGCGGCGGCGCGCGCGATTGACATAAGGGAGACAAGAATGACGAAGAAGCGTTTTCTGTGGTGGTCGATTCCGGTGCTCGTGCTGGTGCTGGGAGCGACCGCGCTGGTCTACCGCGACCTGCCGGACATCATCCCCATCCACTGGAACGCGGCCGGCGAAGCCAACGGCTACGGCGCGCGCATTACGATCTTCCTGCTGCCCCTCATCATGGGCTTGATGCTGCTGCTGTGGCCCGTCCTGCCGACGGTCTCGCCGGACAAGTTCCGCGTCGAAGGCTTCAGCGACACCTGGTGGTTCAGCGGCCTGGTGATGGTCGCCCTGCTCGCCTACGTGCAGGTCGTACAGCTGGCGGTGCTGGCGCACGGCTCGCTGGACATCGGCCGCGCCCTGCTCGGCGGCATCGGCATCGCCTTCGTCCTGCTGGGGAATGTACTGGGCAAGGTGAAGCGCAACTTCTGGCTCGGCGTGCGCACCCCCTGGACCCTGGCCAGCGACCGGGTCTGGTATTCGACCCACCGGCTGGCCGGCAAGACCATGGTGACGGGCGGCCTGGTGGTGCTGGCCGCCGCGCTGGCCGGCTTGCCCCCGTATGTGTCTACCGCCGCGCTGCTGGCGGGGGCGCTGGTGCCGGTGGTTTACTCGCTGGTGTATTACAAGCGGCTGGAGCGCGCCGGCGGCGCGTGAGCGTGGGCACGGGGTGCCCACGACCGCAAACGGATCAGAAACCCGGCGGGCGCTCCCCCGCCACACCCGCGGCCTTCTCCAGGGCCAATCCCACCCGCCCGATCGTGCCCTCGTCGAACAGGCGTCCGATCAGGGTCACGCCATGCGGGACGCTGCGCGGCGGCGAGAATGTCGGCAGCGGTTGCGCCGGATCCGGCGCCCAGTCGCTGCGCGCCTGCGTCACCTCGACCTGCCCGGTACGCAGGGTCAGCGAGGGGTGGCCGGTGAAGTTCGAGATCGTCAGCATCTCGTCGCGCAGCGAAGGTACGAGAAGAAGGTCGACCTGGCTGAAAATGCGTGTCATCTCCAGCGCCACCTTCCTGCGCATGCGGTCGGCCTGCACGAAGTCCACCGCCGACAGGAAGCGCGCCTCGCGGAACAGGTTCGGCCAGGCATCCGGCACCTGGGCTTTCAGCTGGTCGACGCGGTGGTCCAGCGTGATCTCCTCGAAGGCCGCCGCCGCTTCGGCGAACAGCACCGCGTTCAGCGACTGATACGGCCAGTCCGGCAAGGTCACCGGCACCGGGTTCAAGCCCAGCTTCTTCAGGTTCTCCAGCGCGGCGCGGTCGGCATCAAGGGCCGGCGCCTCCTTCATCCAGTCGGCAAAATAGCCGACCTTCAGGCCCGCCACCTTCGCGTTCGCGTCGTAGTCCAGCTTCGCGGGCACGCCGGCGACGTCGCCGGGGTCGGTGCCGGAGATCGCCTTCAGCACCAGCATCGCATCCTCGACGCTGCGCGTCATCGGCCCCAGCTTGTCGAGCGACCAGCACAGGGTCATGGCGCCGGTGCGCGGCACCCGGCCATAGGTCGGGCGCAGGCCGGTGACGCCGCAGCGCATCGACGGGCTGACGATGCTGCCGCCGGTCTCGCTGCCGATCGAGAACGCGACCAGGGCGGCGGCGGTGGCCGCGCCCGGGCCGGCGCTGGAGCCCGAAGCGCCCTCTTCCAGCAGCCATGGATTCATGGTCTGGCCGCCGAACCAGACGTCGTTCAGCGCCAGCGCGCCCAGGCTCAGCTTGGCGATCAGCACGGCGCCGGCGGCATCCAGCTTCGCCACCACGGCCGAGTCCTGGGCCGGCACGCGGTCGCGATTGAATTCCGCGCCCCAGGTAGTGCGGATGCCTTTCGTATCCAGCAGGTCCTTCACGCCGTACGGAATGCCGTGCAGCGGGCCGCGGTATCTGCCTGCGGCGATTTCCTTGTCCGCCAGGCGGGCGCGCGCCAGCGCATGCTCTTCGGTCAGCGTGATCACGCTGCGCAGCTTGCCGTCGTAGCGCTTGATGCGGTCCAGGTAGATGCGGGTCAGCCGTTCGGACGTCAGCGCACGCGTCTCGATCCAGCGCGAGAGTTTCGCGACCGGGGCGTAGGCGATGTCCTCGTCGTTCTTCGGCAGCGGGCCGGCATCGCTGCGGCTGCGCACGAAGCGTTCGCGCACGGGTCCACCCGTTGCGCCCACGGCCGCCGCTTTCGCCCCGACTGTCGCCGGGGACCAGACCGTGGCCGGCGCGATGCCGTCCTCGATCGCCAGCTTGCGCGGCCCGGTGCGCCGCTCCATCGTCGAGGCCAGCGATACCCGCCAGCTGCCGGCCGCCATCTGGCGTTCGGCGGGCGTCATCGACACCTGCATCAGCTTTTCGGCTTCGGCAAAGGTGGCGGGCGTGACTTCCGGGCCGACCGCCGGGGTGGCGCCGAAGGTCGGCGGCGCACCAGGGGTATCGGCCACTTGCGGGACGGGTTCGGAACGGGCGGCGCCGGCGACGGCGAGCAGGCCGAGCGGCGCATTGATCAGGAACTGGCGGCGTTGTGTCATGACTCCTCTGCGGTTGGGTGACGGACTTGGAGCGTTGCGCGCTCTTGTCCGTCGATCCTAACCGATGCTCGTGAGCGGAACAACAAGCCGGTCCCAGCGGATCACAAGCGCCCGAAAACGAGGCTGGCGTTCACGCCGCCGAAGCCGAAGCCATTCGATATCGCGTACTCGGTCGCTATCGCGCGGGCCGCTCCGGCGACGATGTCGACGCCGTCCGCCGCCGGGTCCGGCCGGGCCAGGTTCAGTGTCGGCGGCGCCAGCTGGTCGCGCAGTGCGAGCACGGTGAAGATCGCTTCCACGCCGCCGGCTGCGCCCAGCAGGTGGCCGGTGGCCGACTTGGTGGCCGAGACGGCCGGGCCGCGGCCCGCGCCGAATACGGCCCTGATTGCGGCAAGCTCGCTGGCATCGCCTGCCGGGGTCGAGGTCGCATGGGCGTTCAGGTGCCCGATCATGGCCGGGGCGATGCCAGCCTGGCGGATCGCGGCCTGCATGGCGCGCCGGCCGCCGGCGCCGTCGTCCGGCGGCGAGGTCATGTGATGGGCGTCGGCGCTGGTGCCGTAGCCAAGCAGTTCGGCGATCGGCACGGCGCCGCGCCGCAAGGCGTGCTCGAGTTCTTCGATGACCAGGATGCCCGCGCCCTCGCCCATCACGAAGCCGTCCCGCTCCAGGTCGAACGGCCGCGAGGCCGCCGCAGGGTCGTCATTGAAGCCGGTCGACACCGCCCTGGCGGCGGCGAAGGCGCCCAGGCTGACGCGGTCGATGCAGGCCTCGGTCCCGCCGCAGACGGCGATATCGGCCTCGCCGGCCCTGATCAGGCGCGCGGCGTCGCCGATGGCCTGGGCGCCGGCGGCGCAGGCGGTGACGGGCGCACCGATGGGACCGCGCAAGCCGTGGCGGATCGAAATCTGTCCGGCCGCCATATTCGCCAGAAAGCTCGGCACGGTGAAGGGTGAAAGGCGCTTCGGGCCACGCGCATCGAGGGTGCGCACCGCGTCCGTGATCGTGCCGAAGCCGCCGACGGCGGAAGCCACGATGGTGGCCGTCCGTTCGCGCTCCTCGTCGGTCTCGGGCCGCCAGCCGGCCTGCTCCAGCGCCTCGCCGGACGCCGCCAGGGCGAACAGGCTGAAGCGGTCCATCTTCTTCAGATCCCGGGTTTCGGCCACCAGCCCGGCGTCGAATCCCCATGGCCGGTCCGGCGCCAGCGCCGGCACCAGCCCGCCGACCTTGCACGGCATCCCGTCCGCCAGCGCGTCGTTCAGGGGAACCAGTCCCGAACGGCCCTGCAGCAGATGGGCCCAGGCGGTCCCGGCTCCACATCCCAGGGGCGATACCATGCCCATGCCGGTCACGACGATGCGTCTCGTAGTCAAAGCGATGCTCCCATGTGTTGATGAGCGATGCAGCCGGCGATGCGCAAAGCACGCCAATGGCACGTTGCCGAGCCCGCCTCAAGGCCGCATCATCCCGTTGAACTGATGAGAAGTATAGGCAAATGAGTCGGGAATAATTGCCCCGTCACGCCAACTTATATGCAAAGTGCGCCATAATCACGGACCATGAACCTGCCCTCGCCAAGCGCCGTCACGGTGTCGGCCCGCGTCCTGCACGAGATGCTGCATGCCTTGCGCGGCAGCCGCGGCAAGGACGTGGCCGCACAGGCGCTGGCCAGCGCCGCCATTCCGCGCTCGCTGCTGCACCGGCCCGGCGCGCGCATCACCCGGCAACAATACGGGGCGCTCTACCGCGCCATCGCGGCGACGCTCGACGATGAAATGCTCGGCCTGTGGTCGAGGCCGATCCGGAGCGGCACCCTGAAATACCTGATGCTCAGCCTGCTCGACGCRCCGACCGTGCTGGTGGCGCTGAACCGTTTCGTCCGTTTCTGGAACCTGCTGCTCGACGACTACCGCCTGCACCTCGCGACCAGGAACGAAACGGTCGGCATCGCCCTGCTGGAGAGGACGCCGGATACCGAGGTCAAGCCACTCGGCCATGCGCTGATGATGAAGCTGGTCCACGGCATCGTGTCGTGGCTGCTCGGCCGCGACGTCACGCTGCTCCGGGCCGAATTCCGCTTTCCTGAGCCCAGGCATGTCGAGGATTATGTGTTCATGTTTCCGGGCGACGTAGGCTTCGATGCGGCTGCCACCGGCATTTCCCTCGCCTACGCGGACTGCGCGTCCGCGTTCAAACGCGAGAAGCACGAGCTGTGGGCCTTCCTCAAACGCGCTCCCGAAGACTGGGTATTCCGCCAGGCGGAAGGCGGCACCGTCGCCGCGAAAGCGCGCGCCTATCTCGAGCAGACGCTCTCCCGGCCGGCCACGATCGACGGCCTTGCCTCGGCCTTGCATATGTCGGTCCGTACCCTCAACCGCCGCTTCGCCGAAGAAGGGACGCACTTCCAGCAGGTGAAGGATGGATTGCGGCGCGACGTCGCGGTGCACCGGCTGACGCATTCGAACACGCCGGTGGCGGCGCTGGCCTTCGACCTCGGATTCGCCGATGCCACAGGTTTTTGCCGCGCCTTCAGGCACTGGACCGGCAGCAGTCCTCTTGAATACCGCAACGGTGCGCGCCGGGCGGATGTCATTCACTATCCCGATTTTCCAGCTCCGGATAGTGCCGGAAGATCCCCTCCTCATTGAAAGGCAGCCGTCGCTTCGATTTCAGATAGGCCGCGATTCGCGGCCGCTTCGCCACCCGCTCGCGCAGCGCGCCGAGCAGAGGATAGCTCGCATCGATCCGCGCCATCGTCGCCGGAAAGGCATAGCGCAGGCCCTCGACCAGCTGGAACAGCGACAGGTCGGCATAGGTGAGCGTGGCGCCGGTCAGGTAGTCCTTCGGCTCCGGCCGCGCAAGGACGCCTTCGAAGTAGTCGAGGAATTTCGGGATGCGCGTCTCGATGAAATCGGCCGAACGGCGCTTCGCTTCCGGACGCTGGTCTTCGTAATACAGCGAGGTCGCGATCGGGTGATGGGTGTCGTGGGTTTCGGCGACCAGGTCGGCGATCGTCAGCTGCAGCTGGTGCACCCATAAGCCACCGGCCTCGTCCGTGGGCGCCAGGCCATGGTGCTGGCCCAGGAAGAGCAGGATGTTCGCCGTCTGGCCGATGGTCAGCCCGCCCGCCCTCAGGAAGGGCGGCGCGAACGATGGATGGTCGGGACCGTCCATCGCCGCCAGCATGCGCGCCATGCCGCCCGGTTCGCGGGCCACGTCGACGTAGTCGACCCCGGCTTCCTCCAGCGCCAGCCGCACGAATTCGCCGCGGCCCTGGATCGTCGGCCAGTAAAAAAGTTCGTACACCATGCGACGCTCCTCATCTTATTCGGGATGACTCAATTATTCATTAGGATTTCGATGTTCGGCGCGGCAATCGTGCTAGTCTTGCGACTGGCAACCTCTGCCTGACAAAAAATCAACAAGAGACATCGTGATCACGAATAAGAAAACCCCAGGGATGCGTTATCGAGCGTGGCGATCTTGACCTGCTTGGCATTTTATTTCCATTGAGCAATATCACCGTGCCGCCAAAGCCGGTGAGCCAAGATAGAACCACCCCGATAATGAATGCCCGGAGCGCACCATGATTTTCGCTCACCTCACCAAGCACTGGATGGCCCGCCGCAGCCAGTACAGCCTGACCTCCTGGATCCTCTGCATCGCGCGCAGCCTGCGCGTGCTGGCCTATATGCGCGACCATCGCGCACTGTGCCAGCTCGGCGTCTACCGCAACCACGTGGCGCTGCCGTCGAACGACGACCCCTTCCACCACCTCAGTCACCGCGACTACCTCATCAAGGGCCTGTCGGCGCGGCGCCGCGTGCAGGCGGTCCTGAGCCACTACCGCTTCGAGGAAACCACCTTCAACGACGCCTACAAGCAGGCCGTCTACGGCGCCCGCTGCCTGCCGCTGTGGCAGATCGATGCCGACGGCAGCAGCTTCATGATCCAGCTCGAAATGGCGTCGCGCAGCAATGCCGAGGGCGACCTGACCCTGGCCCTGGTCGCCGACGGCAAATGCCTGCACCGCCTGTCCTTCAGCTGGCTGGAAGGCCACATGGTCGGCGTCGATGCGCCGGTGGTGCCCTTCATCGCCCGCAACCAGGGCCGCTGGGTCGATTCCGGCGCCGCCTTCGAAGCCTTCGAGCGCGTATTCCCTAACAATTCCCCCAGCTTCTTCTGCTTCGCCGCGATGCAGGGCGTGGCGCAGGCGGTCGRCATCGACCAGGTCGTGGCCATCCGCAGCGAAGATCACATCGCCTACGACCCCGACCCGGAAAAGCACTTCGCCAATGCCTACGACGGCTTCTGGAAAATCCTGGGCGGCGAGGAAATGCCGGGCAAGCGGGGCTACCGGATCGCCCTGCCCTTCTACGTCAAGCCGCTGTCCGAAATGCCGTCCAAGCACCGCAAGCGCGCCGCCCAGCGCCGCGAACACTGGCGCCTGATCTGCGAATCCGCCCGCACGACGCTGCAGCGCCACCTGCTGCATGCCCGCGCCCACGTCGAGCATGCGGCGCCGGTGCTGGAGCCGGCGCAGGTCTGAACTCCGGCGGCGGACCGCCCGCCAACGCGCTTTTCCCGCTTGCGCGATAATCCCCCTCCTCTGCAACCCGAGGGGGATTTTTATTTTGCTTAACTTCGACTTCCACAATCCTACCCGCATCCTGTTCGGCGAGAACCAGATCGAGCACCTGGCGCAGCTGGTCCCTGCCCGCGCGCGCGTGCTGGTGCTGTACGGCGGCGGCAGCATCCGCGCCAACGGCACCTACGACGCTGTGATGGCCGCCCTGGACGGCCGTACCATCTTCGAATTCGGTGGCATCGAGCCGAACCCCAGCTACGAGACCCTGGTCGAGGCCATCGCCGTGGTCAAGCGCGAGAACATCGACTTCCTGCTCGCGGTGGGCGGCGGCTCGGTCATCGACGGCACCAAGTTCGTTGCCGCCGGCAGCCTGCTGGATGCCGACCCGTGGACCATTCTCGAACAGCGCGCAAAGAACGTGAGCGCGGCCCTGCCTTTCGGCGCGGTGCTGACCCTGCCGGCCACCGGCTCCGAGATGAACTCCGGCAGCGTGATCACCAAACAAGCCACGCAGGAAAAATTCGCCTTCATGTCGCGCCTGGTGTTCCCGCAGTTCGCCATCCTCGACCCGACCCGCACCTATACCCTGCCGGCACGCCAGGTCGGCAACGGCATCGTCGACGCCTTCGTCCACATCATGGAGCAGTACATGACGGTGCCGGCCGATGCCAAGGTGCAGGACCGCTTTGCCGAGGGTCTGCTGCAGACCCTGGTGGAAGAAGGTCCGCGCGCGCTGGCCGAGCCCGACAACTACGCGGTGCGCGCCAACCTGATGTGGACCGCGACCCTGGCCCTGAACGGCCTGATCGGCGCCGGCGTGCCGCAGGACTGGTCCACCCACATGATCGGCCACGAACTGACCGCACTGTACGGCCTGGACCATGCACAGACCCTGGCGCTGGTACTGCCGGCCATGCTGCGCGAACGCCGCGATGCCAAGCGGGCAAAGCTGCTGCAGTACGCGGCGCGCGTATGGGGCCTGCGTGACGGCGACGAAGATGCGCGCATCGAGGCGGCCATTGCCCGCACTGAGGACTTCTTCCGCGCAGTCGGCGTGGGTACCCGCTTTGCCGACTATGGCCTCGGCAAGGATGTCGTGCCGGCCGTCGTCGCCGCCCTGGAAGCGCACGGCATGACGAACCTGGGCGAAAGCGGCGAGGTCACGCTGAACGTGAGCCGCAAGGTTCTCGAGCGCTGCGCCTGATGTAGACGCACGGTGGGGTGCGCGGACAGCCGTGCACCCCGCTTTGTTCTGGCAAGCCAGACTGGCACTCGATATCGCCAAAGTTCAATTGCTCATGAACATCGCCTGCATCGCCTGGGGCTCCCCGCGTATCACCGGATGGATGCGCGGCAAGCGCATCGACGCCGTGGTCTGGACCGCCCTGCCCGCCAAATTCGACCGCGCCAGCGGCCGTGCGCCGACGGCCGGGGAAGCCGTCGCCTGGCTCGGCAGCCTGCGCGGCGGCGAGCGCGCCAAGGCCGAGGACTACATCCGCCGCACACCCGCCCACATCGACACGCCCTACCGCCGCCTCATCGAAGCCCGCCTGAGCTGGCGGCCGTTGCGCGAAGCCTACATAACGCAAAGAAGCTGAGCGCCATCCGGCGAGCATTGCCAGACTCGCCACGCTCGCCCGCATCCGTGCTACACTCGCGCCTTCGCTAGGGGTCCTGGAAGCCGATCTGCTTCCGGGTGAGAGATACCCTTCGTACCTGATCTGGATAATGCCAGCGAAGGAAAGCGCAACGCGGTGCCGAACGGCGCCCACTCCAGTTTGCCCTTCCCCGAGCCGGCGCGAAGACGAGCAAACAATGAAACCACAACTGAAGTACCCGATCCTCGCCTGCGCCATCGCGCAAGCCTTCTCCCTCAACGTCCATGCGCAGGAACAGAACGGCCAGCCGATCGCCGAAGTGGTCGTGACCGGCGCCCGCGCCGGACTGGAACGCGCCGCCGTCGGCGGCTTCTCCGAATCCTCGCTGTGGGAAACCCCGGCCTCGATCAGCGCGATCGACCGCACCCGGATGCAGGACCTGTCGATCCGTAATGCCACCGAGGCGATGCGCTACGACGCCTCGGTCAGCGACGCCTACAACGCGGTCGGCTATGCCGAACAGTTCTCGATCCGCGGCTTCGCCCTCGACAACAACTACAGCTACCGCAAGGATGGCTTCGCGATTCCGGGCGACACCCAGATCCCGCTGGAGAACAAGGAACGCATCGAGGTGCTGAAGGGCCTGGCCGGCCTCACCGCCGGCGTCGCCACCCCGGGCGGCATCGTCAACTACGTGACCAAGCGCCCGACCAATACCCCGCTGCGCTCGGCCACCGTCGAAGTGAGCGAGCGCGGCACCCTGTACGGCACGGTCGACCTGGGCGGCCGCTTCGACGACCGCCGCTTCGGCTACCGCATCAATGCCGCCGCCGCCGACCTGCATTCCTATGTGCGCGGCGCCAACGGCGACCGCCAGTTCGTGTCCGGCGCCTTCGACTGGCAGATCAGCCCGGACGCCCTGTTCCAGGTCGACTTCGACTACCAGCACAAGGCCCAGCTCACCGCACCCGGCTATCAGCTGATCCGCAACGAGGTGCTGCCGTCCGGCGTCTCCGCCAGGCTGCTGCTCAATGACCAGCCCTGGGCCCGTCCGGTCGATACCCGCGACACCAATCTCGGCCTGCGCTTCGAGTACAAGCTGGCGGACGGCTGGAAAGCGCTGGTTGCCGCCAACAAGCACTGGTTCAAGCGTAACGACTACACCGCCTTCCCCTACGGCTGCAGCAACGAGGGCGCGGGCTACTATCCGGGCTTCTGCTCGAACGGCGACTACGACGTCTACGACTACCAGAGCGAGGGCGAGCGCAAGACGCCGTGGGGCCTGCAGGCGATGCTGCAGGGCCGCTTCGCCACCGGCGCGCTGCGCCATGAGCTGACCGTCGGCGCCTCGTATTCGGAGCGCCACGACAGCTTCGGCGACTATGTTTACGACCTGGTCGGCTACAGCAATATCTGGCATCCGCTGGACACCCCGCACGCCGGCCCGGACCGCGTCACCGGCCCCGTGTTCGAACGCCGCAGCGACCAGGAGAGCGCGCTGTTCGCCCAGGACATCGTGACCATCACCCCGCAGCTGACCCTGCACGGCGGCCTGCGCTACGTCGAGACCAAGCGCCGCGACTGGGAAGACGACCGTCCGGTCGTGCACACCGCCGGCTACGTGGATAGCAAGGATTCCTTCCTGCTGCCGAGCGTCGCCCTGGTCTACAACCTGAATCGCGACTGGAACGTCTACGGCTCCGTGAGCCACGGCCTGCAGCACGGCGGCATCGCGCCGATGGAAACCTCGAACGAGAACCAGGTGCTGGAACCGGGCCGCTCGAAGCAGTTCGAACTGGGCGCCAAGGGCTCCGTGCGCGGGGTGAACCTGTCGGCCTCGCTGTTCCAGATCCGCCAGGGCCTCGAGTACACGGACCCGAACCGCACCGTGGCCGTGGTGGTCGACGGCGACACCGTGCAGCGCCATCCCTACGTGCGCGGCGGCCGCGAGACCCACCGCGGCATCGAGCTGTCGGCGGACGGCAAGCTGGCTTCCAACCTGCAGGCCGGCCTGTCGCTGATGGCCCTGAACACCCGGCAGGACGGCACCGGCGATCCGACCATCGACGGCAAGCGCGTCACCGACGTCCCCAGCGTCAAGTCGACCGCCTGGATCGAGTACGCCGTGCCGCAAGTGCCCGGCCTGAAGGTCGACGCCAACTGGCAGTACTCGGGCAAGAAGGCCTTCGATGTCGAGAACCGCGTGTTCGTGCCCGACTACCACGTGTTCGGCCTCGGCGCCGCCTGGGCCATGAAGCTGGGCGTGACGAAAGTGACGCTGCGCGCCCGCGTCGACAACCTGTTCGACAAGTTCTACTGGCGCGACGTCACGCCGGCGCTGGGCGGCTACCTGCTGCCGGGCGCGCCGCGCACCTTCCGCGTGTCGGGGCAATTCGACTTCTGATCGCGAAGCTCAGGGAGGACCGAGCAGGTCCTCCACCTGGCGCAGCCGCTGCGCCAGGTCTCCCTCCAGCAGCGTGAACGGGATGCCCCGTTCGCGCAGCACCGCCAGCAGGCAGTCGTGCACCTGCTTCCTCACCTCTTCCGATTCGCGCTGCAGGCCGTCCGGCACCCAGGGAAGGTCCAGGCCCGCCACCAGGGTCGCCGCATAGTCGTGCGCGGCTTCCATCTCCAGCAGTTCCACCGGCACCCGGCCCCAGTAGATGCGGCTGTAGACCGCCGTCATCAGCGGCGTGGTGTCGCAGAACAGGAAGCGCCGCGCATCCTTCGATCCGGCCAGGGCATCCTCGCGCCCGCGCTGGGCGCGCGCGATCGCGGGCTGGTCCTCTTCGCGCGGCACCCGCTGCTCCGTCTCGACGAACTCGCGCAGGTACTCGGGCACCCACAGCGTGCCGTAGCGCGCCGCCAGCGCCGGCGCCAGGGTCGACTTGCCGGTCGACTCGGCGCCGAGAATCGCAATCCGCGCCGGTAGCGAGCCGCGCGTCATCGCGCCCCCTCGCGCGCCGCACGCGCCCAGGCGCGCAGGCCCAGCACCGCCATCCCCACGAACACCGCGTACAGGATCGCGGTCAGGTGCAGGTCCTTGTAGACGTACAGGCCGACATACAGGATGTCGACCACGATCCACACATGCCAGTTCTCGACCTTCTTGCGCGCCGCCAGCAGGGTGCCGAGCAGGCTGCCGGCGGTGAGGAAGCCGTCCATGTGCGGCACGTCGGTGTCGGTGTAACCATGCAGGAACCACGACAGGATGAAGAAGCCCAGTCCCCATCCGGCCAGCGACCAGATCCAGCCCTTCGCGTCCAGGCGCGTCACCACCAGCGGCTTGTCATCTTCGCCCGTACCGCGCAGCCATTCGTACCAGCCCCACACTGCAGCGGCGATGAAGACCGCCTGCAGGCCGGCGTCGCCGTACAGGCGGGCCTCGAAGAACACGACGCCGTAGGTGGCGGACGACACGATCGCGAACAGCCAGGCCCAGTGGATGCGGCGGATGTTGAGCAGCACCGTGACGATGGAGAGGACGAAGGAGATGAGTTCCAGCGGGGTCGTCGGGAAGCCGAGGAAGGTGAGCGGGTCGTTCATAGCGGTCGATTATCGAAGCTGGAGCGCGATTGCGCAAGCCGAAGGCGTGACAATTGGTGAGTCATTTGGGGGTTCATACATACATAATGAGCGGATCGTCCCGCCGGGACCGAACGGAGCCATCATGACGCTGCGATCCCTGTTGTTGTGTACCTTCCTGCTGGCCGCCAGCGCGGCGCCCGCCCTGGCCGCGCCCACCGTGCCGCTCGCCGCCTTCGTCTACGAAGACCAGTTCTCGCATCCGCGCCTGGCGCCGGACGGCAAGCACATCGCGATCACGGCGCGGGTCCCGGACGGCGACCGTTTCGTTCCCGTCGTGACCTTCTACTCGGTGCCGGAGATGACGATGACGGGCGCGATCCGCATGCCCGCCTTCGAGGTGCCGCTCGACTACCAGTGGCTGACGAATACGCGGCTGGCGATCACCAAGGGCATCGAACTGGGCTCGCGTGAAAAGCCGGTTCCCACCGGCGAGGTGCTGGCCGCGGAACTCGACGGCGGCAAACAGGAATACCTGTACGGCTACAAGATGCGCAACAGCTCCAGCCGCGGCAGCCGCTACGGCGCCGACGAAGGATATGGCTACATCGAAGACATCCCGCGCAGCCGCAACGGCCACCTGTTCATCGCCTCCCACGCCTGGGAAGGCAGCCACAGCTTGCTGTACGACGTCGATTCGCGCAGCGCGGTGCGCAGCCTGGTGGCCGACCTGCCGCTGTCGGACCTGGGTTTCGTCATCCAGAACAACGGGGTGCCGCGTTTCGCCTTCGGTGCGAACGACAGCGCGGAACGGGTCCTGATGCGCTTCGACGATGCCGGCAAGCGTTGGCGCAAGGCCGACGCCCAGCTCGGGCGGCGCTACGCTCCGATGGGCTTCAACGCCGACGACAGCGCCCTCTACGTCAGCTACTCGGCCGACGGCGGCCCGTATGAACTGATCCGCGAGCAGGTCGCCGACGGCAAACGGACGACGCTGTTCAAGGACGRGACCGGCAGCGTCACCAGCGTGATGTACGGCGCCAAGCTGGGCGAACCCTTCGGCGCCTCGACCTCGATCGGCCGGCCGCGCGCCGTCTACTTCGACGAGAACAGCGCGGAAGCCCGCCTACACAGGGACTTGAGCGCCCAGTTCCCCGACCATCGGGTCAGCTTCGTCGATTTCAGCGACGACGGCACGGTCCTGCTGTTCGGCGTGTCGAGCGACCGCGACCCCGGCTCCTTCTATCTGCTCGACCGCAAGACCATGAAGGCCAGCCTGCTGTTCTCCTCCCTCGAGACCATCGACCCCGACAAGATGGCGCCGCGCCGCCCGATCAGCTTCCAGGCGCGCGACGGTCTCGAACTGCACGGCTACCTGACCATGCCGGCGCACGCGCAAGGAAGCAAGGTGCCGCTGGTGCTGATGCCGCACGGCGGCCCGTTCGGCATCGCCGACACCTGGCGCTACGATAACGACGCCCAGTTCCTGGCCAGCCGCGGCTATGCGGTCCTGCAGGTCAACTTCCGCGGCTCCGGTGGGCGCGGGGACGGATTCATGGAAGCCGGCTACCGCGAATGGAGCGGCAAGATCCAGGACGACCTGGTCGACGGCGTGCGCTGGGCGGTGGCGCAGGGCGAGGTCGACGGACGGCGCATGTGCGTGTACGGCGCCAGCTTCGGCGGCTATTCGGCACTGATGCTGGCGGCGCGCGAACCGGCGCTGTTCAAGTGCGCGGTCGGCTACATCGGCGTGTACGACCTGACCCTGCTGGCCAAGCCCGAGAACAACCGCAAGGACGCCTACCGCGCCGCCTACATCGGCAAGACCGTGGGCGCCGACAGGGCCGCGCTGGAGAAGGCGTCACCGGTGACGCTGGCGGCGAACATCACGGCGCCGGTGCTGCTGGTCCACGGCGGCAAGGACAAGCGGGCGCCGGTCGAACACGCGGAAGCGATGCGCGCGGCCCTCGTCAAGGCGGGTCATACGCCCGAGTGGTTCCTTGCTCCCAACGAAGGCCACGGCTTCTACGACACGAAGAACGTGACCGAGTTCTACCAGCGGCTCGAGACCTTCCTGGCCAAACATCTCGGCCAGTAGGTGCCCTTGCGACGCTCGCCACTGCCCGGATCCGGACACCCTTGCCCGCGCACGGGCAGGACCCGGCGCCTGATGGCGGCTTCCGCCCAGTGAAGCGGTGCTGGCACGATGCTTGCAATAAAGGATGCATCTTCACTCCTTCATCGCAAGCATCGTCATGGACCAAGCCATCGGCATCGATCTGCTCCGCCGCCGCCGCCACTTTCGGCTCGCCACCGGCCTCCTGCTGTGCGCCGGCTTCCTCGGCGCCGCCTGGGGCATCAACCGCGTCGTGCGGCCGGGCGTTTCCGCCGCCGACATCGTGGTGGCGGAGGTGCGGCGCGGCGGCGTCGACAACACCATCAACGCCGCCGGCGTGGTCATTCCCGTACACGAGGAAGTCGTGTCCAGCCCCGGCGCCAGCCGCATCGCCAAGGTCCACGCCAAGCCGGGCCAGCAGGTCAGGCAGGGCGAGCTGCTGCTGGAACTGGACGACCGCGAGATCCGCCTGGCGCTGGAAGCCCTGAAGGAGCAGCTGGCGCAGCAGGAAAACAGGGTCGTCGTGCTCAAGCTGGAGATGGACCAGAAGCTCAAGCAGACCAGGTCCGCCATCGAACTGCTGGAGATCGACCTCCAGGCCAGCCGCGCGCTGCGCGAGCGCAACCGCAAGCTGCGCGAAAGCGGCCTGGTGTCGGGCCAGGACCTGCTCACCTCGGAGCTGAACGTGCAGCGCAACGAAGTCCAGCTGCGCCAGCAGCACGAGCTGATCGAGGACACGCGGCGCGCCACCGCCAGCGCCGTCGCCGCCGCGAATCTGCAAAAGGAGATCCTGCAGAAGCAGATCGCCCGCCAGGACGGGCTGCTGCAGCAAACCAGGGTGACCGCGCCCTTCTCCGGCATGCTGACTTCAGTGGTCGAGGAAGAAGGCGCCAGCGTCGCCGCCGGCCAGCTGGTGGCGCGCGTGTCGGAGCTGAACAACTACCGCGTCGAAGCGACCCTGTCCGACTTCCACGCCCGCCAGCTGGCCGCCGGCCAGCCTGTGCGCGTCGAGCAGAACGGCGAAATCCTGGCCGGCCGCGTGCACACCATCCTGCCCGAAATCCAGAACGGCACCATCAAGCTGCTGGTCGACCTCGAACAGCCGCACAACCCGCACCTGCGCAACAAGATGCGGGTCGACGTCAACGTCGTCACCGCCAGCCGCGCGAACGTGCTGGTGATCGACAACGGCGCCGCCTTCAACGGCAAGGGCCGCCAGCCGGCTTTTGCCGTGCACGAAGGCGCCGCCAGCAAGACCTGGATCGAGCTCGGCTCGAGCGACGGCAAGCTGGTCGAAGTCGTGAACGGCGCCCGTGCCGGCGACCGCTTCATCGTGTCCGACACCAGTACTTTCAAGGATCTGGACAGCATCCGCATTTCGAATTGACCGACAAAACGAGGGGAACAACAATGATCAGACTGAACAAGGTCAGCAAGACCTACCGCACCGACAAGGTCGAGACCCTGGCCCTGAAGGACATCGACCTGCACGTCAGGGAAGGCGAATTCGTCGCCATGATGGGACCGAGCGGCTGCGGCAAGAGCACGCTGCTGAACATCATCGGCCTGCTCGACCGGCCCGGCAAGGGCAGCGTGGAAGTCGGCGGCACTTCGGTTGCCCGCTACGGCGACCGCCAGCTGGCCGGCATGCGCAACCGCACCTTCGGCTTCATCTTCCAGAGCTTCCACCTGATCCCGGACCTGCGCGTGATCGACAATGTCGAACTGCCCCTGCTCTACCGCAGCGGCAGCGGCAGCGAGCGGCGCCGGCTAGCGCGCGAGGCCCTCGAAAAGGTGGGCCTGGGTGCACGCATGGACCACTACCCGAACCAGCTGTCGGGCGGCCAGCAGCAGCGCGTGGCGATCGCGCGCGCCATCGTCGGCCAGCCGAAAGTGCTGCTGGCCGACGAACCGACCGGTAACCTGGACAGCAAGATGGGCGAGGAAGTCATGGACATCCTGCTCAAGCTGAACGCCGAGGGCACCACCGTGGTGATGGTCACCCACGACGAGCGCGAAGCGCGCCGCACCCACCGCATCGTGCGCCTGTTCGACGGCCAGCTGGTCACGCCGGAGCACCTCCATGCTGCGTAACTACCTGCTCACCGCCTGGAAGGTCTTCATGCGCCGCAAGCTGTTCACGGCGATCAACCTGGCCTGCATCGTGCTCACCCTGGTGGTGCTGATGGTGATCAGCGCCCTGCTGGAAACCACCTTCTGGCCGACCGGCGTCGAAGGGAAGAGCGAGCGCTTCCTGCAGATCTACACCATGCGCAGCATGAGCGCCGACCACAGCACCATCCGCACCGGCACGCTGGGCTTCAAGACCATCGACAAATACCTCAAGCCCATGCCGGGGGTCGAGCGGGTGTCCGCCTTCACCACGCCGGACGCGGTATCGGTCTACCAGGGCGACCGCGTCAGCGAGCTGCAGATGCGGCGCGTGGACGCCGACTACTGGAAGATCCTCGACTTCAAGGTGCTGGCGGGGCGCCTGCCGAACGAGGACGATGAAGCCGGCGGCCGCCTGGTGGCCGTGATCAACGCCTCGACCGCCCGCAGGCTGTTCGGCGGCGCGCCGCAACAAGCGGTCGGCCAGACCATCAGCGCAGGCGGCCAGCTGTTCCGCGTGATCGGCGTGGTCGACGATGTCATCCACTTCAATGCCTATGCCGACATGTGGGCGCCGCTCTCCACCTTCCCGTCGAGCGACTACCAGAACCAGCTCACCGGCTCCTTCGCCGCCATGCTGCTGGCCAGGGACAAGGCCGACCTGCCGCGTATCCAGCAGGAAGTCGCGCGCATCGCCAAGGGCTATGTGGCGGAAGACCCGAAGACCTTCGCCACCACGACCTTCTGGGCCGACAGCAAGCTCGACCTTTTCGCCCGCAACCTGCTCGGCGGCGAGATCAACCGGGACGAGGGCCMGGATTCCGGCGCCCGCAAGCTGCTGGCGTATATCGCCGGCGGCATGCTGGTGTTCATGCTGCTGCCGGCCCTGAACCTGGTCAACCTGAACATGGGGCGCATCCTCGAACGCAGCGCCGAGATCGGGGTACGCAAGGCCTTCGGCGCCACCAGCATGCAGCTGGCCGGACAGCTGGTGGTCGAGAACATCCTGCTGTGCCTGGCCGGCGGCCTGCTCGGCCTGGCCGCCACACAGGGGGTGCTGTGGTGGCTGGAGCAATCGCAGCTGATTCCCTACCTGCAGGTGAGCGTCAACCTGCCGGTGTTTGGTTGCGGCATGCTGCTGTCCTTCGTCTTCGGCCTGCTGTCCGGGCTGATCCCGGCCTGGAAGATGTCGCGTCTCGATCCCGTCCWCGCCCTGAAAGGAGCCGCATGATGCTGCGCCACCTGTTGAAGCTGACCTGGAAGCGCAAATCCAGGAACCTGTTACTGAGCCTCGAAATCCTGCTCGCCTTCGCCATCGTGTTCGGCGTGGCCGCCTTCGCGCTGCGCTACTGGCAGCTGTATCGCGAACCGATCGGCTTCGACGGCAGCGACACCTGGGCGGTCACGATCCGCACCGGCGAGGATACCGCGAAGATCCCGGCCGATACCTACGACACCCTGCGCCGCGGCCTGCGGGCGCTGCCGAAGGTGCGCACGGTCGGCTTCGCCGCCTACGCGCCGTACCGGATGTCGACCTGGCACACCTCCTTCAAGTCGCCGCAGACCGGCGCCGACGTCAACACCAACATCCTCGAGGCCGACGAGGGTTTCGCCGACGCGATCGGCATGAAGATGGTGCGCGGACGCTGGTTCGACGCCAGCGACGAAGGCGCGGCGGTACAGCCGGTGGTCATGGACCGGCGCATGGCGGCGGCCATGTTCCCCGGGAAGGATGCCCTGGGCCAGCAGCTGACCCATACCGAGAACAAGGTCGCGCAGACGCTGAAGGTGGTCGGCATCATCGACACCTACCGCAACAAGGGGCCGCTGATTGCGCCCGCCAACTTCATCATGACACGCTTCGCGCCGCAGGCCGGCACCTCGCGCCTGAACGTCATCATGCTGAAGGTGGCGCCCGGTACGCCGCGCGCCTTCGAGGCGAAGCTGAACCGCCAGCTCAAGCTGATCCGTAACGACTGGTCCTATGAGATCGCGCCGCTGATGGCGATGCGCGCCTCGCTGCTGAAGGAACACCTGGTGCCGCTGGCCGTCCTCAGCGTGATCGCCGCCTTCATGCTGGCCATGGTGGCCTTCGGACTGTTCGGCGTACTGTGGCAGAACACCACGCGGCGCATCCCGGAGATCGGCCTGCGCCGCGCCATCGGCGCCCGTGCCGCCGACATCTACCGCCAGATCGTCGCCGAACAGCTGCTTGTCAGCTCTTTCGCGATGGTGCTCGGACTGGTGCTGCTGGTGCAGCTGCCGCTCACCGGGGCCATCGGCGAGAACCTGGACTGGCAAGTCTTCATCGGCGCCGCCGGGCTGTCGATGGCCGTGATCTATCTGCTATCCTTGCTCTGCTCGCTCTACCCGGGCTGGCGCGCCAGCCGCCTGAGTCCGACCGAAGCGCTGCACTACGAATAAAAAGGTTCGCATTAAAAATATGGAAGCAACACGCAAGCGGCGCATCCTGATCGTCGACGACGACAGCGCAGTCCAGGTCTCGCTGGCTCTGCTGCTCAAGCAGTCCGGCTTCGAGGCGGTCTGCGCCGACGGTCCGCAGCAGGCGCTGGAGCAGCTACAGGCCGGCCCGGTCGATCCGCAGTTCGACCTGGTTTTACAGGACATGAACTTCTCCCTGCAGACCAGCGGCGAAGAAGGACTGGACCTGCTGGCCCGCATCAAGCAGCTGCAGCCGGCGCTGCCGGTGCTCCTGATGACGGCCTGGGGTTCGATTTCGCTGGCGGTGCGCGGCGTGAAGGCCGGCGCCGCCAACTTCTTCACCAAGCCCTGGGACAACGCCCAGCTGGTGGCGCTGATCGAGGCCACGCTGGAGCTGGCAAGGCCGGCGCGTACGCCCGCCCTCACCCGCCGCGCGCTCGACGCGCAATGCGACTTTTCCGGCATCGTCGGCGAGCATCCGAAGCTGCTGAAGTTGCTGGAAACCATCGCCCAGGTGGCGCACACCCGCGCGCCGGTGCTGATCCTCGGCGAGAGCGGCACCGGCAAGGAGCTGATCGCCGACGCCATCCACCGCAACAGCCCGCGCGCCGCTCATCCCATCGTCAAGATCAATATGGGCGCGATCACGCCGACCTTGTTCGAGAGCGAGATGTTCGGTCATGTACGCGGGGCCTTCACCGATGCGCGCAGCGACCGCAAGGGCCACATCGCCAGCGCCGACAAGGGCACGCTCTTCCTCGACGAGATCGGCGAACTGCAGCGCGGCGACCAGGTCAAGCTGCTGCGCGTGCTGCAGGACCAGCGCTACCAGGCGGTCGGCGCCAGCTCCACGACCCAGGCCGACCTGCGCGTGGTGTCGGCCACCAACCGCGAGCTGGCAGAGCTGGTGGCGAGCGGCGAATTCCGCGAAGACCTGTTCTACCGCCTGAACCTGATCACGATCCGCCTGCCGCCGCTGCGCGAGCGGCGCAGCGACATCCCGCTGCTGGCGCGCCACATCGCCGCCGGCGTCGCCGAGGGCTACGGCCTGGGCGAGGTCGTGCTGGCGCCCGGCGCGCTGGACTGGCTGTCGAACCAGCCCTGGCCGGGGAATATCCGCCAGCTCAAGCAGACCCTGGAGCGTGCCCTGCTCCTGGCCGGCAAGCAGCATCTCGGCCAGGCCGACTTCCTGGCCGCCAGCGCGGTTGACGAGGGCGTACCGGGGGCGCGCCTGGGCGTGGACGGGATGACGCTCGAGCAGGTGGAGCGTCACATGATCGAACAGGCGCTGCAGCAGCACGCGGGGAATATCTCGCGCATGGCCAAGGCGCTCGGCCTGTCGCGTACGGCCCTGTACCGCCGCCTCGAACGCCACGGCCTGGGCGCCGGCGTGCGCGAGGAATGAAGCTTCGAGCATTGAAGCTCCAGCCGCCCAGGCTCCAGACGCGGCTGGCCGTCTACCTCGCACTCCTGCACCTGGCGCTGGGGGGCTGCGCCGTCCTGCTGCTGCCTGAGCGCCCGCTGCTGTTCGTCGGCGCCGAGCTGATGCTGGCGGCCAGCTTTGCGCTGGGCTGGTGGCTGATCCGCGGCGCGCTGGAACCGCTCGGCTACACGCGCCGCTTCCACGACCTGCTGCAGGACCAGCAATACGCCTCGCGGCTGGCGGCGCCCGGGGTGACGGAACTCGACGACCTGGTCGGCATGTTCAACGGCATGCTGACCGCCCTGCACCGCGAGCGCCTGGCGATCGGCGAGCAGCAGGGCTTCCTGGAACGGCTGCTGGAAGCCACGCCGAGCGCGGTGCTGGTGTTCGATTTCGACCATGCGATCAGCCTGGTGAACGCCAGCGCCACCGCCCTGCTGGGACTCGATGCGCCGCTCGGCAAGCCGCTGTCTGCCTGGACCGGCGATGACGCGGCCTTCGACCCGGCGCTCGACGAGCGCGGCCGCGCGCGCAGCCGCGACCTGGCGCGCCAGCTCGACGCCCTCGCCCTCGGCGACAGCCGCCTGCTGGTCGACACCGAGGGACGCCGCTATCGCGCCCAGCGCAGCCGCTTCTTCGACCGCGGCTTCGCCCGCCACTTCCTGATCGTCGAGGAGCTGACCGCGGAACTCGAGGACTCCGAACGCGCCACCTATGCGCGCCTGATCCGCGTGCTGGCGCATGAGGTCAACAACACGGTGGCGGCCACCGGCTCGGTGCTAGACTCCCTGCTGACCTACCGCGGCCAGCTGGCGGAGCGCGACGCCGGCGACTTCGTGACCGCCATCGTCGCCGTCAAGCGCCGCAACGTCAGCCTGGGCGAATTCATCGACCGCTTCACGCGGGTGGTGAAAATGCCGGCGCCGGAGCCGCGCCCGACCCGCCTGCAGGACGTGGTCGACGACATCCTGTGGCTGAACCGGGAACAGTGCAATGCGCGCGGCATCCAGCTGGGCTGGAGCCGCTGCGATACGGTGGCGCCGATGCCGCTGGACGTGAACCTGATCGAACCGGCCCTGCTGAACATCGTCAAGAACGCGGTCGAAGCCATCGACGAGCGCAATGCGCGCGACGGTTCGAGCGGCGGCGCGATTCGTGTGGAACTGGAAGATCTGGGCGAGCGCGTGCGGCTGTCGGTGATCGACTCCGGCGGCCTGCTCGAGGACGGGCAGGCGCAGCGCCTGTTCACGCCCTTCTTCAGCACCAAGCGCGGCGGCCAGGGAATCGGCCTGATGTTCGTGCGGGAGGTGCTGCAGCGGCATGGGGCCGGTTGTGCGCTGGCGCCCGCGGGGGCGGGTGAGACGCGCTTCGATATCTGGTTTCCGGCTGCCTGAAAACATCGTCCCCGCGAAGGCGGGGACGATGATGGGACTGATCCGCTTACTTCTTCGGATACTTGATCGTCATTTCCTTCAACAGGTTGTCGGCATGGTCGACTTCCTTCATCACCCACAGCATGTAGCGGATGTCGACGTGGATCGCGCGGGTGATCACCGGGTCGAAGTACCAGTCCTTGGTGATCGACTCGTAGGTCGAATCGAAGTTCAGGCCGACCAGTTCGCCGCGCTTGTTCATCACCGCGGAACCCGAGTTGCCGCCGGTGGTGTCGGCGCTCGACAGGAAGTCGACCGGCACGGTGCCCAGCACCGGATCCTTGAACACGCCGTAACGCTTGTCGCGGATCGCCTGCAGCAGATTGTCCGGGGCGTTGAACGGCTCCTTGCCGGTGTTCTTCTCGAGGATGCCCTGCACGGTCGAGAACGGGCCCTTGACGACGCCGTCGCGCGCCTGGTACGAACCCACGGTGCCGTAGGTCACGCGCAGGGTCGAGTTGGCGTCCGGGTAGACCGGTTTGCCCTGCGACTTCTTCCAGGCGATCACGGCTTCCATGTACTGCGGGATCACACGTTCCAGGTTGCCGTCGACTTCCTTGCGGTGGTCTTCCAGCGCCATGCCGGTGTCGTGCAGGCGCACGGCCAGCTGGATGAAGGGATCGTTCGACTTGCGGAAGGCTTCCGGATCCTTGCCGATCCAGGCCAGGCGCTTGGCGGTGTCGGCCAGTTCGGTCGACTTGACCATCGCCGGGACCGCGTCGGCCTTCGGCAGCAGCGCGTCAAGGCCCTGCGGATGGTTTTTGGCGTCGATCCTGGCGTAGCGGTTCAGGGCCGCCTGCCAGCGGGCCTGGTCCACGCTCGGCACGAAGGACTGTTCGAGGCGGGTCAGGCGCGCCTTGATGAAGGACAGGTCACGCTCCTGGTAGCCGGCTTCGCGCTGGGCGTCCGGCTTCTGGCGCTCGAGCGACAGGCGGTACAGGGTGCGCGCGCTCTTCAGCAGGTCGCTGTGGGTGGCCTCAAGCCATGCCGCTTCCTGCTGCGAGCCGGCCATGTCGTTGCCGATCGCGGTGTCGAGGTCGGACAGCAGGCTGCCGCCTTTGCCATGCTGCTTGTACCAGCTGCGGAACTCGGCATCCTGCTTGTCCTTGATGGCGGCGATGTCGGTGCGTGCGAAGCCGTCCATCAGGCCCTGGGTCTTCTTCAGTACGTTGTTCAGGCTCTTCGCCACGCTGGCGTAGCGCACGTCCCAGTTCGGGTTGCCCATGGTGCTTGCTGCGATCACCGACAGATCGGCGGTGATCGATGCGGCCTTGGCCGGGTAGTCGACGTCGCGCGCGAAGCGGACTTCGGACGGCAGCTTGTAGCGGCTGGTGCGACCCGGATAACCGGCCAGCAGGATCGGATCGCCGGCCTTCAGGCCTTCGGCCGACACCACCAGGAAGTCCTTCGATTTGTACGGCACGTTGTCCGGCGAAGGATCGGCCGGGCGGCCATCCTTGCCGACGTAGGCGCGCAGGAAGGAGAAGTCGCCGGCCTGGCGCGGGAACTCGTAGTTGTCGATGTCGCCGCCGAAGTTGCCGACGGAGTCCGCCGGCGCGTACACCAGGCGCACGTCGCGGATCATCAGCTGCTTGATGCGGTAGTACTCGCCGCCGCGGTGGAAGGCCGGCACCGAGCAACGGTAGGCGCCTTTGTCACTGTTTTCGCATTCGGCGATCAGGGCCTTGATGCGGCTTTCGACCTGCTCGTGGCGCTCCTTGCCCGACAGGCTGGGCGACAGGCCCTTGAGGACGCGGTCGGTCACGTTCTCGACCTTCTCGGTCACGTAGACCAGGGTGTTCGGGCCGCCCGGCAGTTCGGCGTCGCGGGTCTTGGCCAGGTAGCCGTTGACGATGTAGTTGTGCTCCGGGGTCGAGTTGCGCTGCACCGCACCGTAGGCGCAGTGGTGGTTGGTCACGACCAGGCCGTCCGGCGAGACGAAGGAGGCCGAGCAGCCGCCGAGCGAGACGATGGCGCTCATCGGGTGCTTGGACAGGTCGGCCAGCTTCTCGGCCGGGATGGTGATGCCGATGCGCTTGAGTTCGGACTTCAGCTGCGGCAGCTGGTGCGGCTGCCATTGGCCCTCGTCGGCGTGAGCGGAGGCGATGACCCCCATGATTGCGACGGCAGGCAGAGCGAAGTTAAGAAGCGTGGATTTGAACACGGTAGACCCCAGGGTGAATAAAAAGCAAGCGCGAGTATATCGTCCTTGGTTATGACTGGAAATAACTTTCTCTCCGACAAACACCTTGTGCTTTCGCGGCGTAGTGACGGCCGTGGCGATCGGCGGCGCCTGGCGGCTGCCAGCGGCGGATGCTGCAACGCGATAGAATAGACGGTTGCTCCGTCGAGTTTGCGAATAGCCCCTCATGTCTGCCCTTGCCCGCCTCACCTCCGCCGTGCGCGGCCTGATTCCCGATTCCTTCACCGTCATGCTGCTCTGCACCGTGGCGCTGGCCAGCGTGCTGCCCTGTCAGGGCGAGACCGCGGTGGTGTACGGCAAGGTCACCACCTTCGCGATCGGCCTGCTGTTCTTCCTGCACGGCGCCAAGCTGTCGCGCGAAGCCATGGTGTCGGGGCTGACCAACTGGCGCCTGCACCTGCTGGTACTGGCCTCGACCTTCGTGATGTTCCCGCTGCTGGGCCTGGCGATGAAGCCGCTGGCGACCAGCGTGCTGCCCCCGGACCTCTACATCGGTCTCCTGTTCCTGTGCACCCTGCCCTCGACCGTGCAGTCGTCGATCGCCTTCACCTCGGTGGCGCGCGGGAATGTGGCCGCCGCCGTGTGCAGCGCCTCGGCCTCGAACTTCGTCGGCATCTTCGTCACGCCGCTGCTGGTGGGTACCCTGATCGTGCAGGGCGCATCGTCGGCGGGCGGATCCTCGCTGGACGCCATCGTCAGCATCGTCGAACAGCTGCTGCTGCCCTTCCTGGCCGGCCAGTTCCTGCGTCCCTGGATCGGCACCTGGGTCGACCGCCACAAGCCGATGCTGAAGGTCGTCGACCAGGGCTCGATCCTGCTGGTGGTCTACACGGCTTTCAGCGAATCCGTCAACGAAGGCCTGTGGCACAAGCTGTCGCTGCCGACCCTGATCGGCCTGGGCGTGCTGTGCTGCGTGCTGCTGGCGCTCGCCCTCGGCCTGGCCACTTTCGCCAGCCGCCGCCTGGGTTTCTCGCGCGAGGACGAGATCACCATCGTCTTCTGCGGCTCGAAGAAGAGCCTGTCGAGCGGCGTGCCGATGGCCAAGGTCCTGTTCGCACCGGGTGCACTTGGCATGGTGATCCTGCCGGTGATGCTCTTCCACCAGATCCAGCTGATGGTCTGCGCCATCCTGGCCGCCCGCTGGGCGCAACGCCAGCAATCGACCTAGATCAAACCGTAATTCGGGGTCAGAGCACTTTTTTGGGCAAGTTCTTCAGGGGAAGCGTGGATGTGAACCAGGGCCGCGCCGCCCCACCACAGCTCGAGCGACGACGGCAACAGCACCGCCGCCGCGCCGACCGCGGCAAAGATCCGGCGCTGGCGCGGCGTCATGCGCGGATGCTGCAGCATGGTGCGGGCGTCATGGGCAACGAAGCCGAGCAGACCCAGCACGCCGAGGAAGAACAGCAGCCGCAGCGGCAGATCGCCTAGGCCGGTGGCAATATCCGCATCCCAATAAGCCAGCGCCGGAATCGACAGGCTCACACTGGCCAGCACATCCAGCACAGCAACACCCGCCGCCCGCCCGCCGCGCCTGAAATCGGCACGCCGCATCCACACCGTCAGCACGATGGTGCCAAGCAAATAAAGAGCCGCCCACGCGGGCGAGCCCGTTCTCAAAAATTCGGGGTCAGAGCGCATTTCTCGCAAAATTCGGGGTCAGAGCACATTTTGGGCAAAAGCTTAACCGCATTTCTTGCGAAGGATAAGGAGGGCCTGAGTAGTGAGGCCCTGCACCCTAGCGCCAGAGTATTTCACCAAAGACCTTTCCAGAAAAAGTGCTCTGACCCCGAATTATCCTGACCCCGAATTATCGGCAAAAAGTGCTCTGACCCCGAATTTTAAGTTGCTGGCTTACTCGGCGTGCCAGCCGCCGCCCAGGGCCTGGATCAGGGCCACGGCCGTGGTCTGGCGGGTGGATTGGGTCGTGACCAGGGAGCGGCGGGCGTTCAGGGCGGTTACCTGGGCCTGCACCACTTCGGAGTAGCTGACCTGGCCGGCCTTGTAGCGGTTCAGCACCTGCTGCTCGACCTTGTCGGCGGCTTCCGAGCCGCGGCGCTGGAGTTCCTGCTGCTGGCTCAGCACGCGGGTGGCGGACAGCTGGTCTTCGACGTCGGCGAAGGCGGTCAGCACGGTCTGGCGGTAGCGCGCCACCGCTTCCTCGTGGGCGGCGCGCGCGCTTTCCACGCGGGCGCGGGTGGCGCCGGCGTCGAACAGGGTCTGGGCGGCCGACAGGCCGAAGGACCAGGCCGCGGCCGATGCGTTGAACAGCTCGCTCACCTTGCTGGCCGAGGTGCCGTAAGAAGCGCTCAAGCCGATGTTCGGGAAGTAGGCCGAGCGCGCGATGCCGATCTGCTCGTTGGCGGCGGCCACGCGGCGTTCGGCGCCGGCGATGTCCGGACGGCGCTGCAGCAGGGTCGAGGGCACGCCGATTGGCACCTCCGGCACGAAGAAGGTGTACTGCGCTGGCCCCTGCGGCCGCGGCGCGATCGACAGGTCGGCCGGGGCCTTGCCGGCCAGGACCGCGATCGCATGCTCGAGCTGGGCGCGCTGGCGGGCCTGGCTCAGGTCGTCGCTCTGGGCGCTGGCGAGCTGGGTCTCGGCCTGGTAGACGTCCGAGTGCGGCGCGATGCCGGCGTCGTAGCGGTTGCGGGTGATCGTCAGCACCCGCTGGTAGCCTTCGATGGTGGTGGCCAGCAGCGCGCGCTGGGCGTCGATCGCGCGCAGCTGCAGGTAGTCGGCCGCCAGCTCGCCCTGGGCCGACAGGCGCGCCGCGGCGAGGTCGGCGGCGCTGGCCTGGGCGCTGGCGCTGGCGGCGGTGACGCCGGCGCGCAGGCGGCCCCACACGTCCGGTTCCCAGCTGGTGCCCAGCGACAGCCGGTAGGCGTTGCGCGCGCTGCCGCCCGCGCTGCCGCCGCCGATGATGTTGCCGTTGGCGTCGACGGTGGCATTGCCGCTGCCGCCGCCGCGCGTGCCCGAGCGCGTGCCCGAGCCGTTCAGGGTCACGCTCGGGAACAGCGAGGCGCGCTGCTCGGACACCAGGGCGCGCGCCTGGGCATAAGCCGCCACCGCCGCCGCCACGTTCTGGTTCGAGACCTCCACGCTGGCCGCCAATTCGTTCAGCTGCGGATCGTCAAACAGCGTCCACCACGGCCCGCGCTCCAGCGCATCGGCAGGCGCCGCCGGCACCCATCCCTGCAGCTCCTTGAAGGCCGCCGGCTCGGGCGCCGTCGGGCGCTGGTAGGCGGGGCCGACGGCGCAGGCGGAGACCAGCGCGGCGGCCAGCATGGCAAGGGTGATCGATCGCAGGGACGGGTTGGTACGCATGGTTCTTTTCATTGAGTGGTAACCGGAGACTCGTGTTCGTGGGGATGGCGCGCCAGCTCGCGCTCGTGCGGGCTGGCGCGGCGCAGCTTGTCGAGGTAGACGTAGACCACGGGCGTGGTCAGCAGCGTGAGCAGCTGGCTGGCGATCAGGCCGCCGATGATGGCGATGCCGAGCGGCTGGCGCAGCTCGGAGCCTTCGCCGAAGCCGATCGCCAGCGGCAGCGCGCCCAGGGCGGCAGCCAGGGTCGTCATCAGGATCGGCCGGAAGCGCAGCAGGCAGGCCTCGCGCACCGCCTCGGTGGCGGACAGGCCGCGCGCGCGCTCCGCCTCGAGCGCGAAGTCGATGATCAGGATCGCGTTCTTCTTGACGATGCCGATCAGTAGGAAGACGCCGATCAGCGCGATGATCGAGAACTCCATCTTGAACATCAGCAGGGCCAGCACCGCGCCCACGCCCGCCGACGGCAGGGTCGACAGCACGGTGATCGGGTGGATCAGGCTCTCGTACAGGATGCCCAGCACGATGTAGATCACGACGATGGCCGCCAGGATCAGCAGCGGCTGCTGCTGGTTCGATTCCTGCGCCTGCTTGGCCTGGCCCTGGAAGCTGCCGCGCACGTTGACCGGCATGCCGATCGCCGCCTCGGCGTCGCGCACCGCGGCCTGGCCGTCGGACAGCGAATAGCCCTGGTTCAGGTTGAAGGAGACGGTGGTGGCCAGCTCGCCGTCCTGGTGGTTCACCGAGCTCGGGGTCGAGCGCTCGGCGAATTTCGCGATCGCCGACAGCGGCACCATGGGGGTCGACCTGGTCGACAGCGCCGAGCCGCTGGACGGGTCGCGCGCCGCCGTCAGGTTGCTGGGCGCGGCCGGGGTGCCGGCGCTGGCGGTCGAGCTGGTGGAGCTGGTGGAGCTGCCGGACGTGGCGCCGACCGTGCCCGTGCCGGTACTGGAAGAAGTGGCCGACGACGCGCCGGCACTCTTCGCCGGCACGTAGACATCGTCCAGCGCCTGCGGCGACTGCGCATACTTCTGCGCCACGCCCATGATCACGTGGTACTGGTTCAGCTCATCGTAGATGTTGGCGACCTGGCGCTGGCCGAAGGCGTTGTACAGCGCATTGTCGACGTCCTTGGCGCTGATGCCCAGGCGCGCCGCGCTTTGCGTGTCGATGTCGACATAGGTCTCGACGCCGTTCTCGGCCTGATCGGTGTCGACGTCGATCAGCGCCTTCTGCTGTTTCATGGCGTCGGCCAGGCGCGTCGCCCACATCTTGAGGTCGGCCCGGTTGTCGCTCTTGAGCGTGTACTGGTAAGTCGAGTTGCTCTGGCGTCCGCCCATGCGCAGGTCCTGCACCGGGTTCAGGAACAGCTGCACGCCGGTGACCCGCGCCAGCTTGGGCCGCAGGCGGGCGATCACGGCCTGGCCGCTCTCCCCTTTCGCGCGCTCGCCCACCGGCTTCAGGTTCAGGAACATGAAGCCGCCGCCGGCGCGCGAACCGCCGGTGAAGCCGACCACGGTATCGACCGCCGGATCGCTCTTGATGATGTTGACCAGCTGGCGCAGCTTTTCCTGCATGGCCTGGAAGGAGATGCTCTGGTCGGCGCGGATGCCGCCGTTGATCTGGCCGGTGTCCTGCTGCGGGAAGAAGCCCTTCGGCGCGGCCGAGAACAAAAACACGTTCAGGCCCACCACGAAGGCCAGGATCAGCATCACCAGCAGCTTCATGTCCAGCGCCCAGTCGAGCGCGTGCTCGTAGCTCTTCAGGATGCGGTTGAAGCCGCGCTCCGCCCATTGCGCCAGCCTGCCCGGCTTGCGTTCCACGTGGCCGCCCTTGAGCAGTACCGCGCACAGCATCGGCGTGGTGGTCAGCGAGATCACCAGCGAGATCATCACCGCCGCCGACAGGGTCACCGCGAACTCGCGGAACAGCCGGCCCACCTGGCCGCCCATGAACAGCAGCGGGATGAACACCGCGACCAGCGAGAGGCTGATCGACAGCACCGTGAAGCCCACTTCCTGCGCGCCCAGCAGGGCCGCCTTCATGCGGTCCATGCCCTGCTCGACGTGGCGGCTGGTGTTCTCCAGCACCACGATGGCGTCGTCGACCACGAAGCCGGTAGCGACGGTGAGCGCCATCAGCGACAGGTTGTTCATCGAGAAGCCGAGCAGGTACATGACGCCGAAGGTGCCGAGCAGCGAGACCACGGTCGCCACCGCCGGCACGATGGTGGCGCGCGCGCTTCTCAAGAATACGCTGACCACGGCGACCACCAGCAGGATCGAGATCATCAGGGTCAGTTCGATCTCGTGCAGCGAGGCGCGGATCGAGTTGGTGCGGTCCGAGGCCACCTGCATGCTGACGTCGGCCGGCAGCTGGGCCTGCAGGGTCGGCAGCAATGCGCGCACGCCATCGACGGTCTCGATGACGTTGGCGCCCGGCTGGCTGGTCACCAGCACGATCACCGCCGGCTGGCCGTTGAACAGGCCGAGGGTGTTGATGTTCTCGACGCCGTCGGTGACGTCGGCGATGTCCTGCAGGCGGATCGCGGCGCCGTCGCGCCAGGCCACCACCAGGCCGCGGTAGTCGGCAGCGGTGCGTCCGTTGGTCGGGGTATTCGCCTGCGAATAGATCTGCAGGCGCATGCCGTTGCCTTCCAGCGCGCCTTTCGGGCGGTTCGGATTGCTGGCCTGGATGGCCGCGCGCACGTCCTCGCTGGACAGGCCGTAGCGGTTCATCTGGAAGGGATTCAGGTCGACCCGCACGGCGGGCAGCGAGCCGCCGCCGATCTCGACGTCGCCGACGCCGCGCACCTGGGCCAGCTTCTGCTGGACGGTGTTCGAGACCTCGTCGTAGATCTGGCCGGGGCTGCGCGTCTTCGAGGTGAGCGCCAGGATGATCACCGGCGCGTCGGAGGGATTGGCCTTGCGGTAGGTCGGGTTGCTGCGCAGGGTCGCCGGCAGGTCGGCGCGCGAGGCGTTGATCGCCGCCTGCACTTCGCGCGCGGCGGAATCGATCTGGCGGTTCAAGTCGAACTGCAGGTTGATGCGGGTCGAGCCGTTGCCGCTGCTGGAGGTGATCTCGTTGACGCCGGCGATGACGGCCAGCCTGCGTTCGAGCGGCGTGGCGACCGAGGACGCCATCGTGTCCGGGCTCGCGCCCGGCAGGTTGGCCGACACCGAGATCGCCGGGAAGTCCACCTGGGGCAGCGGCGAGACGGGCAGCACGAAGAAGGCGGCGATGCCAGCCAGGGCCAGGCCCAGGGTCAGGAGCACGGTCGCGATCGGGCGCCGCACGAACGGCTGCGACAGGTTCATGCGCCCGCTCCGTGCGGATCGTCGATCCGCTTCTGGCTTGCCGGCTGCGGCGTCAGCAGGGCCGGCTGCTGCGGTGCCGGCCAGGCTTGCGGATGCCCGCCGCCCGGACCGTCATCGGAACCCGGCCCGTGCGGCTTGGCCGGCGCTTCGCCGCCCCAGCGCCGCGCCAGGCGGTCGAAGGCCAGGTAGATCACCGGGGTGGTGAACAGGGTCAGCATCTGGCTGACGATCAGGCCGCCGAAGATGGCCAGGCCCAGCGGACGGCGCAGCTCGGCGCCCTCGCCCCAGCCGAACATCAGCGGGACCGCCGCGAACAGCGCCGCCAGGGTCGTCATGATGATGGGGCGGAAGCGCAGCATCGCGGCCTGGTGGATCGACGTGCGCGGGTCCTTGCCCTCGTCCCGTTCCGCCTCGATGGCGAAGTCGATCATCATGATCGCGTTCTTTTTCACGATGCCGATCAGCAGGATGATGCCGATGATGCCGATCACGCCCAGGCCCTGGCCGGTCACCATCAGCGCCAGCAGCGCGCCGACGCCGGCCGACGGCAGGGTCGACAGGATGGTCAGCGGGTGGATGTAGCTCTCGTACAGCACGCCCAGCACAATGTAGACGCAGACCACCGCCGCCAGGATCAGCCACAGCTGGTTCGACAGCGAGTTCTGGTAGGCCCCGGACGCGCCCAGGAAGGTCATGGTGACGGAAGCCGGCAGCTTGATCTCCTGCGCCGCTTCCTTGATCGCGCTGACCGCCGTGCCCAGCTTCACGCCGGACGCGGTGTCGAAGCCGATCGTGGTGGCCGGGTACTGGGCGACGTGGGTGATCTGCAGCGGCGCGGCCTGCTCGGTGATCGAGGCGATCGCGGACAGCGGCGTCGGCTGGCCGGAACCGGTGCGCAGCTGCAGGTTGGACAGGGCGTCGAGCGACATGTCCTGCGGCTGCTGGGCTTCCAGGATCACACGGTACTGATTCGTCTCGGTGAAGATGGTCGAGACGATGCGCTGGCCGAAGGCGCTGTACAGGGCGTCGTCGATGTTCGAGGCCGTCACCGACAGGCGCGAGGCGCTGTCGCGGTCGATGTTGACGTAGGCGGCCGCGCCGGTCGCGCCGGCATCGGTGACGACGTTGCGCACTTCCTTGCGGCGGGCCATCGCGTCGGCCAGCTTGTTGGCCCACTCGGTCACGGTTTTGGTGTCCGCGCCCTCGATCGACAGCCGGTACTGGGTCGGGCCGTTCTCGGCATCGATGGTGAGGTCCTGGGCCGGCTGCAGGTAGAGCGTGACGCCGGCGACGTTATGGCTCACGCGGTCGCGCAGGCGGTTCATCAGCTCTTCCTGGTCGCCGTGTCCCTTCTTCAGGTTGATCAGCATGGTGCCGGTGTGGAGCATGGTGTTGTTGGCGGCGTCCACGCCGACGGTCGAGCTGAGCGAGGCAACGTCCGGGTCGGCCAGGATCTCGCGGGCGGCGGCCTGCTGGATCTCGCTCATGGCCTGGTAGGAGATCGCCTGGCGCGCCTCCACGCGCGCCTGCAGCTGGCCGGTGTCCTGGGTCGGGAACAGGCTCTTCGGAATGAAGATCCACAGCAGCGCCGTCAGCACCAGGGTCCCCAGCGCCACCAGCAGGGTCAGGCCCTGGCGCTCCAGCACCCAGTTCAGCGCGCGGTCGTAGTAGGCGATGGTGTCGTCGAAGGTCGCCTGGAAGCGGCGTGCGAAGCGGGAGTTGTGCGCCTCGTCGTTCTGGCGCAGCCAGCGCGCCGACATCATCGGCACCAGGGTCAGCGAGACCACCGCCGAGATCAGGATCGTGATCGCCAGCGACACCGCGAACTCGCGGAACAGGCGGCCGACCACGTCGCCCATGAACAGCAGCGGAATCAGGACCGYGATCAGCGAGACCGTCAGCGAGATGATGGTGAAGCCGATCTGGGTCGCGCCCTTGAGCGCGGCGGCCATCGGCTGCTCGCCTTCCTCGATGTAGCGCGAGATGTTCTCGATCATGACGATGGCGTCGTCGACCACGAAGCCGGTGGCGATCGTCAGCGCCATCAGCGACAGGTTGTTCAGGCTGTAGCCCAGCAGGTACATGACGCCGAAGGTGCCGACCAGCGAAATGGGAACTGCGAGACTGGCGATCACGGTGGCGCGGACGCTGTGCAGGAAGGCGAAGATCACCAGCACCACCAGCAGCACGGCCAGCACCAGCTCGATCTGCACGTGCTCGACCGAGGCACGGATGCCGGTGGTGCGGTCGGACAGCACGTCCACGCGCAGCGACTGCGGCAGGCTGGCCTGCAGCTCGGGCAGGCGCTCCTTGATGGCGTCGACGGTGGCGATCACGTTGGCGCCCGGCTGGCGCTGCACGTTCAGGATGATGGCCGGCTTCATGTTGGCCCAGGCGCCCAGCTTGACGTTCTCGGCGCTGTCGACCACGCGGGCGACGTCGCCCAGGCGCACCGGCGCGCCGTTGCGGTAGGCGACGATCAGGTTCGTGTAGTCCGGCACCGTGACCAGCTGGTCGTTGGCGTTGATGGTGTAGGCGCGCGCTGGGCCGTCGAAGCTGCCCTTGGCGCTGTTGGCGTTGGCCGCGGTGATGGCGGAGCGCAGCGTGTCCAGGCCCAGGCCGTTGGCGGCCAGGGCCTCGGTATTCGCCTGGATCCGCACCGCCGGACGCTGGCCGCCCTGCAGGGTCACCAGGCCGACGCCGGTGACCTGGCTGATCTTCAGCGCGAGCCGGGTGTTGACCAGGTTCTGCACCTCGGTCAGCGGCACCGTGTCCGAGGTGATCGCCAGGGTCAACACCGGCGCATCGGCCGGATTCACCTTGGCGTAGACCGGCGGCGCCGGCAGGTCGGTCGGCAGCAGCGAGCCGCCGGCATTGATCGCGGCCTGCACTTCCTGCTCGGCCACGTCCAGGGTCTGGCCCAGGCTGAACTGCAGGGTGATGACGGACACGCCGGCGGCGCTGGTGGAGCTCATGCGCGACAGCCCGGCCATCTGGCCGAACTGGCGCTCCAGCGGCGCCGTCACGGTGCGCGCCATCACTTCCGGACTCGCGCCCGGGTACAGGGTCTGCACCTGGATGGTCGGGAAGTCGACCTGGGGCAGCGCCGACAGCGGCAGGAATTTATAGCCGACCAGGCCGGCCAGCACGATCGCCAGCATCAGCAGCGAGGTGGCGACCGGACGGCGGATGAAGGGGGCGGATGGGCTCATGCTGCCCCCTCGCTACGCCATGCACGCTGATCACCACGTCGCCCCCGCGAAGGCGGGGGTCCAAGTTCTGCCTGAGCCGTCGAAACGCAGGCAAACTTGGGTTCCCGCCTGCGCGGGAACGACGAGTATTCCATGCTCATCATTGCGCCGCCCCTCCCTGCTGCTGGCGGCGCTGACGGTGTTCGCCC
Source organism: Massilia sp. 05N420 (assembly GCF_056397205.1). Lineage (NCBI taxonomy): Bacteria > Pseudomonadati > Pseudomonadota > Betaproteobacteria > Burkholderiales > Oxalobacteraceae > Massilia > Massilia sp. 05N420. The sequence goes on from NZ_JBFTMX010000006.1 coordinate 53,065, forward strand.
GGCTGGCCCTGAGCGCCCTGCGCCCCGCCCTGTCCACCGCGGCCGCCCGCGCCCGCACCGGCACCGGCCGGACGATCCCCAGGCAAGGTCACCTTGGCCCCGTCCTTCAGACGGTCCGCGCCTTCGGTGATGACGGTCTCGCCGCCTTCCAGGCCGCTGACGATCTCGACGCGCTCGGCATTCGCCTGGCCGCGCTTGACGGTGCGCAGCGCGACGGTCTTGTCCTGCGGGTTCAGCACGTAGACGTAGTCGCCGCTGGCGCCGTGGCGCAGGGCCGTCACCGGCACCGTGACCGCGTTCTTGATGGTGTTGATCTGCAGGCGCACGTTCACGAACTGGCTGGGAAAGAGCTTGCCGCTGTCATTGGTGAAGCGGGCCTTGGCGCGCACCGTGCCGGTCTGGGTGTCGACCTGGTTGTCCATCGCCATGAAGCGGCCCTCGGCCAGGCTCTGGGTGCGGGTGCGGTCCAGTGCGATGGCCGGCAGGACCGCGTTCTGGTTAATGCGCTGCTGCAGTTCCGGCAGGTGGTCCTGGGGCACCGCGAATTCGACGTCGATCGGCGACTGCTGGGTGATCACGGCGATGCCGTTGGCGTCGTTTGCGCTCACCAGGTTGCCGATGTCGACGTTGCGCAGGCCGACCCGGCCCGCGATCGGCGCGCGCACCTGGGTGTAGCCGAGGTTGATGCGGGCGATGCCTTCGGCCGCCTTGTCGGTGGTAACGGCACCTTCGAGCTGCTTGACCAGGGCCGCCTGGGTGTCGACGTCCTGGCGCGCGATCGAATCCTGTTCCAGCAGGGTGCGGTAGCGCTGCAGCAGCACGCGCGCGCTTTCCAGCTGGGCTTGGTCGCGCTGGCGCTGGCCGGTCGCCTGCAGCAGGCTCATTTGCGCGGGGCGGGCGTCGATGGTGGCCAGCACCTGGCCTTCCTTGACCAGCTGGCCTTCGGTGAAGGTGATCTTCTGCAGCACGCCGCCGACCTGGGGCCGCACGGTCGCCACCGCCGCCGGGGTCACGGTGCCCAGCGCTTCGAGGGTGATCGGGATATCGCTGCGCTCGGCCTTGCCGACGCCGACCGTGGTGGCCGCCATGCCGCCGCCGCGGCCTCCACGGCCGCCGCCGCCCGGACCGCCGGCGCCCGCGCCGCCCTGCCCCCTCGCGCCGGCGCCCGCACCCGGACCGGCGCCGGCGCCTGCGCCTGATGGCTGGTGGGTCAGGTGCCAGGCCAGCCAGCCCAGGCCGGCCATCACGAGGATGGCGACGATGGCGCCGATCACGCGCGAACGGCGTGTGCGCTGGGGGCGGATGGCTGGCTTTTCCTTATCTGGGGTAACGGTCGGGTTCATGCGAGTCCTTGGCGGCCGAGTGTTCAAATGCACAATAAAAATGACGCCCCGAATGTAGCATGGAGCGCCTTGCCTTTATGTTTCAGAACGTACAGAAGCAAAAACGAAAACGGGCGCGGATCGGCTCCGCGCCCGTAGTCACTGGCTTGCTCAGGCCTACAACTTGTTACAAAGGCTTAACGCTCGTTAAGAGCGTTAAGGAACTTCGCACAGGCAGTGCGTGACCGCCGCGAAAGGCTGGCGGCGCGAGGCCACCTGCGACAGCCAGCCGAGGTCCCTGGCCACCCCGGCGGCGGCGCCGGCCGGCAGCGCGTCCAGGGCCAGGTCGGCCGGCAGCAGGCCCAGCTTGACCTGGACGGTCAGGGTCTGGGCTTCGGACAGGCCCATGCGCTCCAGCAGGCGCGCGAACACGCTTTCCTCGCGCTCGGTGTAGGCGACGCGGAAGTTGCCCTCCAGGTGGGCGCGCTTGGCCGCCGACTGCAGGGCGTCGCCGTAGCTGCCGAGACGGTCGACCAGGCCGCGTTCCTTGGCCTGGCCGCCGGTCCACACGCGGCCCTGGCCGACGGCGTCGATCTTCTCGGGCGTGGTGCGGCGCGCGATCGCGGCCTTGGTGGTGAACTCGTCGTAGATGTGGTTGATGCTGGCCTGGACCACCTGGCCGAAGCGCGGGTCGAGCGGGCGCAGCGGATTGTAGGCGTCGGCCAGCCAGGTGGTGGTCACGCCGGCCGTGTGGATGCCCAGCTTGTCGACCACTTTATCGGCGGTCGGCAGGATCGCGAACACGCCGATCGAGCCGGTCACGGTGTTCGGGTCGGCGATGACTTCGTCGGCCGCCATCGAGATCCAGTAGCCGCCGGACGCCGCCACGTCGCCCATCGACACCACCACCGGCTTGCCGGCGTTGCGGGTCAGTTCCAGCTCGCGGCGGATCAGCTCCGAACCGTAGGCGCTGCCGCCCGGCGAATTGATGCGCAGGACCAGGGCCTTGACCTGCTTGTCTTCGCGCGCGGCGCGGATCATGTTGGCGGTCGTGATGCYGCCCACCATGCCGGGGCCGCCCGTGCCCTCGGTGATGTCGCCGGCGGCGACCACCACGGCCACCGCATCGCCCAGCAGCTTGGGCGGATTGCGCGACAGGTAGTCGTGGAAGGACACCTGGCGGAAGGTCTTGTTGGCCTCGTCCCAGGCGCCGCGCTTGACCATCAGGGCACGCACTTCATCGCGGGTCTTGAGGCCGTCGATCAGCTTGGCGTCCAGCGCCACCTTGCCGGCGTTGCCGTTGGCGGCCGTCATGCGCTGCGGCAGTTCTTCGATGCCCTTCGCGATGCTGCCGGCCGGCAGCCTGCGCGCCTTCTCGACTTCGTTCGTGTAGTTGGTCCACAAGGCGTTGTAGAGGAAGCTGTCGGCCTCCTGCGCCGCCGGCGACGGACCGTTGCCGATGAACGGCTCGGCAAAGCTCTTATAGGTGCCGACCTTCATCAGGTTGACCGTCACGCCGATCTTGTCGAGGGCGTCGCGGTAGTAGTTGCGGTGGCGCCCGAAGCCTTCGATCATCACCATGCCCATCGGGTGCAGGTAGACCTCGTTGGCATGCGAGGCGACCAGGTAGCGCTTCTGGTCGTAGGCCCCGCCCCAGGCAACTACCGTCTTACCGGCCGCCTTCACGCGCTCGACGGCGGCGCCGATCTCGCGCAGCGAAGCCAGGCCGCCGCCATTCATCTCGTCGAGCAGCAGCACCACGCTGTCGATATTGCCGTCCTTGGCGGCGGCGTCGAGCACGGTGAGGACGTCGCGCAGTTGAATCAGGCGGCGCGCATTGCCGGACAGGCCGGCCACCAGCGAGTCGCGCACGCTGCCGGCCTTTTCTTCGACCAGCTCGCCCTTCAGGTCCAGCACCAGGGCGGTCTTCGGCGCCAGCGGCTTGATGCCGCCGCCGAAGATCCCCCACAGCAGGAAGATCAGGATCAGCAGGAAGATCAGGTTCAGCACGAAGCGGCGGGTGGCATCGAGGCCGCGCCAGAGCGACCCGAGGCCGCGGCGCAGGGAGGTCATGGGCTTGAATGGCATCGGGAACTCCTTTGAAAGAGGTTAGGCAGCGACGGCAGCGGGCTTGATGGTCGCCCGGCGCGAGATCGCCAGCAAGCCTAGGAACACGAGTGCGCCGTTGACAATAAGCAACTCCAGGCCCAATCGGTAATGGCCCAGCAGGTAGTGCTGGTTGTATTCGAGCAGGGCGCACAGGATCGGCGCGCCGATCGTCACCACCGGCACCAGGCGGTCGTTCAGCGTGCGCCTGGTCATCATGCCGAAGGCGAACAGGCCCAGCAGCGGTCCGTAGGTATAGCCGGCCAGCTTCAGGATCACGCCGATCATGCTGGGATTGTCGACCCATTTGAAGAACAGCACCATCAGCAGGAACAGCAGGGCGAAACCGAGGTGGACGTGGCGGCGCAGGCGCTGCTTGCCTTCTTCCGACAGGTCGTCGCGGCGCTTGATGCCGAGGATGTCGATGCAGAAGGTGGAGGTGAGCGCGGTGATGGCGCCGTCGGCGCTGGGGAACAGGGCCGAGATCAGGGCGACCAGGAAGATGATCTGCACCGCGGCCGGCAGGTGGCCCATGACCACGGCGGCGAAGATCTTGTCGCCGGTGGCGGTGACGCCGGCGATCGGCGCGTACAGGTAGAGCAGGCCGCCCAGGAACAGGAAGGCGGACAGCACCACCACCAGCACCGCGGTCAGGCTCAGCAGGTTCTTCTGGGAGTCGCCCAGGGTCTTCACGGAGATCGTCTTCTGCATCATCTCCTGGTCCATGCCGGTCATGGTCACGACGATGAAGGCGCCGGCCACGATCTGCTTCAGCCAGAAATTCGGGCTGTCGGCGTCGAAGGTGAACACGCGCGACAGGCCGCGCTCGTGCATCTGCTGCAGGGCCTGCGGGACGGTGAGGTCGAGGTGGCCCAGCATGAACCAGACGCAGGCGAACAGGCCGCCCAGCATGCAGGTGGTCTGCAGGGTGTCGGTCCAGACGATGGTCTTGACGCCGCCCTGGTAGGTGTAGAGCAGGATCATGCCGAGGATGACGAAGGTGGTCAGCCAGAACGGCACGCCCAGGCTGTCGAGGATGATGCTCTGCAGGACCGCCACCACCAGGTACAGGCGCGCGGTGGCGCCGAACAGGCGCGACAGGATGAAGAAGCCGGCCCCGCTCTGGTAGGCGCGGCGTCCGAGACGGCCGTCGAGATAGGTGTAGATCGAGGTCAGCTTGAGCCGGTAGTACAGCGGCAGCAGCAGGTAGACCACGGCGATGTAGCCGAACACATAGCCGATCAGCACCTGGCCATATCCGAAGGCGTCGATGCCGACCGCGCCCGGCACGCTGATGAAGGTGGCGCCGGACAGCGTGGTGCCGACCATGCCGAAGGCGACCAGCATCCAGTTGCTGCTCTTGTTACCGATGAAGAAGCTGTCGTTGTTGGCGTTGCGCGAAGTCGCCCAGGCGACGCCGAGCAGCAGTGCGAAATAAGCGATGAGGATGCAGAAGAGGAGTGCCGGGGACATCAGGGTTCCGATAATGACGATTGACTAATCGCCGAGCAATATACACCGAAGCTGGGCAATGGACTACCGTCAGCACCCGTCATGCCCGCTTTCGCGGAATGACGGCGGATCAGATCCCCTGCGCCGGCATCCGCTCGAAAGGCCCGATACAAGCCTCCATCGACTCTTCCCGGCACATCACGAAGCGCGCTCCCGACGGGTGAAAGCGCAGGTAGTTGGTGGCGCGGGTGCCGACCTGCATCACTTCGCCGGAGCAGTCCTGCTTGCCGTTGTCCTTGACGACGCGGTCTTCGAGCTTGTAGAAGCCCTTGGCGCTGGGTTTTTCGGCCACCGTGAACTCGCTCTCGGACACTTCCTGGGCGCTCTTGACCAGGGTGGTGCCGTCGCCGCGGAAGTGGTAGGTCTCGGAGCAGCCGAGCTGGGGGATGCTGAGGACCCAGATCCCGAGCAGCGGATGGGAGGCCGACGGTGCGGCGGCGGACGCGGACGGCGCCGCGAGCGCGGCGGCCAGGGTGGCGGCGGAAACGAGCAGTCCGGTGAGCGGTCGCATGATGTCGGTCCTTTGCGCAAACGGGCAAGCTTGAGAGTGCGTTGTCATTATCACACATCCCCGAGCCTGCCCGGCGCGCGTATGGCCCGGATCAGGCGCCTTCCGGCGTCTTCGGCTTGGCCGGACGGCGGGCGCGCGTGGCCGGCTTGCGCGACGCCTTGTGGGCCGGACGGGACGACTTCTTGCGCGCCGGCTTGTCGCCCTGGGCCTCCCCCTGTTCTTCGGCCGGCGCCGGATCGGACGGGTCGGCGTCGGTCACGCCGTCGGCGCCGGCTTCGGCGCCGCCATCGATACCGGCCACGGCCTTGTCCAGCGCCACCACGGCGTCAGTGGCGACCGCCGCATTGTCGGCTCCGGCCTCGGGCGCGGCGGCGGCCATCGCAGCCTGTGCCGCCGCGGATTTGCGCGTGGACGGCTTGCGCGGCGCGCGGCGGCGTTCCTTCACCGGCGCGGCCGGCTGCTCGGCTGCGGTCTCGGCTGCGGCTTCCGGCTGCACCTCCACCGGCGCGGCCGCGGTATCGTCCGCTTCCTCCACCAGATCCGGCGTCGGCGCCGGCCAGGTGGGCATGCCGAGGTCTTCCTGCACGTCTTCCGGCGCAGCCCGGGTATCCGCCACCGGGGCCGCTGCCTGCTCGGCCGCCTGGTCGCGCCCTTTGCGGCCACGACCGCCACGGCGGCGCGACTCGCGTGCCGGCGCAGCAATCGCCGGAATTTCGCTCGGCTGCTCGCCCTGCGTCTCCTCGGCCACGTCGCCGCCGCGCTCCTGCGTCGCGCCATCCAGGGCCGCCATTTCCGGCAGCGGCTCCGCTTCCGGCACGGCGCCGAGTGCCTCGATGGCCTGGGCGCTGCGGTAGACATAGGTGCCCGACTTCTCGTCGCGGCCGAATTCGAACAGGCCGCGGGTCTGGGCCTCTTCGAGCAGGTTGCCGAAGGTGCGGAAGCCGTAATAGGTTTCCGAGAAATCCGGACGGCGGCGCTTCAGGGTGTCCTTCAGCAGCGATGCCCAGATCTTGCCGGTGTCGCCGCGCTCGGAGACCAGGGCGTCGAAGGTCTCGACCACCATCTCCAGGGCCTGCAGCTTGCGCGCCTCCATCTCTTCCTTCTTGCGGTTGTTCTCGTCGGAAGGACGGCGGCCCTGCTGCGGCTGGCTCTTGCGCTCGTCGCGCTTGGCGGCGGCGCGGCGCACTTCGCGCACCAGGTCGTCGTAGAAGATGAATTCGTCGCAGTTGGCGACCAGCAGGTCGGAGGTCGAATTCTTGACGCCGACGCCGATCACGCGCTTGGCGTTTTCGCGCAGCTTGGAGACCAGCGGCGAGAAGTCGGAGTCGCCGGAGATAATCACGAAGGTATCGACGTGGGCCTTGGTGTAGCACAGGTCGAGGGCGTCCACCACCATGCGGATGTCCGCCGAATTCTTGCCCGACTGGCGCACGTGCGGAATTTCGATCAGCTCGAAGTTCGCTTCATGCATCGTGGCCTTGAAGCCCTTGTAACGGTCCCAGTCGCAATAGGCTTTCTTGACCACGATGCTGCCCTTGAGCAGCAGGCGTTCGAGGACGGGCTTGATGTCGAATTTTTCGTAATTCGCATCGCGCACGCCGAGTGCGACGTTCTCGAAGTCGCAGAACACCGCCATGCTGATGTTTTCTGAAGATGAAGCCATGTGTTGTTAGTGAGAATGTGTTGTTGGGCAAGCTATTCGGCGGATTATACGCAACAACGGGAAATCCACCTCAGCTCGCACGACTGGGCAGCAGGCAGGAGGCGTAGGGACTGACGAAAGGCGTGACCCGGCCATCCGTTTCCCAGCGCGAGCGGGTGATGGCGGCAATGTCGGCCCCGTAGACGTGAATGCTGACCGAGGTGCCGCCGACAAGCGCATTCGATACGCGATGTATATCACCGACGCTGGGTGATACGAAATCGATATCACCGGGTTCCATCTCATGCACGTGGCCGGGAACCAGCGACGCGCCCGGCCGGGCTGGAAGGCCGAACTCCTCGCAGCGCTCCCTCCCCCTCAGCACACCGACCATGCCCCACACCGTGTGGTCATGGATGGGCGTGCCCTGACCCGGCCCCCACACCATGGCCGACACCGAGAAGCGTCCCGCCGGATCGCGGTGCAGCAGGTGGATGCGGTAGCTGGCCGGGTCGGGCTCGGTGAGCGCGGCGGGCAGCCAGTCGTCGTGCGCGATCAGGCCGGCCAGCAGGGTGCGGCCGTCGCGGAAGATCGTGGCTTCGTCGGCGCCGCCGTCGACCAGCCCTTCGAGGCCGCCGACGAAGGCCGCCAGCGGATGCGGAAGCCGCGCGTTCACGACAGCCTCTCGATGGTGGCGTGATCGGGCTCGCCGCCGAAGAAGCGGTCGAGGCAGGCCTGGAAGATCGCCTCGTCCGGGGCGACGTCGGCGAACAGGGTCATGCTGGAGTGGAATTTCATGTTGTCGGGCTCGCCGAAGATCTGGTCGACATCGCGATCCTCGTGCATCGCGACCGCGGAGGCGCACTCGCGCAGGCGCTTGCCCAGCACCGGGTGGGCCAGGTAGGCCGCGGCCTCGTCGGCGGAGCGGATCGCGTAGCGCTGCGCCATCCCGCTGCGTCCCAGCCCTTCCAGCTGCGGGAAGACGAACCACATCCAGTGGCTGCGCTTGCGCCCGGCGCGCAGCTCGGCGAGCGCGGTGGCGTAGACGTCGTGCTGGGCGTCCACGAAGCGTTGCAGGTCGTAGTCGGTGTCCATGCTGCTTTCCTCCTCGCGGTCATGCTACTACACTGGCGGCACCATGAAACCCGAACACCTGCAACTCCTCCTCGTCCGCGAAATGCCCTTCGGTAAATACCAGGGCAAGAAGATCGCGGACCTTCCCGGCCACTACCTCGCCTGGTTYGCGCGCGAAGGCTTTCCCCGTGGCGAGCTGGGCGAGCTGCTCGAACTGATGTACGAGATCGATCACAACGCCCTGCGCGGGCTGCTGGATCCGTTAAAACGTTGATAATCGATTTTTTCGATCATAGTCCGCAAAACTACTCGTTTTTCTTCCCGGTGCGGCCTCGCTATACTGGCTTCCATCGAGAACACACACAGGGAGCAAATCATGATCGAAATTCGCAAAAGTGAAGACCGCGGCGACGCCAACCACGGCTGGCTGAAATCGAAACACAGCTTTTCCTTCGCCGACTACTACGATCCGCGCCACGTCGGCTTCGGCCCGCTGCGCGTGATCAACGAAGACCGTGTCGCCGCCGGCGCCGGCTTCGGCACCCACGGCCACCGCGACATGGAGATCATCTCCTACGTGCTGGACGGCGCGCTGGAGCACAAGGACAGCATGGGCACCGGTTCGGTCCTGCACTACGGCGACGTCCAGCGCATGAGCGCCGGCAGCGGCGTGCGGCACAGCGAGTTCAACGGTTCGCAGACCGAGCCGGTGCACTTCCTGCAGATCTGGATCCAGCCGAGCGTGCAGGGCATCCCGCCGAGCTACGAAGAGAAGCACTTCGACAGGGATGAGAAACTGGGCAGGCTGCGCCTGATCGCTTCCAGCGACGGCCGCGAAGGCTCGGTGCTGATCCACCAGGACGCCTCGCTGTACGCGGCCATCCTGAACGGCGAGGACAAGCTGGAGCACGCCCTGCAGCGCGGACGCCTCGGCTACGTGCACGTGATCCGCGGCCAGGTCGAGGTGAATGGCGTCGCCTTGAAAGGCGGCGACGCCGTCAAGATCGGCGACGAGGAAAGCATCAGCTTCGCGAACGCCGACGCCGCCGAACTGCTGTTGTTCGACCTGCCGCGTTAATCCCTGCTCGGCAGGCTGGCCACCCTGGTGGTCGGCCTGCCAAGGGTAGTCGCATGCAGGCCACACAGCGGCGTCCGGAAAGGGCTTGTTGTCCCGGCTCGGTATAGAATCGAGCCTCAGAGCAACTTTTCCGCCCTTTTCATGAGCGCACAACCCACCGTCCTCGTCGTCGAGGACGACGCCCACATCGCCCACGTCCTCACCTTCATGCTGGAACGCCAGGGCTATCTGGTGACCCACGTCGCCGACGGCCGCGCCGCGACCGCGCACGTGCTCGGCAATCCGGCGCCGGACCTGGTGCTGCTGGACGTGATGCTGCCCTATGTGGACGGGTTCGAGATCGTGGGCCTGATCCGCGCCCAGGCCGGCTGGCAGGAGACCCCGGTCATCATGCTGACCGCCAAGAACACCGAACGCGACACCGTGCGCGCGCTCGATGCCGGCGCCGACGATTTCATCATCAAGCCCTTCCAGCCCCAGGAACTGCTGGCGCGCCTGCGCCGCTTCCTCAAGACCGCGGCCTGACGGGGCGGCCTCTCCGCGCTCTGTCCGTGACCTTTCCCACGCTTGCGATCGCGCCCGGCTTCGGCGCGCCCTCCGATCCGATCCTGGCGGCGGCCTTCTGGACCGGCATCGCCGCCCTGCTGCTGACCCTCCTGCTCGGCCTGCAGATCGTGCGCCTGCGCATCTCGCTGCGCGCGAACGAACGGCGCCGCGCACGCACCCTGGCGCGCTGGCGGCCGCTGCTGAACGCCGCCATCGTCGGCGACGGTCCGCAGGAACTGCCGCGCCTGCTCGCCTCCGAACGCCTGCACTTCATCAAGCTGTGGGTGCACCTGCAATCCTCGCTGCGCGGCGAGGCCGGCGCCGCCCTCAACGCCATCGCGCGTCGCATGGGCCTCGATGCCGAAGCGCGCGCCATGCTGGGCCGGCGCGCCCGCACCGAGCGCCTGCTGGCGGCCCTGATGCTGGGCCACCTGGGCGACCGCGAAGCCTGGCCCCAACTGCTGCGCCTGGCCGGCCTGGACGACCCGACCCTGTCGCTGACCGCGCTGTGGGCGCTGGTGCGGATCGATCCCGAGGCCGCGGCCGAATACCTGACCCCGCTCTTCGTCGAACGCGAGGACTGGGGCATGTCGCACGTGGCCGGCATCCTGCAGCACGCCGGCACGCCGGTGGCGGCGGTGCTGGCCGGGATGCTGCCGCGCCTGAATCCCGATCGCCTGCCGCGCGCCCTGCGCATCGCCGAGGCCCTGCGCGTCGAGCTGCCGGCCGCGACCCTGGCCGGCGCGCTGGCCAACGACGCCGTCGCCGTGGTCACCGCCGCCCTGCGCATCGTGAACACGCCGCTGCTGCAGGACCAGGTGCGCGCCCTGCTCGCGCACGCCGACTGGCAGGTGCGGGTGCAGGCCGCCAAGGCCCTGGGCCGCATCGGCGAGCGCGGCGACGTCGAGCGCCTGGCGGACCTGCTGGCCGACCGCGAATGGTGGGTGCGCTACCGCGCCGCCCAGGCGCTGGCCGGGCTGCCCTGGCTGGAGCGCGCCGACCTCGACGCCCTGCACGCCTCGCTGGAAGACCGCTACGCGGCCGACATGCTGGCCCAGGTGGTGGCCGAACAGGACGCCGCGAATGCGAAGCACGAGGCGCCGGCGAACCCGGAGATGGCGGGCGCATGAACACCCACCACCTGCTGATCCAGTTCGTCACCTGGTTCGTGCTGTGCTACTTCATCCTGCTGAACGGCGGCTACCTGCTCCTCAACCTGCTGTCGCTGCGCACCCTGCACCGCAAGGGCCAGGAAGAGATGCTGGACGACCTGCCGCGCGCCTATTCCGGCCTCGAGCCGCCGGTCAGCATCCTGGTGCCGGCGTATAACGAGGAAGCGAGCATCGCCGCCTCGGTGCGCTCGATGCTGCAGCTGACCTATTCCGAATACGAGGTCGTGGTGGTCAACGACGGCTCGAAGGACGGCACCCTGGAGGTGCTGAAGCGCGAGTTCGGCCTGCTGCCTTTCCCGGAAGCCTACCGCCGCCAGATTCCCACAAAGGAGATCCGCGCGATCTACCGCTCGACGCGCTTCCCGAACCTGCGCGTGATCGACAAGTTCAACGGCGGCAAGGCCGACTCGCTGAATGCCGGCATCAATGCCGCGCGCTATCCGCTGTTCTGCGGCGTCGACGCCGACTCGGTCCTGCAGCGCGACAGCCTGGAACGCGTGACCCAGCCTTTCCTGCGCGACCCGACCGTGGTCGCCACCGGCGGCACCATCCGCATCGCCAACGGCTGCGAAGTCAGCGGCGGCTTCCTGACCCGGGTGGGCCTGCCGCGTAATCCCTGGGCCCTGCTCCAGGTGGTCGAATACCTGCGCGCCTTCCTGTTCGGCCGCCTCGGCTGGTCTGCCGTGAACGGCATGCTGATCATCTCCGGCGCCTTCGGCGTGTTCCGCAAGGATGCCGTGGTCAGCGTCGGCGGCTACCGCCCCGACACCATCGGCGAGGACATGGAACTGATCGTGCGCCTGCACCGCCTGCTGCGCGCGCGGCGCCAGCCCTACCGCATCGAATTCGTGCCCGATCCCGTGTGCTGGACCGAGGCGCCGGAAGACTTCAAGACCCTGAAGAACCAGCGGATCCGCTGGCAGCGCGGCCTGGCCGAGAGCCTGAACGCCAACTGGGGCCTGATGTTCTCGCGCAACGGCGGCGTGCCCGGCTGGCTGGCCTTCCCGTTCATGCTGCTGTTCGAGTGGCTGGGGCCCCTGGTCGAGGTTGGCGGCTACTTGTTCATGATCGTCTCTTTCCTGGCCGGCGAAATCTCCTGGCAGGCCTTCTCGACCTTCATGTTCGTGGCGATCGGGCTGGGCATCCTGCTGTCCGCCTCCGGCCTGCTGCTGGAAGAGATGTCCTTCCACATCTACCCGCGCGGCAAGCAGCTGCTGGCCCTGGGCGTGGTGGTGCTGGTCGAGAACCTCGGCTACCGCCAGCTGAACACCTGGTGGCGCCTGGTCGGCCTGTTCCGCTGGGCGATGCAGAAGGAAGCGACCTGGGGCACCATGGCGCGCAAGGGCAGCTTCGCGGACAAGCCGTGATCGCGCGCGCCCTGCTGCTGTCCCTGTTCGCGATGAGCGCTCCCGCCCATGCCGCCTGGCTGCACCTGTGCCCGCAAAGCGCCGCAGCGGCTGCCGCGCCGTCGGCCACGCCGTTTGCCGATACTGTCGGCGCCGACAGCGCGCGCCTGCGCTGGCAGGCCGACAGCCAGGCCGCACACCCCGGCTGCACCAGCATCGCCCTGCCGGCCGGCGCCCGGGTCGAGACCCTGTTCCCGCTCGGCCCCACCGAAGCCATCGAGCGCACCATCCTGCTGCACGGCCGCGTGCGCGAAGGCCGCTTTGCGGTCAGCGAGCACCTGCTGCCCTCTTCGCGCCCCGGCGTCCAGAAGCCCGGCATCATGCCGCTGCGCGCCAACCTGCTGGAGCGCATGCAGGCGCGCGCCTTCGGGGTGGAGGAGCGGGTCAATCTCAAGCTCGAGGGCGGCCGGCTGACCGTCGACTGCGGCGCCGGCACCCGGCCGGCCGGGGTGCTGCTCAGCGGCCCCTGGTACCTGCCGCGCGCGCGCCTGCGCCTGGCGGCCTCGTATGCGGGCGGCGCCGGCTTCTCGCTGCAGGCCGCCGATGGCGTCCGCGCCGCGCGCGAAACCGCATTGAATCTGGGCGAACTGCCCGCGCATCCGGCCGCCACCTCGCCGCAGATCTTCACGCCGGCGCTGCCGGACACCCTGGACCGCGCAAGCTGGAAGCACTTCGTCCTGCAATGCCCGGCCCAGCCAGCCAGCCTGGCGCTGGACTATCTCGCCATCGAACCCGATCCCTCACCGACCGCCCGGCCGGCGGCCCGCTCGACCTGGGTCTGGAAGGCGGCCGACTGGCGCGAGCATGGCGCCGCGCTGCTGGACTGGGCCGCGGCGCAGCGGGTGCGCGAGCTGTTCGTCACCGTGCCGTTCAGGAACGAGGCGGTCCGGGAACCGGCGCGCCTGGCCGCCTTCGTCCGGCGTGCGAACGCGCGCGGCATCCGCGTGCTGAGCGTGGACGGCGACCCGCACATGGTGCTGCCCGAGCAGCAGCCGGCGCTGGCGCGCATGGTGCGCGCCTACCTGAACTACAACGCCGGCGTCGAACCGGCCGCGCGCCTGGCCGGCCTGCAGTTCGACGTCGAACCCTACCTGCTACCCGATTATCAGCTTTTGGAGCACGGCGCCGGCAAGGTCGACTGGGACGCGCGCTACCTGGCGATGGCGCACACCCTGCGCGAGGCGGCCGGCAGCCTGCACCTGGAGCTGGTGGTGCCCTTCTGGTGGGATGGCAAGACCGCCCTGCTGGACGGCCTGGCACCGCTGGTCGATACCCTCTCCGTGATGGATTACCGCACCGATCCGGCCCAGGTGAGCGAATTCGCCATGCCCTTCCTCGACTGGGGCGCGCGCCATGGCAGGCAGGTGCGCATCGCGCTGGAAGCCGGCGAGATTGCCGCCGAAACCCAGCGCCGCTACGTGCGCGCCCAGGCGGGCGAAGCGGCCGGCCTGCTGCGCCTGAAGGTCGGCGGCCAGCAGGTGCTGGCCCTACTGCGCGAACCCGTGGCCGCGGCGGCGGACGCCGAGGCTTTCCGCCTGCAATCGACGCGCGAGATCGACGGCAGCGCCACCAGCTTCCACCGAGATAAACAATCCCTGCTGCGCCTTCTCCCGGCACTGGAATCCGACTTCAGCGCCTGGGATGGCGCCTTCGGCGGCATCGCCCTGCATGAGCTGCGTTGAAGCTGCGTCAAACCATCGCGCGAGTATTTACGGCCTGAAAACAACGCTTCCCATCGTGTATAGAACACCATCTTCTTTCCGTGTATTATTAATTTCCGGTAATAAATACAAACCAGATCACGCCAAGGAGAGGCTCATGACGTTCCGGAAACTCAAGCAAGGCTGCATGACGCTGGCCCTGGTCCTGGCCTGCCTGCCGGCCACGCAGGCGGTCGCGGGTCCGCTGGACGAAGCCAAGGCGCGCGCCCACCTCGACGCCGTCGCCGCCGGCGACCTCGAGGCCCTGATGAAGGACTATCCCGAGGATGCCTATATGGAATGGGTCGGCGGCCCGCTCGACGGCCGCTACCGCGGCAAGGAAGCGATCCGCGCAGTCTGGCAGAAATTCATCGCGGTCAACGAGGGCAAGCCCCGTCCCGCCACCTTCGGCAAGCTGAGCGCCTTCGCCAATCCGAAGGGCGCCTCGGTGCAGCAGCGCGCCGACTACGGCGGCAAGCTGCCGCTCAAGGTCCTGCACGTCCTGACCTACCGCGACGGCGAACTCACCACCGAACTCTGGCAGATCGCCCCTGCCATGCAGCTCGACCAATAAGGACGCCGATGTTCCTGCGCGCGTCCCTGCCGGCCCTGCTGGTCGTCCTCGGCTTGCCCCTGGCATCAAGCGCGGCCGGCGCCACCCTGGACGCGCGGGTGGCGACGCCGGCCGGCAAGCCGGTGCCCGACGCCGTCGTGGTGCTCGAACCGCTCGCGGGCGCCGTACCGGCGGCAAAGAACCGCCCGCATGCCGTGATCGAGCAGCGCGGCGCCGAATTTTCTCCCTGGGTGACGGTCGTGCAGACCGGCACCGCGGTCGACTTCCCGAACAACGACACGGTCCGCCACCACGTCTACTCCTTCTCCCAGCCCAAGCGCTTCGAGATCAAGCTCTATGCCGGCAAGCCGGGCCAGCCCATCACTTTCGACAAGCCGGGCGAGGTCGTCATCGGCTGCAATATCCACGACTGGATGGAAGCCTATGTGCTGGTGGTGGAGTCGCCGTATTTCGGCAAGACCGGGCCCGACGGCCAGGTCCGCATCGCCAACCTGCCGGCCGGGCGCTACCGCCTGCAGCTCTGGCATCCGCTGCAGAAGGCGCAGGCGGCGGCCAGTGAGATCGAACTCGCGGCCGCCCCGGCCAGGCTGAACCTGGTACTGGACGCACGGGCGCGCGAGCCCAAGCCGCACACGGCGATCGACCAGGACAGTTACTGAAACCAAGGAAGCATCGTTCATGGGTCTCACCTCGCTCCAGCGCCGCATCGTCCTCGTGTTCGTGGGCCTGCTGGTGCTCGTCATGGGCCTGGTGCTGACCCTGGTGCGCGAGAGCAGCGCGCGCATCGTCGGCAGCGAAGGCAGCAACGGCCTGGTGGTGGGCGCCAAGGTGTTCCAGCGCCTGCTCGACCAGAACCAGCGCCAGCTGGAGACGGCGGCCGGCGTGCTGTCCGCCGACTTCGCCTTCCGCGAAGCGATCGCGACCCAGGACCAGCCCACCATGCGCTCGGTGATCCGCAACCACGGCCAGCGCATCCACGCCCAGGTCATGATGGTGGCCGACACCAGCGGCGCCCTGATCGCCAGCTCCCAGCGCGAAACCGCCGCCGGCGACGCCTTCCCCTTCCCCGACCTGCTGCTCGAGGCCGAATCCAGCGGACGCAGCGCCGGTTTCCGCCAGATGCGCAACGGCCAGCTCTACCAGGTGGTGCTGGTGCCGATCATGGCGCCGCGCCGCATCGCCTGGGTGGCGATGGCCTTCCGGGTCGACGACGGCTGGGCGCGCGACATGGCCGAGGTGACCGGACTGGCCGTGCACGTGGTGCGCTTCGGCGCGCGCGGCCCGGTCCTGCTGGCCTCGTCCTTCGATGCGAAGCAGCGCGCCGCGCTGAGCCTGGGCGGCCTGCCGGCGGCCGGCCGGCAGGCCCTGCTCGACGTCGGCGGCGAAACCTGGCGCACCATGCGCCTGCCGCTGGACGGCGCCATGCAGGCCGTGCTGCAGCTGCCGGTTTCGACGGTGGAAGCGCCGTTCAGCCAGTTGCTGCAGCGCCTGCTGTGGGTGGTCGGCATCGCGATCCTGGTGTTCGCGCTGGGCAGCATCACGCTGGCGCGGCGCATCGTCAAGCCGCTCGAAGAACTGTCGGCTGCCGCGCACCGCATCGCCCAGGGCGACTACGGCCAGGCGCTGCCGGCCCTGCCCCAGGACGAGATCGGCCGGCTGGCCACCAGCTTCGCCCACATGCGCGACGGCATCGCCAGCCGCGAGGAACGCATCGTGCGCCTGGCCTACGTGGACGGCCTGACGGACCTGCCGAACCGCACCCGCTTCCTCGAGACCTTCGCGCGCCTGCCGGCCGGCACCTCGCGTGCGGTGGCGGTGCTCAACATCGACCGCTTCGCGATGATCAACAATGCGCTCGGCTACCAGGTCGGCGACCGCCTGCTGCGCGAAGTCGGCGAACGCATCTCCAGGCTGGAACGGCCGCCGCTGATGGTGGCGCGGCTGTGGGGCGACCACTTCGCCTTCCTGCTCGAGATCGAGACCGAGGATTGCGCGCGCGGCTTTGCCCGCGCGGTGCTGGAGCAGCTGCACGATCCGATCACGCTGGACGGGCAGCGACTCGACATCGGCGGCAGCATCGGCATCGCCCTGTATCCGCAGGATGGTACGGACGCCGGCACCCTGCTGCGGCGCGCCGAACTGGCGCTGGCGGCGGCCAAGCGGCGCCGCTCGGGCCTGGCCTTCGCCCACGAGGCGGGCGCCGAGCCGGCGCCGGAGCAGCTGTCCCTGATCGGCGACATGCGCGCCGCGATGGCGAACGGCGAATTCCTGCTGGCCTACCAGCCCAAGCTGGACCTGGTGAGCGGGCGCGTCAATGCCGCCGAAGCCCTGCTGCGCTGGCGCCGTCCGGGCAGCGGCATGGTCGCGCCGGGAAGCTTCATCCCCTTCGCCGAGCAGACCGGCTTCATCCGCGAGATCACGCCCTGGGTGCTGGACGCCGCCATCCGCCAGCTGGCGCAATGGCAGGCGCAGGGCCTGGACATCGCGGTCTCGGCCAACCTGTCGACCCTTGACCTGCTGGATCCGGAACTGCCGCGGCGCGTGAAGGCCCTGCTCGAGTTCCACCGCGTACCGCCGGCGCGCCTGTGCCTGGAGATCACCGAGAGCGCCCTGATGGACGAGCCGGCGCTGGCCCTGTCCCACCTGAACGCGCTGGCGGCGCTCGGGGTGAAACTCTCGATCGACGACTACGGCGTCGGCCAGGCCTCGCTGGCCTACCTGAAAAGCCTGCCGGTGAATGAACTGAAACTGGACCGCAGCTTCGTCACCGCGATCGCCGACTCGCCGCGCAACGCCGCCATCGTGAAGTCGACCATCATGCTCAGCCACGCGCTGGGGCTGTCGGTGGTGGCGGAAGGCGTCGAGACCGCCGAGGAACTGGACTGGCTGCGCGCCAACGGCTGCGACGTCGGCCAGGGCTACCGCATCTCGAAGCCCATCATGGCCGCGGAGCTCGCGGACTGGATGGCCTGCAACGCCGCCATTTGAAGCGAACGACTCAGGCGCGGCAATTGAGTACGCGGTCGATCAGTCCATATGCCACGCCCTGGCTGGTCGCCATGTAATTGTCGCGGTCGGAGTCCTTTTCGATCCGCTTGCACGGCTGGCCTGCCGAGGACGTCGTGCAGGACCAGTCGATCGACCGCCCGCGGCGCCGCTTCCAGGCCACGATCAACGGCCGGGATCTGCCGGCGATGGCGAGCCTGCTGGCGGCGGAGCAGCCGGTGTCCGTGCGCGAAGCGCCTGCCAACGACGCCTCCTATGCGCAGGCGCGGGCGGCCTGGGTCCCCGACAGCGGCGTCCATTACAATATGCGGCCGCTTACATCCGCCGAAACCGCCATGACCAGACGCCTCCATATTGCCGCCGCCCTGCTCCTGAACGCCGAAGGAAAAACGCTCTTGGTGCGCAAGCGCGGCACCGCCGCCTTCATGCAGCCCGGCGGGAAGATCGAAGCGGATGAGCGTCCCGAAGACGCGCTCGGCAGGGAGTTGAAGGAAGAGCTGGATATCGATGCCGATATCGCGCAGGCGCGCTTTCTTGGCCGGTTCAGTGCGCCGGCCGCGAACGAGCCGGGCTTCGAAGTGTGCTGCGAGCTGTATGAGATCCGGGTGGACCCTCCGGTCGTGCCCGCGGCCGAGATCGAAGAGGCGGTCTGGGTCGATGCCGATTCCGCGACGGCTCTCGAACTCGCCCCACTGACCCGCGATCACGTGCTGCCCCTGTACCGGCGAAGGCTCGGCGGTCGCCTAGGCCTCGATACGGTCGAATAGGCCGGGATAGCGCAGGACGAGATCCTCCTCGTCCACATCCAGTTCGGCCTGGAAGTCGCTGCCGATTCCTTCGTACAGGACACGGCCCGGCGCGATGCGGGTATAGGCCTGCCGCGCCGGCGCACAGTCCAGCGTGGGAATATGCACATACGCCACCTCGATGACCGTGCGCCCGGCCAGCGCCCTGCCGAGGCGGCGCAAGGGCAAGGTATTGGTGAAGCAGCTGGCGGTCAGGTCGACATCGATGGCGCCGTCGAGTGCTTCAAGCGGCTGGCCGGCGCCATCGGTCCAGCGGCCCTGCCCGTCGCCCAGCAGGACCAGTCCGCCGCCGTCGATGCTGTCCACGCTCAGCCTGCGCACGCGCCAAGCGGCATCGCAGAGGATGCTGTAGCGCACGGCGTAGGGTTCGCCGAAACGCCCGCCGAAGCGCTCCCCAATGATCATGCCGTCCGCGCTCACACCGCGCTCGTCCGCGCGCAGCAGCAGGTGTTCCAGGCCGTGGCCCTCGACGGCCTTCCAGCGGACTACCCGGGGCGGCTCAGGCGAGCGCATAGGCGAGGGTCACCGCCACCACCAGCACGCTTGCGGCGATGAGCGAGCTGCGCACGGCCCTGCTGCGCCGCGCGGCGACGTTCAGCGCGACTTCGGCACCTGCCTGGAAGAGAAGGTCGAGGATCATGGYGTCGGACTCGTCGACAATGGGCTGGATCACAACTTAACACGAACGCAAGGCTCGAACACTTAAGCCGTCGTTAAAGCCGGCAGCTCGACAAAGAAACTGGTCCCCTCGCCTTCCACGCTCTCGAAGCGGATGCGCCCGCCGTGTTCCTCGACGATGGTCTTGCAGATGTTCAGCCCCAGCCCGGTGCCGCCCTTCTGGCGCGAGTCGGCCGAATCGGCCTGGGCGAAGCGCTGGAAGATGCGCTCGCGGAAGGCTTCCGGAATGCCGGCCCCATGGTCGGTCACGGCGATCTTCAGCATCCCGCCATCGCGTTCCAGGCGGGTCAGCACCTCGCTGCCCGGCGCGGAAAACTTGATCGCATTGGACAGCAGATTGGTCAGCACCTGGGTGAAGCGGTCACGGTCGACCTTCGCGCGCAGGTCCTGCGCATCGCCCGCCGCCTCGACGGCCAGCCGCACGCCGGCCTGGGACGCGAAGCTGTCCATTGCCGCCACCGCGCCCTCCACCACCGGCGCCACCTGCTGCGCTTCGAAGCGGTAGTCCATCTGCCCCGCTTCCATCTTCTGGATGTCGAGCACGTCGCCGATCAGGCGCACCAGGCGCTCGGAACTGGCGCAGGCGACGCCGACCAGGCCTTGCGCATCCGCCGGCAGCTCACCGGCCATGCCGTCCTTCAGCAGCGACAGCGAGGCGCTGATCGCGGTCAGCGGCGTGCGCAGCTCGTGCGAGACGGTGGAGATGAACTCGTTCTTCATGCGCTCGATCTGCTTGCGCTCCGAGACGTCGTGCAGGAACACGCTGAAGAACACGCCCTCGCCGGTCCCGACCAGGCCCACCGTCATCTCGGCCGTGATCTCGGCGCCGTCGCGCCGCACCAGGTTGCGCTCGACGCGGTGGCCGAGCAGCGCGAGCTCGCCGGTCTCGCGGAAATGCTGGAGGGCCCGCAGCGCGCTGGCGCGATGGCGTTCCGGGATCGCCAGGTCGACCAGCATCCGGCCGACGGCTTCCTGGCGGGTCCGGCCCAGCATGTCCCTGGCGGCGGAGTTCCAGTCGGTGATGCGGCCGTCGAGATCGACGCTGATGAAGGCGTCCTGGGCGGTCTCGATGATGTTCACGATGCGCTGCTGGCTGGCGCGCACCGTGCTCAGGGCCTGCTCAAGTTCTCGGGTGCGCTGTTCGACCCGCAGTTCGAGGGTCGCGTTCAGGTCCTCCAGCTCGCCGCGCCGCCGGACCAGGTCGGCCACCAGCGCGTTCAGGGTGCCGGACAGGGTCTCGACTTCCTCGTAGCCGCCGCGGCCCGGGCTGATGGTCACCGGCTCGCCCTCGCGGATGCCGCGCGCCGAACGCGCCAGTTCGTCCAGCGGGCGGGTGATGCGGCGCGCCACCAGCACGCCGGCGATCGAGCACAGGCCCGCCAGCAGGATGCCGGCGGTGAGGCCGTATTCGCTCAGCCGGCGTACCGGCGCGTAGGCGTCGTCGACGTTCTGGCGCACCAGCACGGTCCAGCCGAGGCCGGGATATTCGGCATAGCCGTGGCCGCGCGCGAAGCCGACCAGGTAGGAGACGCCGTCCGGCCACTTCTCGACCAGGTAGCCGTCCTCCTTCTGCGTCTGCGCCGACTTCAGGCTGGCCAGCGACAGGGTCTTGCCCTGCAAGCCCGCGGGGCCGAGCAGGACCACGCCCTTGGCATCGACGATCAGGGCCTCGACCTGGCGCCGCGCGGCGATCGGCGCGATCACCGAGCGCTCGACGTCGCGCGCCCATTGCCAGGACAGGTGCACGCCCAGCACGCCCTCTGCGCGGCCGGCATCGTCCCGTACCAGGAAGGCGACGTCGACGAAGCGCCAGGGTTCCTGCTGCTGCGGCAGGAACTTGGCCAGCAGCACCGCCTCGTGCACGTCGCCGGCGTGCACGCCCTTCAGGGCGCTGCCGAACCACGGGCGCTTCGACACGTCCGCGCCTTCCAGCAGGCCCCTGGCCGCCACCTGTACCCTGCCGTCCATGCCGGCCACGCCGATCCAGCTGTAGTAGCCGTAGCTGCCCTGCAACTGGTCGAGGGTTTCGCGGCGCCGCTTCACCGGGGTCTCCGGACGCAGGCCGCGGCGCTGCGCCATCAGGTGCACTTCGCGATAGCGTTCGTACATGCCGCGCTCGAGCTTGTCGGAGGTCTGCAGCGCCAGCTCGGCCAGGCTGTGGCCGATGTTGGACTTGACCTGTTCGGTATTCCTGCGCTCGATGACGGTGACGAGCAGCACGGACAGGGCAACGGTCAGCAGGGTGAAGGCGAGCGCCAGCCAGGCACCCAGGCGGCGCGGCAGCAGATTGCGGGGAAAGGAGCGTGAGGACGGCATCGGGATCATCGAGGAAAAGGCCGCCGCCAGCGTAGCACACGATGATGCCCTACGGACACAGTGTGAACGTGGGTAAACACCGGGCGCCACACGGCCATGTCGGATTTCCGGTAAACTTCGGGTTTACTGTTGCAGAAATCATTGCCTACGTCTCAGGAACCAGTCATGCAAGACAACGCCGCCGCTTCGTCCAACCTCGTCGACTACGTCACGTCGTGCACCCTGCCGACGCCGTGGGCGCAGTTCACGCTGCACGCCTTCGTCGAGCATGCCACCGGCAAGGAACACCTGGCGATGACGCTGGGCGACCTGTCCACGAATGAGGCGCCGCTGATGCGCATCCACTCGGAGTGCCTGACCGGCGACGTGATGTTCTCGCAGCGCTGCGACTGCGGCGCCCAGCTCGAAGGCGCGCTGAAGAAGATCGCCGCCGAAGGCCGCGGCATCCTGCTCTACCTGCGCCAGGAAGGCCGCGGCATTGGCCTGGTGAACAAGATCCGCGCCTACCGCCTGCAGGAAGCCGGCGCCGACACCGTCGAAGCCAACCTGCAGCTGGGCTTCCACGCCGACGCCCGCAACTACGAGCTGGTGCAGCCGATGCTGGCCCACTTCGGCATCGGGTCGGTGCGCCTGATGACCAACAACCCGCGCAAGATCGACGCCCTGACCAAGCTCGGCTTCGACGTCGCCGAACGCGTGCCGCTGCTGGTGAACCGCAACGCTTTCAATAACAACTACCTGAATACCAAGCAGGCGAAGCTGGGGCATATGATGACGCCTGCGGCCGAGCCGGTGCTGGACGGCGAGCTGTAAGTGTTTGACGTCGTCCCCGCCTTCGCGGGGATGGCGTTGCACCATCGAGCGCTACCCTCCTGCATCTTCTGGCAAGATGAACTCCAGTCATCTTTCCAGCGACGAATGGAATGCGCCCGCTCCCGCTTGTCACCCTCTTGTGCCTGCTCTGCGCCATCGCCGGCGCCGCGCCTGTCGCGCAGAAGAGCGCTTCGACGGGCGCCGGCGGCAAGCAGGCGCCGCAGCCGCCGCTGGTGATCCCTCCCGCCACGCCGCCCGCCACCACGCCGCCCGCTCCCCTCCCCGGCGAAACCGACGAAACCGCGGCCCTGCCGCCGCCCTCCACCGCCGCCCAGGACCTGTACTCGGCCGCCAAGTCCGACCTGCTGCAGATCCGCATGCTGCTGAAGAACGGCCGCAGCCAGTCCTCGGTCGGCTCGGGCTTCCTGGTCGGCACCGGCAGGCTGGTGCTGACGAATTACCACGTGGTGTCGCAAATGGCGCTCGACCCCGACGTCTACATCGGCGAATACGTCGACACCGACGGCAGGACCGGCCCGGTCGAGCTGATGGCGGTCGACGTGCTGCACGACCTCGCGGTGGTGCGCGTGAACCGCGAAGGCACCGGTTTCTTCCAGGTGCCCGACCGTCCGGTCAGGCTGACCCAGGGCCAGTACCTGTACTCGCTGGGGAATCCTCTCGACCTCGGCTTCGCGATCTCGGAAGGCGCCTATAACGGTGTGGTCACGCGCAGCTTCTACGACCAGCTGATCTTCACGGGGCCGATCAACTCCGGCATGAGCGGCGGTCCCAGCGTGACGGCGTCCGGCAGCGTGGCCGGGATCAACGTCTCGAAGCGCCGCGACGGCGAGTCGGTCAGCTTCCTGGTGCCGGTACGCTTCGCCCAGGAACTGCTGCGCAAGGTTGCCGCGCAGCCGCACCCGCCGAAAGACTTCAATCCGCTGATCGCCCAGCAGCTGCTGGCCCACCAGCGCGAGATGATCGACCGCCTGCTGGCCGAGCCGCTGTCGATCAAGACCATGGGGCCCTATCACGTGCCGGTGCGCGAATCGCAGCAGCTGCGCTGCTGGGGGCGCACCAACTTCCGCCTCGAAGCCGAGTTCACCGGCGATTCCGTCAGCTGCGCGATGGAGGTGGCGGTGTACGTCTCCGATTCCCAGCAGACCGGGCATGTGTCGATGTCCCACCTCTACCTGCGTTCGGCCGGCATGCATCCGCTGCAGTTCGCGGCACTGGCCAGCGCCCGCTTCCGGGTCGACCGCATCGGCGCCTCGCGCGACGTGCGCCTGACCCGCCCGTCCTGCACCGAGCAGTTCGTGCACACGGCCAGCCTGCCGCTGCGCGCCGTCACCTGCGTGCGCGCCTACCGCAAGTTTGCCGGCCTGTACAACTTCACCCTGCTCACCGCCAGCACCGACGACGGCCATGCCAGCCTGCAGAGCCGCCTCGACCTGGCCGGCGTCTCCTACGAGAACGGCCTGCGCGCCACCCGCGCCTTCCTGTCCTCGCTGGGACGGACCCAGCCCCGGAGGCTGGCGCGATGAGCGGCCCCTGGTATATCGAGACCCTGGCGCGCAACGGCGACGTGCTGCAGCGCCACTGCGTGGACGCCCTGCCGATCCGGATCGGCCGCGGCTACGATAACGAGCTGATTCTCGACGACGACTATGTGGCCGCCAGCCACGCGCGCATCGAGCTGGACAATGCCGGACGCCTGGTGTTGCGCGACCTCGGCAGCAGGAACGGCCTGAATCATCGCGGCAAGCGGCTGCAGGAAGTGGTGCTGTCCGGGGATACCGTGGTGCGCATCGGCCATACCTCGCTGCGGGTGCGGGCGGCGAGTTTTCCGGTGGCGCCGGAGCTCGAGGACCGCACCTTCCACCGCTGGGAAGGCGCGCTGCCCGGCACGGCCGGCGTCCTGCTGGTCGGCGCCTGCGCCCTGTTTGCGCGCTGGCTCAGCGACACGCAGTATTTCGAGTTCGTGCGCTATTTCGAGGCCCTGGCATGGGGCGTCGGCGCGGCCCTGCTGTGGGCCGGCGTGTGGTCCTTCGCCAACCGCCTGTTCGGACGCCATGCGCGCCTGGGCCGCCACCTGTTCGTGTTCGGCTGCGGGCTGGCTGCGCTGAGCCTGGTGGCGATGCTGTGCGCCACCGCCGCCTATGCCTTCTCGGTCGAGTTCTTCACCCGCTATGTCTCGCACGCGGCGACGCTGCTGGTGGCCGGCATGCTCTATTTCCACCTCTGCACCGTCAGGCCGCAGAACCGCCTGCGCTACCGCTGGATCGCCGCCGGCCTGGCGGTGCTGGGCTCCGGCCTGATCCTGGCCTTCAACCTGCAGCGCACCGGACGCCTGGCGGACGAGCTCTACATGGCGGTGCTGATGCCGCCCGGTCTGCGGGTCAGCCGCGACCACGGCATCGACGAATTCATGCGCGAGGTCGAGGGCATGAAGGAGCCGCTCGACCGCAGCCGCGGGCGCAAGCCGGGCGAGGATGAACTGGAAAATTGATTCCAGTATTCTGGATTTTGACAATCAGGCAAGGATGGCAGATGATTTCGCCATGCAGATTCCTCGCCGCAATCTCGTCTTCATCCTGGTATGGGTCCTGTTCTGGACCCTGATGGTGCTGGTGGCCGTCCAGGACTTCCAGCGCAACGAACACAGCCCCGAGCTGTGGAAGCCGGTGTTATGGGAGGGTTCGTCGGCACTGGTGGCGACCGTGCTGGTACTCGCGCAGCTGCGCTTCAGCCGCCGCGACGACGCGCTGCTCGRCAGTCCCGGTCGCTGGTTCGCGCGCCAGGCGCTGTGGCTGCCGGTGTGGTGGATCGTCTTCACGCCGCTCGCCTTCGGCATCCGCCACGCCGTGTATGCGCTGATGGGCACTACCTACTACCATGATTCATGGCCGCACCTGTTCGTCTACGAGTCGATGAAGATCTCGATCTTCGCCGGCCTGTTCACGGCGGTCCGCTTCGGCATCAAGTCCTACCTGGCCCTGGTCGAAGCCGAGCTGCGCGCGCAGCGGGCAATCGCCCTCCAGCAGCAGGCCCAGCTGCAGCGCCTGGCCCAGCAGATGCAACCCCACTTCCTGTTCAATGCGCTGAACACGGTGTCCTCGCTGATGCACGTCGACGTCGACAAGGCCGACGCCACCCTCCAGCAACTGGCCGAGATGCTGCGCGCCACCCTCGCCCTGGGGGAGGCGCACGAGGCGCCGCTGCGGGCCGAGCTGGCGATCGCGCAAAGCTATGCCGGCGTGATGGCGGAGCGCTTTGCCGGCCGGGTCGAGATCGGCTGGCGCATCGACGATGCCCTGCTGGCCCAGCCGCTGCCCGTGATGAGCCTGCAGCCGCTGCTGGAAAACGTGTTCAAGCACACGGTCGAAAAGCGCCGCGGCCTGACCCGCATCGAGGTCTCGGCCCAGCGCGAACAGGATGCGATGGTGCTGCGGGTGGACGACGACGGCCGTCTCGGCGCCACGGCCGGCGCGGGCGGCGGCATCGGCCTGTCCAACCTGCGGGCCCGCCTGGCGGCGCTGTACGGCACGCGCGCCTCGCTGGACCTGGCCGCCCGCGACGGTGGCGGCGTGCGCGCCGAGCTGAGGGTGCCATGCTGAGGTTCACATGCGAATTCTGATCGTCGACGACGAAAAGCCCGCGCGCGACAAGCTGCGCCGCCTGCTGGCGCAGGAAACGGGCGTCGCCGCGATCGAGGAAGCGCTGGACGGCATCGACGCGCTGGAACGCATCGAAGCCTTCAGGCCGGACGCCCTGTTCCTCGACATCGCCATGCCCGAGCTGTCCGGCATCGAGCTGGCAGCCTCGCTGCCGGAACCGGCGCCGGCCATCGTCTTCGTGACCGCTTACGACGAGTATGCACTGCGCGCCTTCGACGCCGGCGCCATCGACTACCTGCTCAAGCCCTACGATGCGGCCCGCCTGGCGCGCGCCGTACAGCGCCTGCGGGAACGCATCGCCGCACCCGGGGCCCAGGCCTTGCCGGCCCTGCCAGTGCAACAGCTGCTGGTTTCCGAACGCGGCGCCACGCGCGTGGTGCCGGTGGCCGAGATCGGCTGGATCGAGAGCGCGGACAACTACGTGGCCCTGCACACGCCGTCCGGCAGCCCACTGCTGCGCCAGACCCTGGCCGGACTGGCGGAACGGCTGGAACCGGCCTTCCTGCGCTGCCACCGGCGCGCCGCCGTGCAGCTGGCGTGGATCGAGCGGGTGGTCCCGCTCGACAAGGGGGATTGCGAACTGGTGCTGCGCGGCGGCGCCCGCGTGCCCTGCAGCCGCCAGTACCGCGCTGCCGTGATGGAAAGGCTGGGCGCGGTCACTGGGGCTTGCACCGGAAGGTAATGCCGCTCAGTGCGTCGTTGCGCCGCGCTGGCTCTGGCTGCCGCCCTGGCCGCCGGACTGCGTCTGCTGCGGGCTGCCCTGGGCATTGGCCGCACCGCTCTGCGTGCCCGCGCCGGCGCTCGATTGCGACGAGGAAGCGGCGCCGTTGCCCACGTGCGCGAAGGGATCGGAGAACTGGCGCTCGGTTTCCTGCTGGGCGCGCAGGCCGCGCTCGGTCTGCTCGGTGGCGTCGCGCGCCACCTCGTCGGCCAGGGCCCGTGCGGTACGGGTGGTATTCTGGACGTGCTGCTCGGTCACTCTTGCCAGGTCCACCTGGGCGTCGGCCGCCAGGCGGGTGATGTGCTGCTGGTAGGCGCGCAGCTTGTCGCTGGCCGGCTGGGCGCGCGCGGCGGCGGCGCTCAGCAGCTCGGTCTGGCGGTCGGCGCTGAGCATGTGCTTGCCGGCCAGCGTGGTTTCCTCGATCATGGTCTGCATCAGCTGGATGTTCAGGTCGCACATCTGCTGGAAGGAGCGGAACAGCGACTTCGACATGTCGTTCAGGAATGCGGTCTGGGCGTCGACGTGGGTCTTCACTGCCGGGGCGACGGTTTGCGGAAATGGATACATGCCTTGCCTCGCTTTCAGGATAAATGATTGGAAGAATCTGAAAGGCCAYGGCGGCGGTTTTGCTGCATCGCCGCATGTCCGTGGCATGAAGCTAGAAGACTAAAGACGCGGCTGTACACGAGTTTGATCTAGATTAAACGTGCCGGACTTGAATTCAGGAGGACGAACCCGGCCCCGCCTGGGGCTTGGACGCCGGCAACTCCCTGCCGCAATCCTTGCAGAAACGGGCGCCCGCTTCGTGGCCACGACTGCCGCAGGCCTCGCATTTGCGCGTCGCCAGCAGACGTGCCGGCCCGACCCTGCGGTCGCCGCGGCGCGCCGAGATTTCGGCCGTCACGATGCCGGTCGGTACCGCCAGGATGCCCCAGCCCAGCAGCATCATGAAGGAAGCGATCGCCTTGCCCAGCTGGGTATGCGGCGTGATGTCGCCGTAGCCGACCGTGGTCATGGTCACGGTGGCCCAGTACATCGCGACCGGGATGCTGGTATAGCCGTTCTTCGGCCCCTCGACCACGTACATGACGGTGCCGAGGATCAGGATGGCCATCAGCACCACCGACAGGAAGACCAGGATCTTGCGGCGGCTGGCGGACAGCGCCTCGCCCAGGCGCGTGTACTCCTCGATGTAGAGCGTCAGCTTGAAGATGCGGAAGACGCGCAGCAGGCGCAGGATGCGGATGTCGAGGAAGAGATTGCTGCCCGGCAGCAGCAGCGAGAAATAGGTCGGCAGCACGGCCAGCAGGTCGATCACGCCGTAGAACCCGGCCGCATAGCGCCAGGGCCGCTGCACGCAGGCGAGGCGCGCCAGGTATTCGACGCTGAACAGCAGGGTGAAGGTCCACTCGACCACGTTCAGCGTTTCGCCGTACTCGCGGTGCAGGCCGGGCACGCTGTCCAGCACCACGGCCAGGATACTGAGCATGATCGCGAAGACCAGTCCGATGTCGAAGCGGCGCCCGGCCGGGGTGTCGGCCTCGAAGATGACGTCGAACATGCGCCGCCGCAGGCCGGACGGCGGCTTGCCGTAGGAGTCCGGAACCTGCGAAACGTAGGGCTTGTCGGCGCGCGGTTCCGGCGTCACTTTGTGGCCGGCCCCTTCAGCTCGATCATGTTCCCTTCCGGGTCTTGCAGGTAGATCGAGGGGCCTTCCCCCTCGGCACCGAAGCGCGA
This sequence comes from Massilia sp. 05N420, assembly GCF_056397205.1. Lineage (NCBI taxonomy): Bacteria > Pseudomonadati > Pseudomonadota > Betaproteobacteria > Burkholderiales > Oxalobacteraceae > Massilia > Massilia sp. 05N420. The sequence goes on from NZ_JBFTMX010000006.1 coordinate 81,462, forward strand.
TTCGACGGGGCCGGCCTCGACCCCGTGCGCCGCCAGGTGGGCGCGGATCGCGGCTTCGTCGAAGGGCTCGACGCGGAAGYAGATGTGGTCGACGTTGCGCCCTTCGCGCCCCGGCGCGGCGCCGCCCATGCGGCCCAGCTTGCCGTCCACCGGGACCAGGTCCAGCATGGCGCTGCCGGCGCGCAGCTGCACCAGGCCGATATCAATCTGGCGCCGCACTTCCCGGCAGCCGAGCACCTCGCCGTAGAAGCGCTGCATGCGCGCCAGGTCGACCACGCGCAGCACCACGTGGTCGATCTCGCGGATCCTGATCGCGCCGCCGGTTCCCATGTCAGTCGGCATGGCGTTCGACCCAGGTGGCGAAGCATTCCATGAACTGCTGCAGGAAGCCGTGCAGCGATTCGTCGGTGAGCTTGTCGCCGTCGAACTTGTTGCCGATGCCGCCGATATAGGCCTCCGGCTGCTGCATGCAGGGCATGTTGAGGAAGACCAGGGACTGGCGCAAGGCGTGGTTGGCGCCGAAGCCGCCCATTGCGCCCGGCGAATTGCTGACCACGGCGCAGGGCTTGCCGTTCCAGGCCGCCTTGCCGTAGGGGCGCGAGCCGACGTCGATGGCGTTCTTGAGCACCCCGGGCAGCGAACGGTTGTACTCGGGCGTGCAGAACAGCACGCCGTCGGCCTCGCGGATGCGGTCGCGGAACTCGGTCCAGCGCGGCGGCGGCGTGTCGGTCTCGTCATCCTGGTTGTACATCGGAAGCTGGGCGATGTTGACGATTTCCAGCTCCAGCGTGGGCGGGGCTACCAGCATCAGGCTTTTGGCGAGCTTGCGGGTGAACGATTCCTTGCGCAGGCTGCCGACGAGAACTGCGATCTTACGCGTTGCCATGAAATTCCTTTCGAGGTTGCGGGATGGATGTCAGTACTTCAAGTGTAGCGATTTTTCATCGGGGCGGTCACGTCGTTGGCGTTTACTGGAAAGACCGTGGGCTTGCCGAGGAGCGCCGACCCGCCAATTTCAACGAATTCCAGATCTCGGGATTGAATGCCTGTGCGCTCCAGCAGCTTCAGAAAGCCGAGAAGCTTCCCGGTGAGCTGGCATTAGGGGACAGCGTTTATCAATTATCGCAGGGCAGCACTTCCGACCGGTGTGTCGAACTGATGCGCATACTGCTCAAGTCCTGTCCTTATGCCCTTTCGAATAATGCAAAAGGAAAATTGCTTGCCCTTCGAGGTAACCAGCTCACGCGGCATGCAGGCGCGGCACCGACCACACCTTGAACGCGCGCTCGATCAGCAAGGTCTCGCGGGTATCCAGCACGCTGTCCGCATGGACGATGTCGAGCATGGCCTTCATGACCGCCATGCGCAAGGTCGTGTCCTGGAGTTCGCCCAGCAGGGCATCGAGCAGGTGGACGTCGATCTCGACTTCCTGGCTGCAGCGCCGGGCGGCGGTCGCGAGCAGGTCTTCGCAGAGGTCGCGCACCACGTCGTCGAAATCGTCCTCGGCGATGCCCACCTGCTGCAGGATGCCCGAGCGGTGCATGGCCTTCAGTTCCGAGGGCGCCAGGTGGCCGTCGACGATCATGGTCAGCGCCAGCAGCCTGGAAATTGCCTTGGGACTGTCGGTGGGATAGGAACGCATTGTGAAACTCCTCGAATAGTGGAGACAACAGACTACTGCCTTCCACCCAAAACTAAAACCGAAGAAATCTTGAGATATATTCAGGTTTTTTCGAAGTCAAATCCGCCGGCGGCGATATTCGTCAAGGAAGGACTCGGTTTCGCGCGCCGTCAGCACCTTCACCGGATCGCCATGGTGGGCGTACAGGTAAGGCGCGCCGCCCATCCGGTCGGTCAGCTTGGCGTGGATCAGGAAGCGGGTCCCGAGCGGGTACAGTTCCGGGTCGCGCAGCGCGCGCGAGCAATGCACGCGCATCGAGGTCGCGTAGGCCTGTCCCGCCATCGGCCGGATATGCGGCATCCCGGTGCGCGGGTCCATCACCGATTCGACCGCAACCTCGCGGTAGGCCCAGGGATCGCGCGCCACCTCAGGCTTTCGCCGCCGCCGCTGCGGCGGCGCTGTGCACGGCCGCCTCGCGGATCGGCAGGTTGACCAGGGCGGCGGCCAGCGCCAGCAGGATGTCGGCGTACCACATCCAGGAATAATCGCCGAACTTCACGAAGGCCAGTCCGCCCAGCCAGGCGCCGAAGAAGCCGCCGATCTGGTGCGACAGCAGGGTCAGGCCGAACAGGGTCGACAGGTAGCGCATGCCGAACAGCTTGCCGACCAGGCCGGCCGTCGGCGGCACCGTCGCCAGCCACGAGAAGCCGAGCGCCGCCGCGAACAGGTAGAAGGTCAGCGCGGTCTTCGGCGCCAGCAGGTAGAGGCCGATGATGACGGCACGTCCGCCATAGATCGCGGCCAGCAGCCACTTCATGCGGTAGCGCTGGCCGAGCGCCCCGGCAACCAGCGAGCCGGCGATGTTGAACAGGCCGATCAGGCCCAGCGCGGTGGCGGACACGCCGGCCGGCAGGCCGCACAGGGCGACCTCGCCCGGCAGGTGGGTGACCAGGAAGGCGATGTGGAAGCCGCAGGTGAAGAAGCCGGCGTGCAGGCAGAGGTAGCTCTTGTCGCGCATGGCTTCGCGCACCTGGCGGCCCAGCGAATACTCGTCGACGGCGGCGCCGGCTTTGGCGGCCGGCGCCGGCGCGCGCCCGCGTACGAGGGCGGCCAGCGGGATGGTCAGCAAGGTGGTGGCGGCCAGCGCGAACATCGCCACGACCCATCCGCTGGCCTGGATCACGAGCTGCACCAGCGGCGAGAACACGAACTGGCCGAAGGAGCCGCCCGCATTGATGAAGCCGGCGGCGAAGGGCCGGCGCTCGGGCGGCAGGCGCTGGGCGGTGGCGCCGATCAGGATCGAGAAGCTGCCGGCGCCCGCCCCGGCCGCCGACAGCACGCCGAGGGTCAGCATCAGGCCCCACTGCGAGGAGACGAAGGGGGTGGCGGCCAGGCCGGCGGCCAGCATCACGCCGCCCAGCACGATCACGCGCGCCGGCCCCCATTTGTCGGCCACGGCGCCGAAGATCGGCTGCGAAGCGCCCCACATGAACTGGCCGACCGCCATCGCCAGGCTGATCGAGGCGACGCCGAGGCCGGTGGAGGTATTGATCGGCGAAAGGAAGAGACCGGTGGTCAGGCGCGCCGCCATCGTGATCATCAGGATCGCACTGGCGGACAGGATGAGCAGCCACGCGGCGCGTGGCGTCATCGGGGTCTGGCTGGTCATCTTGGCTCCCTTGTTGTCGTTTGTGTTCGACAGTGTCGCATGGAGTGCGGGAAGCTGCAGAGGGATGCCCCAAAACCGTCGCCCCGCGAAGGCGGGGAGCCCATGTTCTGCTTGAGCTATCGAAMCGCCGGCAAACTTGGGTCCCCGCCTGCGCGGGGACGACGCAGGGGTGCGCGAAAGCGACGAGTCAGACCTTGACCAGCAAAGCCGTAGCCTGCGCGGCCATTCCCTCTTCCCGCCCCAGGAATCCGAGCTTCTCGTTGGTCTTGGCCTTGATGTTGACCTGTTGCGGCGAGACGCCCAGGTCCTCGGCGATGCGCGAGACCATCTGCGGGATGTGCGGCGCCATCTTCGGCTGCTGGGCGATGATGGTGGCGTCGATGTTGCCGATGGTATAGCCGGTGGCGAGCACGCGCGAGGCCACTTCGCGCAGCAGGGTGCGCGAGTCGGCGCCGGCGAACATCGGATCGGTGTCCGGGAAGTGCTTGCCGATGTCGCCGAGGGCGGCGGCGCCCAGCAGGGAATCGATGATCGCGTGCAGCAGCACGTCGGCATCCGAATGGCCCAGCAGGCCGAGGCGGTGCGGGATGGTGACGCCGCCGACGATCAGCTTGCGCCCCTCGACCAGGGCGTGGCAGTCATAGCCGGTCCCGATACGGAACGGCGGAGTTGGGTTATACGATGCAAGAGCCATGGTGTTCACACGAGTTCAGGTTGGGACACTGCCAGGTACAGCTCGGCAATCCGGATATCGTCCGGCAGCGTCACTTTCAGGTTGCGGGGATGCCCTTCGACCAACTTGGGGGTCAATCCCAGCGCTTCAACCGCACTGGCGTCATCGGTAATCGTATTCGGGTCGGTAGCCGCCGTCAGCGCTTCGCGCAGCAGCTGGAAACGGAACATCTGCGGGGTCTGGGCCAGCCACAGGCCGTTGCGCGGAATGGTGCCGCAGGCTTCGCCTTCGATGCAGCGCTTGACGGTGTCGACCACCGGCAGGCCCAGCAGGCCGCCGACCGGGTGGTCGCCGGTAGCCGTGATCAGCTTCTCGATCAGCTCGGCGGTCAGTCCCGGGCGGGCGGCGTCATGCACCAGCACCCAGTCGGTCGGCGCCAGGGTGTTGGCCAGCACGGCCAGCCCGTTGCGCACCGATTCCATGCGGCTCGCGCCGCCGCAGCGCAGGACGGTCACGCCATGGCTCGGGGCCACCGCGTCGATGCAGGGGTCGTCCGGGCTCACCACGACGAAGGTGTGTGCGATCAGGTCACTCGACAGAAAGGCGTCGAGGGTATGCCGCAGCATCGGCTTGCCGCCGATCTTGATGTACTGCTTGGGGCTGCCCGCGCCCATGCGGGCACCGACGCCCGCGGCAGGAATTAAGGCAAAGTAACGTGGTGCTTGATTCATTTATGAGCTTGTTGATGAAGGCGATCGTCTTGTCGATCCAATAAGAGACTGTACCTCACCTTGGCAAACTTTGCTGAGACGCGCGTACTCGCGCGGACTGTCGATACCTGCCTGCAGCGCCCTGGCCTTGCCCATTTCGCGCTTGATGAAGGGCATCCAGCGCCCGTCCAGTTCGGCCTGCACGCGGGCCAGGGCCTGGCCGTGCAAGGCATACACGGGACGGCCGTCGAAACGCCGCCCCAGCGCCTCGCGCACCCTGCTTTCCACTTTCGGCAGGTAATCGACGTAGGCCTTGAGATGGCGCATCTCGTGCGCAAGTATCTCGCGATATGCACAAGTGCCCGGGGCGAACTCGCTGCCCACATAGATCACGATCGGCAGATAGGACAGGCTCACGCCGACCTGGGGCAGCAGGCATTCCTCGCCGGTATCCGGGTCGCTGACGATGGCGCCCTCGACGCTGATCGCCACCCGCGACTCGGCGCGGGTCAGGCCCAGCACGTAGTCGCCCACGCGTTCCGGCTTGATCCGGGTGAGGCTGCGGTAGGACAGGCTGCTGTCGACGCGGTAGCCGTTGTCGTGGGCCTCGACGCTGACGCCGGGGCGCCGCACTTCGCTGTCCAGCCCCAGTTGCCGGGCTTCGCAGCGCGCCTCGAAAGGCGTGCGCGCCGCCGCGTCGGCGGCCGCGAACAGGATCAGCAACGGCAGGCACAGCGGCAGGCACGGCGCCAGTCTCGGCATCTCAGGAAGGTGTCCAGGTGCCGGCGGCGTACTTCTCCAGCCAGAAGGTACCGATGATGGTTTTCACGTCCGTGATCTCGCCCTTGCGCACCATCTCGAGCAGCTCGGGAATGGTGGCGGTGAAGAGTTCGAGGAATTCGCCCTCGTCCAGCTTGGCCTCGCCCGCGCTCAGGCCGCGCGCCAGGAAGATCTCGAGGTGCTCGTCGGAATAGGCGATCGCGTTGTGGATGGTGCAGACGAAATTCCACTCGGTGGCCGTGTAACCGGTCTCTTCTTCGAGTTCGCGCCTGGCGGTGGCCAGAGGAAGTTCGCCCGGGTCGATCTTCCCGGCCGGGAATTCGATGAAGACGCGGTCGTTCGGGTAGCGGTACTGGCGCTCCAGCAGCACGCGGCCGTCGGCCAGCAACGGCAGGATCACGACGGCGCCGGGATGGCGGATGAACTCGCGCTTGCTTTCCGAGCCGTCGGGCAGCCTGATGCGGTCGCGGGAGACTTTGAGGAAGTGGCCATCGTAGGCGAGCTCGCCATCGATGCGGGTTTCTCTCAGGTGGGAATCCATGGTTGATGCTCCGGTGATGCGTAGGTTTTCAACAGCACCGGCGCCATGGACGCGGGTGCTCAATGCCGGCGCTTGCGCAGGTATCTCAGCACGAAACCGGGAAACGCCAGCACGACGAACATGCAGGCCGAGATGGCATAGAATTCCCAGGTTTGCGGAAAGGTATTGCCGATCCGGGATTCCAGCACATGGGCGAGTCCGCCGACGACGAAGTATAAGACAAACAACTCGAGAAGGCGCACGACGAAGAACTTCGTGTGCGCCCTGCCCTGCGCGGGCTTCAGGGGAATGAAGCCGAACACGCTCTCGTTCAGGAAAGGCAGGTTGGCGAACGCGATCGCGACCGCGATCACCAACCAGGTTGCCAGGGACAGGTCCACAGGCGCTTACGAACCCAGGGTCTGGGTCATGGCGTTGAGGCAGGCGCTCAGCAGGCCGTTCGGCATCACGCCCAGCAGCACCACCAGCACGCCGTTCAGCGACAGGGCCACGCGCATGTCGAGCGGGGTCGAGATCGGCGAAGCATCCACCACCTCGTCGAACCAGATGGTCTTGACGACGCGCAGGTAGTAGAAGGCGCCGATCAGCGAGAACATCACCGCGACGATCGCCAGCCAGTACTGGCCGGTGGCCACGACCGACTGCAGGACTGCCCACTTGGCCATGAAGCCCATCATCGGCGGCACGCCGGCCAGCGAGAACATCAGCAGGGTCATGATGACGGCGTACCACGGGCTGCGCTTGGCCAGGCCCTTGAAGTCGGCGATTTCTTCCGCTTCGAAGCCCGAGCGCGCCAGCATCATCACCAGGCCGAAGCTGCCCAGGGTGGTCAGCACGTAGGTGATGCTGTAGTACATGGCGGCGCTGTAGGCCGGGGCCGCGTTGGCGGCGTTGATCGCATCCTTGCCGCCGGTAACGCCGGCCATCATGGCCAGCAGCACGAAGCCGAGCTGGGCAATGGTCGAGTAGGCCAGCATGCGCTTGATGTTGGTCTGGGCGATCGCGGTCAGGTTACCCACGGCCAGCGACAGCACGGCCAGCACCAGCAGCATCTGCTGCCAGTCGACCGCCATCGGCAGCAGGCCTTCGACCAGGATACGGATCATCATCGCGAACGAGGCCAGCTTCGGTGCGGCGCCCAGCAGCAGGGTCACGGCGGTCGGCGAGCCCTGGTAGACGTCCGGCACCCACATGTGGAAGGGAACGGCGCCCAGCTTGAAGGCCATGCCGGCAACGATGAAGACCAGGCCGAACACCAGGATGGTGTGGTTGGCGGCGCCGGCGGCGGTCAGCTTGGCGATGGTGGTGATGTCCAGCGAACCGGTGGCACCGTAGACCATCGAGATACCGTAGAGCATGAAGCCCGAGGCCAGCGAACCCAGGATGAAGTACTTCATCGCGGCTTCGGTCGAGGTCGCATGGTCGCGGCGCAGTGCCACCAGGGCGTACAGCGACAGCGACATCATTTCCAGGCCCAGGTAGATCGGCAGCATGTTGTTGCCGGAGATCATGATCATCTGGCCCAGCATGGTGAACAGCGCGAGCACGTAGAACTCGCCGCCCATGTTACCGGACATCATGCCGCGGTCGCCGGTGTACTGGCGCGAGTACACCAGGGTGATGCCGACGGCCAGGTAGGTGAACAGCTTCAGCAGGTTCGCCATCGGATCCGACACGAACATGTTGAAGAAGGTGTAGGTCGTGGTGCCGGCGCTGAAGTCGGTCCAGGTGATCGCCGCGCAGCCCACCAGGGTGAGCAGCGACAGGATATAGGTCAGGTTGCGCTTCCCTTCCTTCAGGAACATGTCGATCAGGAGGATCGCACAGGCGGCAATCACCAGGAAGATTTCCGCGGCGAGCGGCGCCATGTTGATGGACGCCACCGATACAGTGTTGTTAATCATCGGATTCATATCGTTGTAGTTTCCTGCTTAGTGCAACGGCGGCAGCTTGCTGACCGAGACGTGCTGCAGCAGGTCGGCCACCGACACTTGCAGCGAATCGGTGAACGGCGCCGGATACAGGCCCATGTAGATGGTCAGGATCGCCAGCACGCCCAGCATGAAGAACTCACGGCCGTTCAGGTCGGTCAGTTCGGCCACATGCTTGTTGCCGATCTTGCCGAACACGACGCGCTTGACCATCCACAGCGAGTAGGCTGCGCCCAGGATCAGGGCGGTGGCGGCCAGCAGGCCGGTCCAGAAGTTGAACTTCACGGCGCCCAGGATGACCATGAATTCGCCCACGAAGCCCGAGGTTGCCGGCAGGCCGCAGTTGGCCATCGCGAACAGGACCGAGAAAGCGGCGAACTTCGGCATGCGGTTCACGACGCCGCCGTAGTCGGCGATTTCACGCGAGTGCATGCGGTCGTACAGCACGCCGATGCACAGGAACATGGCGCCCGATACGAAGCCGTGCGAGATCATCTGCACGATACCGCCCTGCACGCCGATCTCGTTGAAGATGAAGAAGCCGAGGGTGACGAAGCCCATGTGGGCGATCGACGAGTAAGCGACCAGCTTCTTCATGTCCTTCTGGACCATGGCGACCAGGCCGATGTAGATCACGGCGGTCAGCGACAGCACGATGATCAGGGGCGCCAGGTAGTGCGAGGCGTCCGGTGCGATCGGCAGCGAGAACCGCAGGAAGCCGTAGCCGCCCAGCTTCAGCATGATCGCGGCCAGCACCACGGAACCGCCGGTCGGCGCTTCCACGTGGGCGTCGGGCAGCCAGGTGTGGACCGGGAACATCGGCACCTTGACGGCGAAGGCCATCAGGAAGGCCAGGAAGATCAGGACCTGTTCCTTCATGTCCAGCGGTAACTGGTGCCATGCCAGGATGTCGAACGAACCGCCCGACTTGTTGTACAGGTAGATGATCGCGATCAGGGTCAGCAGCGAACCCATGAAGGTGTACAGGAAGAACTTGAATGCCGCGTACACACGGTTCGGGCCGCCGAACACGCCGATGATGATGTACATCGGGATCAGGGTGGCTTCGAAGAAGAAGTAGAACAGCAGGCCGTCCAGCGAGACGAACACGCCGATCATCAGGCCCGACAGCATCAGGAAGGAACCCATGTACTGGGCCACGCGTTCCTCGATCACCTGCCATGCGGAGATGACGACGATGATGGTGATGAAGGCGGTCAGCGGCACGAACCAGAGGCTCAGGCCGTCGATACCCAGGTAGTAATGGATGTTGAAGCGCTCGATCCAGGCCGCCTTCTCGACGAACTGGGGACCGTGGGCGGTATTGCTGAAGCTCGACATCAGCGGGATGGTCGGCAGGAAGCTGACCACCGCGCCGATCAGCGACAGCACGCGGGTGAAGCCCGCCTTGCTGTCACGGCCGACGGCCAGCACGATCATGCCGAAGATGATCGGTAGCCAGACCGACAGGCTCAGGTACGGAGGAAATGTGGAAATCGTGGACTGCATCTTGTTTTTCTCTCTGTTTAAGCGCGCCAGAACGGGAAGAAGTACAGCAGCGTACCCAGCACGCCCAGGATCATCACGAACGCGTAGTGGTAGATATAACCAGTCTGGAACGTGCGGACGACGGTCGAGAACCAGCCCACCAGCTTGGCGGAACCGTTGACGACCAGGCCGTCGATCAGCACGCGGTCACCCACCTGCCACAAGGCCTTGCCAACGCCGCGGGCGCCACCGGCGAACACCACCTCGTTGAACTTGTCCATGTAGTACTTGTTGTCCAGCAGGGTGTGGAGCGGGCGCAGCTTGTTGTAGAACCAGGCCGGTACGCGCGGATTGATCATGTAGCAGTAGTAGGCGGCAACGACGCCGGCCAGTGCCAGCCAGAACGGCAGCGCGGTGAAGCCGTGCAGGGCCATCTGCAGCGGGCCGTGGAATTCTTCGGCCAGCTTTTCCATCGCCGGGTGACGCTCGGCGTTGATCGTGATGACCTTGTCGAAGAAGCCGCCGTACAGCATCGGCTTGATCGCGAAGAAACCGATGATGACCGACGGGATCGCCAGCAGGATCAGCGGCAGGGTCACCACCAGCGGCGACTCGTGCGGCTTCTGGCCCGGGGCCAGGCCGTGGTGGCCGTGATCGTCGTCCTCGTCCTCTTCGTGGTGGGCGGTGGCTTCGTGCAGGGCGGTCGGGTCCTTGCCCTCGTCGCCCTGGTTGCTTGCATGATGCGCATGGTCGTCATGGTGGTCATGCGCATGGGCCTTGCCGAAACGTTCTTCGCCGTGGAACACCAGGAAGTACATGCGGAAGGAGTAGAAGGCGGTGATGAACACGCCGGCGATGACCGCGAAGTAGGCGAAGCCCGAACCCCACAGGTGGGACTCGTGCACGGCCTCGATGATCGAGTCCTTCGAATAGAAACCGGCGAAGAACGGGGTACCGATCAGGGCCAGCGAACCGAGCAGCGAGGTGATCCAGGTGATCGGCATGTACTTGCGCAGGCCGCCCATGTTGCGCATGTCCTGGTCGTGGTGCATGCCGATGATGACCGAACCGGCGCCGAGGAACAGCAGGGCCTTGAAGAAGGCGTGGGTCATCAGGTGGAACACGGCCACGTTATAGGCCGACACGCCCAGGGCGACGGTCATGTAACCCAGCTGGGACAGCGTGGAATAGGCRACGACGCGCTTGATGTCGTTCTGGATGATGCCCAGGAAGCCCATGAACAGCGCGGTGATCGAACCGATGACGATGATGAAGGACAGCGCGGTGTCCGACAGCTCGAACAGCGGCGACATGCGCGACACCATGAAGATACCGGCGGTAACCATGGTGGCGGCGTGGATCAGCGCCGAGATCGGGGTCGGGCCTTCCATCGAGTCCGGCAGCCAGACGTGCAGCGGGAACTGCGCCGACTTGCCCATCGCGCCGATGAACAGGCAGATGCAGGCGGCGGTCAGCAGCGGCCAGCCGAGGCCGGGCACGGTCATGCCGGCCAGGTCGTGGGCCTTGGCGAAGGTTTCGCCGTAGTTCATGGTGCCGGTGGCGGCCAGCAGCAGGCCGATGCCGAGGATGAAGCCGAAGTCACCGACGCGGTTGACCAGGAAGGCCTTCATGTTCGCGAAGATGGCGGTCGGACGGGTGTACCAGAAGCCGATCAGCAGATACGAGACCAGGCCCACCGCTTCCCAGCCGAAGAACAGCTGCAGGAAGTTGTTCGACATGACCAGCATCAGCATCGAGAAGGTGAACAGCGAGATGTACGAGAAGAAGCGGTTGTAGCCTTCGTCCTCGGCCATGTAGCCGATCGTGTAGATGTGGACCATCAGCGACACCGAGGTCACCACGCACATCATCATTGCCGACAGCGCGTCGATCTGGAAACCGACCGTCATCTTCATGCTGCCGATGGTCATCCAGGTGTAGACGTCGCCGTTAAAGGTCGCGCCGCCGAGCACGTCCATCAGGGTCATGATCGAGATGACCATGGCGATGAACACGCCGGCGATGGTCGCGGTATGCGACACCTTGCGACCGACCACGTTCCCGAAGAACTTGGTGCCCAGCAGGCCGGCGATCGCCGAGCCCGCGAGCGGTGCGAGTGGCACCGCCAGCAAGAGGTTAGGGTTAATTGGCCCCGTCATTTTCTATAGCCTTATGTCTTGTTTATCGAGGAGTTCACAGACCAAACCGCTTAGCCCTTCAGGCTGTCGAGGTCTTCCACGTTGATCGTGTCCAGGTTACGGAACAGGACCACCAGGATCGCCAGGCCGATCGCCGATTCGGCGGCCGCGACAGTCAGGATGAAGAACACGAAGATCTGGCCTGCCGCGTCTCCCAGATAATGCGAGAAGGCGACGAAGTTCAGGTTCACTGCCAGCAGCATCAGTTCGATGGCCATCAGCAGGATGATGATGTTCTTCCGGTTCAGGAAAATACCGACCACCGAGATCGCGAACAGGATCGCGCCGAGGATCAGGTAGTGAGCGAGCGACAGAGTCATGGAGCCTCCTTCTTGGCTTCTGCGGCGGCCACTGCGGCTGCATCGATCGCCTTCTGGTTCACCGTCTGCATCTTGATGATGCGCAGACGGTCGTTACGCTTGACGCTGACGGCCAGGGCCGGGTCGATGGCCTTGGTGTCCTTGCGCTTGCGCAGGGTCAGCGCCACGGCGGCGATGATCGCGACCAGCAGGATCAGGCCGGCGATCTCGAAACCGTAGATGTACTGGGTATAGATCAGCTTGCCCAATTCCTTGGTGCCGCCGATGTGGCCGACGGCGCTTTCAGCCGGCGCTTCCGAAGTGCCCAGGAAGCCGCGCCACAGGACGGCCGCCATCTCCARCACGACCAGCGCGCCGATGCCCGAGGCCAGGGGCAGGTAGCCCCAGAAGCCTTCGCGCATGCGGTCGACGTTAATGTCGAGCATCATGACGACGAACAGGAACAGCACCATGACGGCGCCGACATAGACCAGCACCAGCACGATGGCCAGGAACTCGGCCTTCAGCAGCATCCAGATGCCGGCAGCGTTGAAGAACGCGAGCACCAGGAACAGCGCGGCGTGAACCGGGTTCTTGGCGGTAATGACGCGCAACCCGGCGATGACCATGATCGCCGAGAACACGTAGAAAAGAACAGTTGTGAATTCCATGACTTACGCAGGAGCCCTCTTGTTATTAGCGCGATTAACGATATTTGGCATCAGCGGCACGTGCGGCGGCGATGTCGTTCTCGTAGCGGTCACCCACGGCCAGGAGCATTTCCTTGGTGTAGTACAGGTCGCCACGCTTTTCGCCGTGGTATTCCAGCACCTGGGTTTCGACGATCGAATCGACCGGGCAGGATTCTTCGCAGAAGCCGCAGAAGATGCACTTGGTCAGGTCGATGTCGTAGCGCGTGGTGCGGCGGGTGCCGTCTTCGCGCTGCGCCGATTCGATCGTGATCGCCATTGCCGGGCACACCGCTTCGCACAGCTTGCAGGCGATGCAGCGCTCTTCCCCGTTGGGGTAGCGGCGCAGCGCGTGCAGGCCGCGGAATCGCGGCGAGATCGGGGTCTTTTCTTCCGGGTACTGCACCGTGATCTTGCGCGAAAACGCGTATTTTCCGGTCAGCGCCAGGCCCTTGATCAGTTCGGACAGCATCAGGCTGCCGAAAAAGTCTTTTACTCGAGTCATTTCTTGCGCCTCTTTACTTCCAGGGGTTCCACGACGTCTGCATGACGCCGGCGACCAGGACCAGCCACACCAGGGTCAGGGGGATGAACACCTTCCAGCCCAGGCGCATGATCTGGTCATAGCGGTAACGCGGGAAGGTACCGCGCACCCACACGAACAGCGACACGACCAGGAAGGCTTTCGCGAACAGCCAGAAGAAGCCGCCCAGCGCGCCGAATTCCAGGAAGGAGAACGGTGCCGCCCAGCCGCCCAGGAACATGATCGACGCCAGCGTGGCCACCAGGATCATGTTGGCGTATTCCGCCAGCATGAACATCGCGTAGGACATGCCCGAGTACTCGACCATGTGGCCGGCCACGATTTCCGATTCGCCTTCCACCACGTCGAAGGGGTGGCGGTTGCACTCGGCCAGGCCGGAGGTAATGTAGATCACGAACAGCGGCAGCAGCGGCAGCCAGTTCCACGACAGGAAGCTCAGGCCCATGCCGGCGAAGTGGCCGCGTGTCTGGGCGCCGACGATGTCGGAGAAGTTCAGCGAACCCGATACCATCAGGATCACGACCATCACGAAGCCCATCGGGATTTCGTAGGAGATCATCTGTGCCGAAGCGCGCATCGCACCCATGAAGGAGTACTTCGAGTTCGACGCCCAGCCGGCGATGATGATGCCGTACACCTCCATCGAGGTGATGGCCAGCAGCAGCAGCAGGCCGGCGTTGACGTTGGCCAGCGCCGCTTCCGGACCGAAGGGAATGACGGCCCATGCGGCCAGCGCCGGCATGATGGTCATGATCGGGCCGATGATGAACAGGCTCGGGGTGGCCTTGGCCGGCACCACGATTTCCTTGAGCAGCAGCTTGAGCGCGTCGGCGATCGGCTGCAGCAGGCCCAGCGGGCCCACGCGGTTCGGACCCACGCGGATGTGGATCCAGCCGATCAGCTTGCGCTCCCACAGCACCAGATAGGCCACCAGGCCCATCAGCGGCAGCAGGACGCAGACGATTTTCAGCAGCGTCCAGGCAAAGGTCCAGACGGTCGGACCCACCAGGTGTTCGCCGCCAGCGTAAAAACTATTGAGTACGTCAGGCATCGACATTTTTATTAAGCCTTTTCAATCGAAATCGGACCGAACATGGCGCCCAGCGACGAGGTCAGCTGGTGAGCCGCGGCCACGCGCACGACGTTCGCCGGCAGGCGCGCGTCGACGGCGGCGACCAGGGTCGCACTGCCCTCCCCTTGCTGCACGGTGACCATGTCGCCGGCCTGCACGCCCAGCACTTCGGCCAGCTTGGCCGAGATGGTGGCCAGCGGCGCCTGGGCGTCGGCGGTGCGCAGCAGCGGTTCCGAACGGCGCGCGATGGCGTCGGCGAAGTAGATCGGCACGTCGGCCAGGCGCTCCAGCTTCAGCTCGCCGTCCTTGACTTCGGCGTACTTGGCCGACACCGGCGCCAGCTTGGCGACGTTGTTCAGCTTGGCCGACAGATCGGTGTTGCCCTTGCCCAGCGCTTCGTCGCGGATCGACTCCGAGTTCTCGTAGTCGAAGCCCGACAGGCCCAGCAGGTTGCCCAGCACGCGCAGCACTTTCCAGGCCGGACGGGTTTCGCCCAGCGGCTTGACGGTGCCGTTGAAGCTCTGTGCGCGGCCTTCGCAGTTGACGAAGGTACCGGCGGTCTCGCTGAACGGCGAGATCGGCAGCAGCACGTCGGCGTAGTCCATGCCATGCTTGAAGGCCGACATCGCGACGACCATCTCGGCGCCCTGCAGTGCCTTGATGGCCTGCTGCGGGTTGGCGGCGTCCAGTTCCGGCTCGGCGTTCAGCAGCACATAGGCTTTTTTCGGCTGGGCGAACAGGTTCGCGGCATTCTTCGAGATAGCGTTCACGAGGTAGCCGCCGACGGTGTTGGCGGCGTCGACGAAGTAACCGAACTTGGCGCCGGTCTGCTCGGCGATCCACTGGGCCACGGCGTGCAGCTTCGAGGCTTCCGGATGCTGCATGGCGGCGTTACCCAGCAGGACGGCGCCCGGCAGGTCGGCGGCGTTCTCGACCACCAGGGTCGCGGCGATGGCCTTCACCGCGGCCGACACTTCGATGCCTTCGAAACCGGCCGGGGCTTGGATGCCCTTGGCGGCGGCGACGGCGACGGCGATTTCCGACAGCGCAGCCAGCCAGTCCGTCGGTGCGGCGATGATGCGGCCGTGGGTCGGGATCAGGTTGTCGTCGTCCGAACCGTGGACGATCGACAGCTTGGCGCCCGACTTGACGGCGGCGCGCAGGCGGGTCGCGGCCAGCGGGTGGTCCTTGCGCAGGAAGGAACCGACGACCAGCACGCGCTTGAGCGTCGACAGTTCGGCGATCGGCATGCCCAGGTGCGGGACCACCGTGCCGTCCAGCGCGAAGTCGCTCTGGCGCAGGCGGAAGTCGACGTTCTCGATGCCGAAGCCGCGCATGGCTTTCTGCAGCAGGAACAGTTCTTCGACGGTCGAGTGCGGGGTCGCGACGGCGGCGATGCTGTCGGCGCCATGCTCGTGACGGATGTTACGCAGGCCGTGGGCGACGTACTCGAGGGCGGTCTGCCAGTCGGTGTCGATCCATTTGCCGTCCTGCTTGATCATCGGGTTGACCAGGCGCTCGGCGTTGTCCAGCGATTCGTAGGCGAAGCGGTCCTTGTCCGACAGCCAGCACTCGTTGATGTTCTCGTTTTCCAGCGGCAGCACGCGCATCACCTTGCCGCCCTTGACCTGGACGATCAGGTTGGTGCCCAGCGAGTCGTGCGGCGACACCGAACGGCGGCGCTGCAGTTCCCACGGACGTGCCGAGTAGCGGAAAGGCTTGGAGGTCAGCGCGCCGACCGGGCACAGGTCGATCATGTTGCCCGACACTTCGGAGTCGACGGTCTTGCCGACGAAGGTGGTGATCTCCGAATGCTCGCCGCGGCCGACCATGCCGAATTCCATGACGCCGGCCACTTCCTGGCCGAAGCGCACGCAACGGGTGCACTGGATGCAGCGGCTCATCTCTTCCATCGAGATCAGCGGACCGGCTTCCTTCGGGGTCACGACGCGCTTTTCTTCGCTGTAGCGCGAGCCGCTCTTGCCGTAGCCGACGGCCAGGTCCTGCAGCTGGCATTCGCCGCCCTGGTCGCAGATCGGRCAATCCAGCGGGTGGTTAATCAGCAGGAATTCCATCACGGACTTCTGTGCCTGCACCGCCTTGTCGCTGTGCGTACGCACGATCATGCCCGGCGAGACCGGCGTGGCGCAGGCCGGCATCGGCTTCGGCGCCTTCTCGACTTCCACCAGGCACATGCGGCAGTTCGCTGCGATCGACAGTTTCTTGTGATAGCAGAAGTGCGGGATATAGGTTCCCAGTTTGTTCGCGGCGTCCATCACCATGGAACCTGGTGGGACTTCTACTTTCTTGCCGTCTAATTCAATTTCAACCATTTGATCGTTACCTGACCTGGTTTAAAGGTATGCGGGCACGAGGCAGTGCTTGTGCTCGATGTGATATTCGAATTCCTCGCGGAAGTTCTTGATCATCGCTTCCACCGGCATCGCGGCGGCATCGCCCAGCGCGCAGATGGTGCGGCCCTTGATGTTGAAGGCGATGTTGTTCAGCAGATCCATGTCTTCCGGACGACCCTGGCCGTGCTCGATACGGTGGACCATGCGGTACATCCAGCCGGTGCCTTCACGGCACGGGGTGCACTGGCCGCACGATTCCTCGTAGTAGAAGTAGGACAGGCGCAGCAGCGACTTGACCATGCAGCGGGTCTCGTCCATGACGATCACGGCGCCCGAACCGAGCATCGAACCGGCCTTGGCGATCGAGTCGTAGTCCAGGTCGGTGTCCATCATGACTTCGCCGCGGATCACCGGAGCGGACGAACCGCCGGGGATGACGGCCTTGATCTTCTTGCCGCCGCGCATACCGCCAGCCAGTTCCATCAGCTTGGCGAACGGCGTACCCAGCGGGACTTCGTAGTTGCCCGGACGCTCGACGTCGCCCGAGATCGAGAAGATCTTGGTGCCGCCGTTGTTCGGCTTGCCGAGGCCCATGTAGTTCTCAGGACCCATGTTCAGGATGAACGGGACGGCTGCGAAGGTCTCGGTGTTGTTGATGGTGGTCGGCTTGCCGTACAGGCCGAACGAGGCCGGGAACGGCGGCTTGAAGCGCGGCTGGCCCTTCTTGCCTTCCAGCGACTCCAGCAGCGCGGTTTCTTCGCCGCAGATGTAGGCGCCGTAGCCGTGGTGGGCGTGCAACTGGAACGAGAACTGCGAACCCATGATGTTATCGCCCAGGAAGCCGGCGGCGCGCGCCTCTTCCAGCGCCTCTTCGAAGCGCAGGTATTCCTGGAAGATCTCGCCGTGGATGTAGTTGTAGCCCACCGTGATGCCCATCGCGTAGGCGCCGATGGCCATGCCTTCGATCAGCGCGTGCGGGTTGTAGCGGATGATGTCGCGGTCCTTGAACGTACCCGGCTCGCCTTCGTCGGTGTTGCAGACGAGGTATTTCTGGCCCGGGAACTGGCGCGGCATGAAGCTCCACTTCAGGCCGGTCGGGAAACCCGCGCCGCCGCGGCCGCGCAGGCCGGAGGTCTTCAGGTCGGCGATGATCTGCTCGGGCGGAATGCCTTCTTCCAGGATCTTGCGCAGGGCCGAGTAGCCGCCACGCTTGACGTAGTCGGCCAGGTGCCAGTTGTCGCCGTTCAGATCCTTCAGGATCAGCGGATTGATGTGGCGGTCGTGCAGGCTGGTCATTTGTTCAGTTCCTCCAGCAGGGCGTCGATCTTCTCGTCGCTCATGAACGAGCACATGCGGTGGTTATTCACCAGCATGACGGGTGCGTCGCCGCAGGCGCCCATGCACTCGCCTTCCAGCAGGGTGAACTGGCCGTCTTCGGTGGTGCCGCGGTAGTCGATGCCCAGGGCATCCTTGATGCGCTGGCCGGCGCGCTCGCCGCCCGACAGGGCGCACGGCAGGTTGGTGCACACGGTGATCTTGTGCTTGCCGACCGGCTTCAGGTTGTACATGTTGTAGAAAGTCGCGACTTCCTGCACGGCGATGGCGGGCATGCCGATGTAGTCGGCGATTTCCTGCATCGTTTCAGGCGCCAGCCACCCCTTTTCGACTTGTGCGTGGGCCAGCGCGGCCATCACGGCCGATTGACGCTGGTCGGCCGGGTATTTCGCCAGCTCGCGGTCAATTTTTTGTAAGCACTGCTCAGATAACATTTTTTCTCTTCCTTATCGACCGGATCAGCGGTCAATCGAACCGAACACGATGTCCTGCGTACCGATGATGGTCACGGCGTCGGCAATCATGTGGCCGCGCGCCATTTCGTCCAGGCTCTGCAGGTGCACATAGTCCGGGGTACGGATCTTCAGGCGGTACGGCTTGTTGGCGCCGTCCGACACGATGTAGATGCCGAACTCGCCCTTCGGATGCTCGATGCCGGTGTAGACCTCGCCCGGCGGCACGTGGAAGCCTTCGGAGAACAGCTTGAAGTGGTGGATCAGCGATTCCATGTTCGACTTCATGTCGACGCGCGACGGCGGCGCGATCTTGTTATTGTCGATCATGACCGGACCCGGGTTCGCCTTCAGCCAGGCGACGCACTGCTTGACGATGCGGTTGGACTGGCGCAGCTCTTCGATGCGGACCAGGTAGCGGTCGTAGGAGTCGCCGTTGGTGCCGACCGGGACGTCGAACTCGACCTTGTCGTAGGCGGCGTACGGCTGGACCTTGCGCAGGTCCCAGGCGATGCCCGAGCCGCGCAGCATCGGGCCCGAAAAGCCCATGCCCTTCGCGTCTTCCGGGGTCACCACGCCGATGCCGACGGTACGCTGTTTCCAGATACGGTTGTCGGTCAGCAGGGTCTCGTATTCGTCGACGTAGCCGTCGAAGCGCTTGGTGAAGCCTTCGATGAAGTCGAGCACCGAACCCTGGCGGATTTCGTTCAGCTCGTCCACGGCGCGCTGGTTGCGCACCAGCGACGGCTTGTGCTTCGGCATTTCGTCCGGCAGGTCGCGGTACACGCCGCCCGGGCGGTAGTAGGCCGCGTGCATGCGCGCGCCCGACACCGCCTCATAGACGTCGAACAGGTCTTCGCGGTCGCGGAAGGCGTACAGGAAGGGGCCCATGGCGCCGATGTCCAGCGCGTGCGCGCCCAGCCACATCAGGTGGTTCAGGATGCGCGTGATCTCGTCGAACATGGTGCGGATGTACTGCGCGCGGATCGGGGCTTCGACGCCCAGCAGCTTCTCGATMGCCAGCACGTAGCCGTGCTCGTTGCACATCATCGACACGTAGTCGAGGCGGTCCATGTACGGCACCGACTGCAGGTAGGTGCGGGTTTCCGCCAGCTTCTCGGTGCCGCGGTGCAGCAGGCCGATGTGCGGGTCGGCGCGCTGGATGACCTCGCCGTCCAGTTCCAGCACGAGGCGCAGCACGCCGTGCGCTGCCGGGTGCTGCGGACCAAAGTTCAGGGTGTAATTCTTAAGCTCAGCCATTATTTCATCCCGTAGGTTTCTTCGCGGATCACGCGCGGAATGTTTTCACGCGGCTCGATCGTCACGGGTTGGTAGATCACGCGCTTCTGCTCGGGGTCGTAGCGCATCTCGACGTAACCCGAAATCGGGAAGTCCTTGCGGAACGGGTGGCCGATGAAGCCATAGTCGGTCAGGATGCGGCGCAGGTCGCCGTGACCTTCGAACAGGATGCCGTACAGGTCGAACGCTTCGCGCTCGAACCAGTTGGCGTTGCGCCAGATGCCGGTGATCGACTGGACCAGGGGCATTTCGTCGTCCGGGCAGAACACGCGGACGCGCACGCGCCAGTTGTGCTCGATCGACAGCAGGTGCACCACCACCGCGAAACGCAGGCCATCCCAGGTGCCTTCGCCATAGTTCAGGTAGTCGACGCCGCAGAGGTCGATCATTTCTTCGAACGCGAGCGATTTGTCGTCGCGCAGGGTCTGCATCGCCGCAAGATAGTCGGCGGCCTTGACTACCACGGTTACTTCGCCGAGAGCCGACGAAATGGCGGCGCGCTCGCCGAGCGCATTCTTCAGGGCGAGCTCAAGGACTTCGAGTTTTGTCGTCATGGTGTTAGCTGCTTGGTTTTATCGCGCGATGGTGTTGGTGCGCTTGATCTTGTTCTGGAGCTGGATGATGCCGTACAGCAGAGCTTCAGCGGTCGGGGGGCAGCCCGGGACGTAGACGTCGACCGGCACGATGCGGTCGCAGCCGCGGACGACCGAATAGGAGTAGTGGTAGTAGCCGCCGCCGTTGGCGCAGGAACCCATCGAGATGACCCAGCGCGGCTCGGCCATCTGGTCGTAGACCTTGCGCAGTGCCGGCGCCATCTTGTTGCACAGGGTGCCGGCGACGATCATCACGTCGGACTGGCGCGGGGACGGACGGAACACGACGCCGAAGCGGTCGAGGTCGTAGCGGGCGGCGCCCGCGTGCATCATTTCGACCGCGCAGCATGCGAGACCGAACGTCATCGGCCACATCGAACCGGTACGGGCCCAGTTGATCAGCTTATCGGCTGTGGTGGTAACAAAACCTTCGTTTAAAACGCCTTCAATAGCCATGGCTTATTCCCAATCAAGGGCACCTTTCTTCCAGATGTACCAGAAACCGACAACGAATTCGGCGATGAAGACCATCATCGTGACGAACGCCGGCCAGCCCAGGTCGCGAATCGAGACGCCCCATGGGAAGAAGAATGCCGTTTCCAGATCAAACAAAATAAACAGGATCGCGACCAGGTAGTACCGGACGTCGAATTTCATGCGCGCATCTTCGAATGCTTCGAAACCGCATTCGTACGGCGACAGCTTGGCAGCGTCGGGACGGTGCGGCGCAATGATGCGGCCAAGGACTTGCGGAGCGACGCCAACGCCGATGCCGACAAGAAGGAACAAAAGGACGGGGAAGTAATTCTCGAGGTTCACAGCAGAAAAGCCTTATTGAACGATCGGTTGATAAAACACTGCATTGACTGCAGCACCGCATCGCGCAATCCTGGCTTTTTGCCTACCACCAGGATCGTACGACCGAAGACCCTGGGATGTTTTCCAGGATCCTCAGAGATCCTCGTAAAAAAGCCAGCTAGTGCAGGAGCGGAGCCCGTGCGCCCTAGCTGGCTTCTGTATCTTGGTGCCGACGGCGAGACTCGAACTCGCACAGCTTGCGCCACTACCCCCTCAAGATAGCGTGTCTACCAATTTCACCACGTCGGCTGGAGACCAGTATTCTACCCTGCCTTAGCACCTTTTTTCAATGCTCAAATTGCGCTAGATCAAGGAAAACTACTGTTTTTTCTCTACTGTGTTTTCGCTGTATTCACAGCCTGGCGGGTCGAGAAGCCGCCAGGGCTTGCTGGCGGAGAGAATCCACCGATACTACACCACCCCGCGCAAGCCTGCACGGAGGGGTCCGCATTTGACCGTGCGGAGCGGAGCTTGCCTTACTTGGACGGAGCCGGAGCCGGAGCAGCCGGAGCCGACGGCACGCCGGCGGCCGCCGGGACGTCCTGGGTCGCGGCCGGCGCCGGAGCCTGGGCGGCCGGCGCCGTGTTCGGCACGGCATTGCCGGCATTGTTTGCAGGCGCAGTCGCCGGAACGGTCGCGTGCTCCATCACCCCGCCGCCGATGCTGGCTGCCGGACGGTTGGTACCGAAGTAGGCCAGCGCGAGGGTCGAGGCGAAGAAGATCGCTGCGGCCACTGCGGTCGACTTCGACAGGAAGTTGGACGAGCCGCTGGCGCCGAACAGGCTGCCGGACGCGCCGGAACCGAAGGCGGCGCCCATGTCGGCGCCCTTACCGTGCTGGACGAGCACGAGGCCGATGATGGCCAGCGCGGACACGACCTGCAGAACAACGATCAGATTGAACAACACGTTCATTATTATTCCATTCCAAGGTTAACTACGTTGCAAATTCTATTCTGGCGGCATGCTCAGGTCGCGTGAATAATAGCCAGAAAATCCTGCGCCTTCAACGCCGCCCCGCCGATCAGTCCGCCGTCGATGTCGGGCTGGGACAGCAGTTCGCGCGCATTCTCCGGCTTCATGCTGCCGCCGTACAGGATGGCCACGCCATCCGCCGCTTCGGCGTTACGCACCCGCAGCTGCTCGCGCAGCCGCGCATGTACTTCCTGCGCCATCTCCGGCGTCGCAGTCCTGCCGGTACCGATCGCCCACACGGGTTCGTAGGCAACCACGATCTTCGCCACCGCTTCGGCCGGCAGCAGCTCCAGCACCGCATCGAGCTGGGCGCCGACCACGTCGAAGGTCTGCCCCGCCTCGCGCTGCTCCAGGGTTTCGCCGACGCAGACGATCGGGGTCAGCCCCTCCTTCAGCGCCGCCTGCGCCTTGCGCGCCACCAGCTCGCTGCTCTCGCCATGGTAGGCGCGGCGCTCCGAGTGGCCGACGATCACGTAGCGGCAGGCGAAGTCGGACAGCATCTTCGCGCACACTTCGCCCGTATAGGCGCCGCCCTCATACGCGGACACGTCCTGCGCACCCCAGGCAATGGCACTGCCTGAAAGCAGGTCTTCGCACTGCTGCAGATAGGGTGCCGGCACACACACGGCGGCCGATGCCTTCGCATCGCCGAGTCCCGCGGCGATATCCGCCAACAAGGCCGCATTGACCAAACGGCTACCGTTCATCTTCCAGTTACCTACGATGAGCTTGGGCCGCATCAGAACCTCACGGTCAAATAACCCGCTATTTTAGCGGTCGTTGAATGGACGGTCAAACGAAGGCTGACCAAAGGCTTGTCATTCATGGTGTTTTCCAAAGTTGTGGGTATTCGTTTCCCGGTAGCCTGCGCCGGCTCAGGCGGGCGCCACCTGCAGCATGATCTTGCCGACGTGGGCGCTGCTCTCCATCAGGGCATGGGCCTGGGCGGCCTGCTCGAGCGGGAAGCTGCGGTAGATCACCGGCCTGATCTTGCCGGCCTCGATGAGCGGCCAGACAAGTTCGCGCAACTCGCGTGCGACCTGCGCCTTGAAGGCCACCGGGCGCGGACGCAGGGTGGAGCCGGTAATCGTCAGGCGGCGGCGCAGTACCTGGCCGAGGTCGACTTCGGCGCGCGCGCCGCCCAGCAGCGCGATCAGGGCGATGCGGCCATCGTCGGCCAGACAGGCGATCTCGCGCTTGATGTAGTCGCCGCCGACCATGTCGAGCACCACGTCGACGCCCTTCCCGCCCGTCAGCTCCTTGACCACGACCGAAAAATCCTCGGTCTTATAGTTGACGCCGCGTTCGGCGCCGAGCTGCTCGCAGGCGCGGCATTTGTCTTCGCTGCCGGCGGTGGCGAACACGCGGTGGCCCATGGCGCTTGCGAGCTGGATCGCGGTGACGCCGATGCCCGAGCTGCCGCCCTGCACCAGCAGGGTCTCGCCCGGCTGCAGGGCGGCGCGCTGGAACACATTGCTCCAGACGGTAAAGAAGGTTTCGGGCAGCGAGGCCGCTTCCAGCGGGCTCAGCCCCTTCGGCACCGGCAGGCATTGCTCGAGCGGGGCCGYGCAGTATTCGGCATAGCCGCCGCCCTGCACCAGGGCGCACACCAGGTCGCCCTTGTTAAAGCCGCTGTCGCCGAGTTCGCCGTCGACGATCTCGCCGGCCACTTCGAGGCCGGGCAGGTCGGAGGCGCCGGGCGGCACCGGATACTGGCCGAGGCGCTGGAACACGTCGGGACGGTTGACGCCGGCCGCGATCACGCGGATCAGGATTTCGCCGGCCTTCAGCACGGGCAGCGGACGTTCGCAGGGCTGCAGCACCTCGGGCGAGCCGGGCTGGGTGATTTCGATTGCGTGCATGGAGACTCCTGTGCGGATAGGCCTGTTGAACAAGTGGCAATTGTACGCCACCGGCAAGCTGCGACCAAGCGAACTGCCGCCCGGAAATTGCTGATAACGTTACCATTGCGCAACTAAATGCTCAGCCGCAGCCAAAATGCAACGGGGCTTGGCGTCAGCTCAACAACAGTGCCGGGCCGGCGTGTTGGGACGGTCGCGGCTGCCGGATTGGCTCAGCGGGCTGATGCGTAGCGCATTCCCCATCACCAATGAACGAAACATGAAGTTGAGCTTACAGGGGGCCCAGGACTGGAGCACCGAGCGCCGGGTCGGCACCTGGAGCGCGGGCCAGGGCGGCCCGCCGGACCTTCACTGACCAGACCTTGCGCCTGATCGCGCACTCCAGTATCGGAGGAAATAAGGTCCGGATTCGGATCTCGAACGGAATGGGCGCGCCCGCGCCCAGCGGCGACCACCTGCACCCGAACGGCCTGGGCTACCAGGCGATGGGGAATGCCGTGCCGCTGGAGTTGTTCCGTTTCGCTGGGGACCGCGGCGGTGAAGGGCTGGTGCAGCCGGCGGCGGCCACGCCGGGATAAAGGTCGTCCCCGCGAAGGCGGGGACGAGGTGGTTAGTAATTACCGAGTGGTTGGTGGTAATTACTTCTTGTTGTCGTTCTTGTGGCTCTGCGAGCCAGCCTTCGCATGCTGCGCCGACGAGCCGCCGCGAGTGCCGCCGCCGCTGCCACCGCTGCCGCTCTGCTGGCTGCCGCCGCCCTGGCTCTGCTGGCTGCCGTCGTTCTTGTGGCTCATGGAGCCGGCGCGGCGGGCTTCTTCCGAGTTGAACTCGTGGGCATTGCCCGAAGCGTGTGCTGCCTTGCCGCCTTCCGAAGCGATTTCGCGCTGTTTTTGCGGATCCATCGATGCGAAGCCGCGGTTGCTGGTGTCGCTCTGGTTGTTACCCTTGTTGCCGCCGCCTTGATTGTTCGATGCCATGCTTACCTCCGATAATTGGTGAGTTATGCACCAGCCCGTTCGAAAACTGGCTGAGACAAGACCATGGTAGTCACCACGCACCAACCCGCCCACCATGAAAGCCCCATGGCTTTGTAGGATCGGGCCTTCAAGCCACGTCAGCCTGGTCTTTGCACCTGAAAGCAACTCAAGGGGTGTTGTTGCCGGTTCTGGACTGGGTCGGCAAGGGGCTGCCGGGCTTCCAGTTGCGCGACAGCGCCTGCCCTTCCTCGACCTGCTCCTGGGTCATCTGGCGCGCGATCAGGGCGCGCTGCTCGGTGGCGCTGCGGTGGCCGCTGGCGGCCGCCAGGTTCCACAGCATGTAGGCGATGACGAAGTCCTGGGGCATGCCGGCCACGTGGTAGCGGTACATCAGGCCGAGCGCGTGCTGGGCATCCGGGTGACCCTGCTCGGCCGCCTTGCGGAACCAGGTGACGGCCAGCTTCTGGTCCACGGGCACCGCGTTGCCGGTGTAGTACATCGCACCGATCACGTACTGGGCGTCGGCCTTGCCCTGCTGGGCCGCCTTGTAATGCCAGGCGAAGGCCTGCTTGTAGTCGCGCTGCACGCCGCGGCCCATGTAATACATCAGGCCCAGCAAGTGCTGGGCATCCGCGTCGCCGGCCTTGGCGAGCGGCGTGATCTCCTTCAACGCCAGCGCATAGTTGCGGGCGTTGTAGGCGTTGGCGCCTTCCGTGAAGCCTGCCATCGCACTGCTGTGCAGCCCCAGGGCCAGCAGGATGGCAACGATGTGTTTTCTCATTGTCTCGTTCGGAACGGTATTTTTATTGTTGTGCTACTTCCAACTGACCTTGCCCAGGCCGTCGACCGCCACCTTGCGGTTCAGGGGCTTGCCGTACACCGTTACCGAGCCCATGCCGGACAGGTTCAGGCTGGCGTTCTGGTGCGCCGTGACGCTGGCATTGCCGAGGCCGGACAGGTCGACGTTGACGCTGTCGGCGACGAATTCCTTCGCATCCAGGCTGCCCAGGCCGCCGAGGTCGGCCTTCAGCCATCTGGCACGTCCATTGAGGGTCACGAAACCGGCGCCGCGCAGATTCAAGTCGACGCCCTCGCCGCTCAGGCTGGTCAGGTTCATGCTGCCGATGCCGCCCAGGCTGGCCGTCACCATCCTGTAATTACACGAGATGCGCATCGATCCGGCGCCATCCAGGCTCAGTTCCAGCTCGTCGCCGGAGAAACCGGAGACGTCGGTCGAACCCAGGCTCTCGGAACTCACCTCGCGCAGCGCGGGCAGGGTCAGCTCGGCGTGCAGGGAACCGAGGCGCACGCGGCCGTGGACGTCGGTATCGATGTTCAGCGTATCGCCGCTCTGCACCGTCACGGTCTTGGCCAGCCAGCGCGGATCGCCGCTCAGGGTCAGGGTGGCCGTGCTGCCCTGCCTGATCCGCAGGTCGACCGCGCCGTCGAGCTTCACGCGCACCACGCGCGCATCGATGGGGCGGGTCTCGGTGGCGACCTCGGGCGCTGCCTGCGCTACACCGAAACAGGCAACAATTCCCGCGGCCGCCATGCCGAGCTTAAAAACCTTGTTCATCCAGTTCTCCGAATCCATGTTCTTGTTGTGCAAGCGTACCGTGCTCGATGAAATTGTGCCAGTTCGACAATTTTCAAGATGGCATCACACATGGTCAGAGTAAAGCCCCGGCGCGTCCACGCCCACGGGATTGCGACGAACTGCAGAAAGCGGGCCCCGAGCGACACGATGGCGGGAATGACATGCAGGCCGGAGACGCGGCGGAACCGGCCATTATGCGCCGCCCCACCATGAAAAACTGTACGGATTTGTCATCGAATCGTCTCCGCTTTTAGTTGCCACCCAAACAAAAAGTTACTTATTTGCATGACATTGCGTTAATATTAGCCGCTGCCTGGATACGATCCGGACAGAAAGACGCAGTTTCTAGTTCAGCCCAAACCAGAGGTTATCAATGCGCATGCGCCTATTACCCGCCCTGCTGGCCGGGGTGTCGCTGTCGATGTCCGCGTACGCCGCGAACAGCGACCAGTGGACCCTGCCGGTCAACGTCAAGAAGCTCGACAACGGCCTGACGGTCGTCGTCTCCGAAGACCACAGCTCGCCGACCGTCGGCGTGTCGGTCGTCTACCATGTCGGCATGCGCCTGGAGCCGCGCAACCGCACCGGCTTCGCCCACCTGTTCGAACACCTGATGTTCCAGGGCACGCCGAATTCGCCGAAGGGCGTCTTCGACCGCACCATCACCGGCGGCGGCGGCCGCAACAACGGTTCGACCCGTCCGGACTTCACCAACTACATCGAGACCGCGCCGGTGTCCTCGCTCGAGCCCATCCTGTGGCTGGAAGCGGACCGCATGAAGACCCTCGACTTCAACCCGGCCACGCTGAAGAACCAGCAGGACGTGGTGAAGGAAGAGATCCGCGTGAACGTGAAGAACCAGCCCTACGGCGGCTTCAACTGGATCGACATCAGCAAGCTGGCCTTCAACAAGTGGGAGAACAACCACGACGGCTACGGCAGCTTCGAAGACCTCGAGGGCGCCAGCCTGGACGACGTGCGCGGTTTCCACCGCGACTACTACGGCCCGAACAACGCGGTGCTGGCGATCGCCGGCGACGTCACGCCGGCCCAGGGCTTCGCGCTGGCCCAGAAATACTTCGGCGGCATCGCCAGGCGCGCGACCCCGAAAGCCACCGACTTTTCGGAAGGCCTGAACACCCAGGAAAAACGCATCGAGCAGAGCGACGCCCTGGCCCAGGTGCCGGCCGTGGCCGCCGCCTGGAAGGTACCGGCCCGCGGCACCGCCGACCAGGCCCCGATGGCCGTACTGGCCGAACTGCTGGCCGGCGGCGACGCCTCGCTGTTCTACCAGGGCATGGTGAAGGGCCGCGAGATCGCGCTGAACATCTCCGGCGGCTTCGGCCTGACCGGGCCGTTCGAGTACGACGGCCCGACCCTGTTCACCGTCACCGGCCTGTACAAGCCGAACAGCAGCGCCGACGCCATGCTGGCCGCGATGGACGAGGAGATCGCCAAGGTCGCCAGGGACGGCGTCGACGAAGCCACCCTGAAGCGCGTCAAGACCAGCATGCTGTCCGACTGGAACAACGGTCTCGAAAACATCCTGAGCCGCGCCGATACCCTGGCCAAGCTGCAGACCCTGTGGGGCGACGCCAACGTGGTCAACAAGGTGCCGGGCTGGATCGAAGGCGTGACGTCGAAGGATGTCCAGCGCGTCGCCGCCACCTACCTGGTGAAGGCCAACCGCACCGTGATCGACCGCAGGCCGGTGGCGAAGCCCGCACCGGCGGCCGCGCCGCAGCCGGCCAACAAGGCCGACACCGCCCCGGCCCCAACCGACAAGAAATAAGGAGAGCACGATGAAAAAACTGATGCTCATTTCCGCCATCTCGATGGCGTTTGCAAGCCCGGCCTTCGCCGCCGAAGCCGCCGCCCCGGCCAAGCCGGCCGGCATGCCCGCCTACGGCAAGGACAAACCGCTGCCCTCCCCGCACATCGCCAAGAAGACCCTGGCCAACGGCCTGCAGGTCTGGGTGGTGCCGCGCAACGGCGTGCCGCGCGTCGACATGGTACTGGCCGTGCGCGGCGCCGGCTTCATCGCCGACGACGCCGCCCACCCGGGCTTCGCCAGCATGTTGGCGGGCCTGCTGAACGAAGGCACCGCCAAACACGATTCGCGCGCCATCGCCGAACTGGCCCAGGGCCTGGGCGGCTCGGTGGGCGGCGGCGCCAGCGCCGACGGCATCACCGTCAGCGCCAACGCCCTGGCGTCGCAGGCCGGCGCCATGATGCAGCTGCTGGCCGAAGTCGCGCGCACACCGATCTTCCCGGCCAAGGAAGTGGCACTGGCCAAGGCCAACGCGCTGCAGTCCCTGCGCGTGCAGGAAACCCAGCCGCGCTTCCGCGCCGAGCGCGCCGTCAACCGCGCAGTATTCGGCGAGCACCCCTACGGCCACACCACGCCGACCGTCGAAGGCATCAATTCGGTCGACGAAGCCTTGCTGCGCGCCGAGCACGCCAAGCGCTTCCGTCCGGACCAGGCGCTGCTGGTGATCACCGGCCGCATCAAGGAGGCTGATGCCATGAAGCTGGCCCAGCATGCCTTCGGCGACTGGAAGGCCGAAGGCTCCGCCCCGGCGGCAAGCGCAACGGCGCCGGYCGCCGCCAAGCCGGTCCACATCCTGCTGGAGCGTCCGGGCAGCGTGCAGTCGACCATCCGCGTGGCCGGCTCCGGCATCGCCGCCACCGCCGGCGACCAGGTGCCGCTGCGCCTGGCCAGCACCATCCTGGGCGGCGGCTTCTCGAGCCGCGTCAACATCAACCTGCGCGAGGAAAAGGGCTACACCTACGGCGCCTCGGCCGGCGCGCGCATGATGCGCGAAGGCGGCAGCATCGTCGGCGGCGCCGACGTACGCAACGAAGTCACCGGCGCGGCCCTGA
The DNA here is from genome assembly GCF_056397205.1 of Massilia sp. 05N420. Lineage (NCBI taxonomy): Bacteria > Pseudomonadati > Pseudomonadota > Betaproteobacteria > Burkholderiales > Oxalobacteraceae > Massilia > Massilia sp. 05N420. The sequence continues at coordinate 110,858 of NZ_JBFTMX010000006.1, forward strand.
CCGAGTACTTCAACGAGTACAAGCGCATCGGCGGCGAGCTGATCTCGCCGCAGGAAATGGAGATGCACAAGCGCTACGTGGCCGGCGGCTACGTGCTGTCCAACCAGATGCAGCGCGCGGTGGCCGCCACCCTGGCGATGAACTGGCTGGTCGGCCTGCCGCCCGAGTTCCTGTCCCAGTACGTGCCGCTGATCCAGAAGGTCACGCCGGAACAGGTGCGCGACGTCTCGAAGAAGTACTTCAACCCCGAGCACCAGTCGATCGTCGTGGTCGGCGACAGCAAGTCCGTGGGTGAGCAGTTGAAGGCTTTCGGCGACTTCACCGTCACCGACAAGTAATCCCTCGCAAGGACGAGCAAGAGCCTCCCGGGTGCGAGCCCGGGAGGCTTTTTTCATCCGCGGATCACTTCTTGGCCGACTGCTTGCTGCCGCCGCTCGACGACTGCTTGGTCTCGCCGTGCTCGGCGCGCTGCTTGTTGACGATGCGCGAGGCGACTTCCTCCTCGCGGCCGGGGTAGCGGTGTTCCTTCTTGAACTCGGTCTCGAGCTTCTTGTACTCGCGCTCGCGTTTCGGGCTGGCTCCCTTGGGCATGATGACCTCCGTGTGGTGGCGATGCCGCCAGAATAGGACGTCGGCCAGTGCGATTCCGTGCGTTGGCGAACGCAATGCGTGGGCACGCCCGTCTTGAGGCCCCGGCCTCAAGACCCCACGCATCGTTCGATCAGCCCTGCAGGGCTTTTTCGAGGTCGTCCAGCTCCGCCGGCTTCACCAGGTGTGCATCGAAACCCGCCTCCTGCGCCTTGCGGCGGTCTTCCGGCGAACCGTAGCCGGTGTGGGCCACCAGCCGGATCGACTTCAGTTCCGGGTGCTGCTTGAGCATGCGCGCCACCTCGTAGCCGTCGACGTTCGGCAGGCCGATGTCGAGCACGATCACCTCTGGGCGGAGGGCCGAAGCCAGCTCGACGATGCCGCTGGCGTCGGCCGTGGTATGGGCTTCGTAGCCCATCTCGGTCAGCAGGAAGGCCATCATCTCCATGGCGTCGACATTGTCGTCGACCAGCAGCACGCGGCGCCCCTTCGTTCCCGCCTGACCGCCCTCCTCCGCGGCCGGCGCGGCCTGTTCCGGCATCGAGGTGCGCAGCACCGGCAGCTCGACCGTGAAGGTGCTGCCCATGCCGATCCCGGGGCTGCTGGCGGTCAGGCGGCCGCCGTGCATCTCGAGCAGGCGCGAGACCAGCGACAGGCCGATCCCCAGCCCTTCCGGCGCGCGGTCCGGCGGCACGGCGGCCTGGGCGAACATGCCGAAGATGCGCGGCAGGTTGTCCTCGGCGATGCCGATGCCGTTGTCCTGCACCGCGATACGCACGGTATCGCCGTCCAGCTGGACCTCGACGTGGATCAGTCCGCCCTTCGGCGTGAACTTGGCGGCGTTGTGCAGCAGGTTGCCCATCGACTGGGCCAGGCGCACCGGATCGCCCGAGACCCAGACCTGGCGCTCGGGCTGGACCACCTCGAGGCGGTGCGCGCGCGCCGCGATCAGCGGACCGGCGGTCTCGATCGCCTGCGCGATCACGCCCTTGATGTCGACTTCTTCCCTGCGCAGCGCGATCTTGCCTTCCGAGATGCGCGCCACGTCCAGCAGGTCGTCGACCAGGTGGGCCAGGTGGTCGACCTGGCGCGTGATGACTTCGCGCGCGCGCGCCTGGAGCTCGGCGGCGGCGGAGCCGGTGGAGCCCAGCAGCGCGGCCGCATTGCGGATCGGCGACAGCGGATTGCGCAGCTCGTGCGCCAGGGTCGCCAGGAATTCGTTCTTGTTGCTGTCGGCCGCGCGCAGCAGGCCTTCCATCTCCTTGCGCCGCGTGATGTCGCTGGTGACGCGCGCCACGCGGTAGACCTCGTCGCGGCCGTCGCGCACCGGGAACAGGCGGTCGCGCACCCAGCGCAGCGAACCGTCCTCCAGCACGATACGGAACTCGGCCTCGTAATGCGGATTGCCCTGCAGGCCGCGCCACAGGCTGTCGATATGGCTGCGGTCGTCGGGATGCACCGAATCCCTCCAGCTGCCCGGCTCGCGTTCCAGCGACTCGATGCTGCGGCCCCAGATCGCGGCATAGGCCGGGCTCACGTATTCGAGCGCCCCCTCGGGCACCGAGAACATCCAGAACACGTCCTCGATGTTGTCGGTCAGCTGGCGGAAGCGCTCCTCGCTGTCGCGCAGCGCGCTCTGGGTGCGGCGCATGCGCAGCAGCGCCTTGACGTTGGCGATCAGCTCGTCGGCTTCGATCGGCGCCGCCAGGTAGTTGTCGGCGCCGCCCTCGAGGCCGCGGATCTTGTCGGCGCGCCCGGTCAGCGCGGCCGAGGTCTGCAGCACCAGCACCAGGGCACTGTCGGGGTCGGCCTTGATGYGGCGGCAGACCTCGATGCCGTTGATGTCGGGGAGCTTGACGTCCAGCAGGACCAGCGCGATCCCGCCGCGCTTGACGGCCGCCAGCGCGTCGGTGCCGTTGGTGGCTTCGACGACCTCGAATCCGGCGCTCTGCAGGATCCGCGTCTTGGCGTAGCGGGCGCCGTCGTTGTCGTCGACATTCAGGATCAGGGTGGAGTTCGTCATCGTCTATCCATCGATTTGCGGGAAGCGCCGCGGCAGTACCAGGCTGAAGGTCGAGCCGATACCGACCTCGCTCTCCACTTCGACCCGGCCGCCGAGCAGATCGGCCAGCTTGCGGCACAGCGGCAGGCCGAGGCCCGTTCCCTTGCTGCGGCGCTGCAGCGGGTGTTCGATCTGGCTGAATTCCTCGAAGATCAGCTGCAGGTTGTCCGGGCTGATGCCGATCCCGGTGTCGGCCACCGCGAAGGTGATGGTATCGCATTCCAGGTCGCGGACCGCGCGGACGCGGACCTGGCCCTGTTCCGTGAACTTGAGGGCGTTCGAAATGAAGTTGCGCAGCACCTGGGCAATCTTGCCCTCGTCCGATTCGAAGGGCTCGTCGAAGTCCGGCGCCTCGAACACCAGCTCGACCCGGGCCTCGTCGACCAGCGGCCGCAGCATGCCCTTGAGCGCGCGGAACAGGTTGTCGGCCACCACCGGCGCCAGCTGCACCTCGACCTTGCCGGCCTCGATCTTGGCCAGGTCGAGCAGGTCGTTGACCAGCTCGGACAGGTCGTTGRCGGCCTTCTCGATGAACTTCACCTGGCGCTCCTGTTCCAGCGTCAGGTCGCCATCCAGGCGGGCCAGCAACAGCTGGGCCAGGGCCCGGATCGAGGACAGCGGCGTGCGCAGCTCGTGGCTGGTGTTCGACAGGAAGCGCGACTTCATCTCGTCGGCGCGGCGCAGGCGCTCGGCCTTGTCCTCGATCTCGGCGTACAGCGCGACGATGCCGCGGTTGGTGTCCTCCAGCTCGCGGGTCAGCTCCAGCAGGTCTTCCTGGCGCTCGCGCAGCTCGGCCAGGGTAGCCACCAGTTCCTGGTTCTGCTGGTGCACCTCGAGGTAGCTGTTGGCGACCGGGCTGTCCTTGGCGAGCTGGGCGCCCAACTCGGCCAGCCGGGCCGCGTCGACCCGGACCTGGGACGGCAAGGCCTTGCACATCGTGACCGTCGGGATGCCGCGCGCGTCCTTCGCGATCGTGCACTCGTCCATCAGGCGGTGCGCCGTCACCACCGCGTCGTCCGGCAGGGAGGCGCCGGCAGGCGTGTCGCCGCCTGCCGAAATCATCATCTGCAGGCACTGGCGGCCGCCGCATTCGCGCATCTGAAAGGTGGCGCGCCCGCCGAAGGCGAGCTGGCAGGCGCCGCGCGCCACTTCCGACACGGCGGTGGCGATGCGCACCTGGTCCTGCTGCGAGAAGCCGAGCAGCGCCGACAGCTGGCGCGCGCGCTGGCGCACCAGCACCACGTCCTGGTCGGCGGACAGGCTGACGCCGAGGATGCGCTGGTTGTTCATGTGTGTTCTCCCCGGCGCCGGCCGACCAGCACCATGGCGTCGTCGCGGCGGCGGATGAAGTCGCGCATCAGGATGCCGGCCACCAGCACCGGCGTGCGCGCATACAGGCCGGGATAATCGCTCAGGTCCCACTGGGTCTGCACGCCGTCCGAATGCAGGATCACGATCGCGCCCGGCGGGCAGTCGGCGGTGAACTCCTGCACCTTGCGCATATTGGCGCCGACGATGCCGTTGTGCGACACCAGTGCGCGCCGCGCCGCGCCGTCGTGGACCACGCAGCTGACGTTGCCGATGCCGGCGAAGCGTATGTCGTTGCCGCTGTAGTCGATGCGCGCCACCGACAGCGCCGCGCCGCGCGTGATGCGCAGCGCCTCGTGGGCCGTGTGCAGCACCTCGGACGGCGCCGAGGCCGGCTTGCGCTCGAGGGCATGCACGGCCGCGTGCGCGGCCTTGGCCGCTTCCGGACCGTGGCCCAGGCCGTCGACCCCGAGCAGGGTGGCGCCGTCGAGGTCGCAGCTCACGGCCCAGCCGTCGCCGCAGGCTTCCTCGCCGCCCATCGGCACGCACAGCGCGCCGACTTCGACCCCGCAGGGACGCGGCGGCGGACTGCCGCGCCACAGGCGCATGAAGAAGGCGGCGCCGCGGCCCGGCATCGACCAGACGTCGAACTCGTCCGACTGGCGCTGCAACGCGCCCAGGCCGGTGCCGGCCGTGCCGGCGGTGGAGACGCCGTCGCGCAGGCTGCTGGAAAAATCATGGATGCCGGGACCGTTGTCGACCGCCAGCACGTCGATGCCCGGCATCGAAGCGCCGGACTGCGCGCGCATGAGGTAGATGGTCCCCTCGCCCGCGTGCTTGAGGATATTGGTGCAGGCCTCGGTGACCACGATCGCCAGCCGGCCCGCCTGAACCTCGTCGAAGGCCAGCTCGCCGGCAAGCTTCTGGCCCGCGCGGCGGGCGGCCGCGATGTCACTGGCGTGATTGATCTGGAAGACGAGCTGCGGTAACAGCGAACTGATCAGCGTTTCCATTTGACCACAGACACTGCGGTGCCTTCTCCTGCGCGGGAATCGATTGCGAACTCGTCGACCAGGCGTTTCGAACCGCCCAGTCCGAGGCCCAGGCCGCCGCCGGTCGTGAAACCGTCGCGCAGCGCCTGGTCGAGGTCGGGAATGCCCGGCCCATTATCCACGAAGATCAGGCCGATCCCGCGCTTGAAACCGTCTTCCAGCGCGTCGAGGTGGACCTCGCCGCCGCCGCCGTACTTGATCGTGTTGCGCGCCAGTTCGCTGGCCGCCGTCACCAGCTTGGTCTGGTCGACCAGCGACAGCGCGATCGCCACCGCGCGCTCGCGCACCTGCTTGCGCAGGCCCACCACGTCCTCGTCGGAGCGCAGCGGAAGCGTGGTGCGCGCGGTGCGCAACCGGCTGTCGCGCTCCAGGAGCGCGGTCTCGAAAGTCACTGCGTGATTGAGAGCTGCGCTCATCAAAAGTGCGTCTTTCCTAACAGGGTCATGCCCTTTTCCACGTTGAGTGCCGTCTTCACGCCGTGCAGGGTCAGGCCCAGCTCCACCAGCGTGATCGCCACCGCCGGCTGCATGCCGACCACCACCGTCTGGGCGTCCAGCACGCGCGCCATCGCGGCGGTATTGCTGATCATGCGCCCGATGAAGGAGTCGACCAGGTCCAGCGCCGAGATGTCGATCAGCACGCCCTTCGCATTATCGCGCACGATGCGCTCGGTCAGGTCGTCCTGCAGCGTCATTGCCAGGCGGTCGTGCATGTCGACCTGGATCGTCACCAGCAGCAGGTCGCCCATGCGGAGAATCGGGATACGTTCCATGCGGATCTCAGCCCTTCTTCACGATCGAGGTGCCGGTGCGCTCGAGCGCCACCACGAAGGCGTCGGCCAGGCTGGCCTTGGTCGTCACGTCTTCCAGGTTGACGCCGAGGTGGACGATGGTCTGGGCGATCTGCGGGCGGATGCCGCTGATGATGCAGTCGGCGCCCATCAGGCGGGCCGCGGCGATGGTCTTCATCAGGTGCTGGGCGACCAGGGTATCGACGGTCGGCACGCCGGTGATGTCGATGATTGCGATGGCGGCGCCGGTGTCGACGATCTTCTGCAGGATGTTTTCCATCACCACCTGGGTGCGCGCGGAATCCAGGGTGCCGATCAGCGGCAGCGCCAGGATGCCGTTCCACAGCTTGACCACCGGGGTCGAGAGCTCCAGCAGTTCCTGCTGCTGGCGCACGATGATCTGGTCGCGCGCGCGCTGGAACACTTCGATGGTGTACAGGCCGAACTTGTCGAGCAGCGAGCTGATGGTCCAGGACGCGTTGGCCAGGGCCGCCGGGTCGTTGGCGAAGCCCGCGTTCAGGCGCGCGAACAGCGGCTGCTTGAGCGAGAACACAAAGGTTGCGGTTTCGCTCGGGGTCGAGCCGTTCCTGGCGCGGGTCGAGGAGATCTCGGCCAGCAGGTCGCGCACCTCGTCCCAGGAACGGTGCTCGATATTGTTCAGCTCGCCGCCGCGGGTGCCGTTGCTGAAGGCGGTGAGGAATTGCTGGCAGTGCTTGCGCAGCTGCTCCTTCGAGACCACGTTCGAACGGACCGTCAGCGCTTCCAGCTGCGCCATCCACTCCGCACCGATATCGGCCTCGTGTTCCTGGATGAGCTGGCTGATGCGGGTCGCGTAGTCCTGAGTGGTCATCATTGGTTCCTTTGGCTTTGGAAGATTGAGCCCCTTTATGTCACAGCAAGGGCATTCTGTTAAATAAATGACTAACTATACCATTCCTTGCCTTCGCGACACGATACGATTGCGTACCGAACCGGGAGCGCCTGCCGGGGGTGCTACAGTCGCGAATGCTCAAGCATTACGAGCCGGTTCTGCCGGATCAGACTATTTCAATCGGACAATAAAGATGAGTTTACAAAATCTGCTGGAAATCGGCAGCCTCGACGAGGCCCGCCCCGACCGCGGCGACATCCAGCGCCTGCTGGCGGCAGCCGAGCGCAATCTGGACGATGCCGCCGTCACCGCCATCAGCAACGAAAACCGCTTCGACGCCGCCTACAAGTGCGTCATGCAATGCGCCATCGCCGGCCTGCTGGCGAACGGCTATCGCACCTCGACCGGCAAGCCCGGGCATCACCAGACCGCGATCCAGTCCCTGCCGGTCGCCGTCGGCCTCGACAAGGGCATCATGGTCGAGCTCGACGATCTGCGGCAGCTTCGCAACTGCGACGACTATGAAGGCGCCGCCGTCAGTGACGGCGCAGTCGAGGATGCCCAGGCGCAGGCGAAGGCGCTGCTCGCGCATGTCAGGGGCTGGCTCAGGGAGCATCATCCGGAACTGGCCTGAGCGCCAATAAAATCCTAAGCGCCGAAGAAAAACCCACGAATTGCCTTCGCTTGCCCGGCAACAACTCAAACCACGCGTTGTCACGCCATCATCGTGCGTTGTCGCCTTCAAAAGGAGAAGCACATGGCAGAGCAAGCATCGATGACAGCGCTCGGAAAGTGGAAAAGCGGTCTGCGGCGCGCCGTCAAGGACTCCAATCAAAACGGCAGTCGATGACTACAATCGCCATCTAGGCTGCAGCCCTGGATTCCACCCTCTCGACTGGAAGGTTATCAAGGCCATGACCTGGGTCGAGACGGGAGCCGAGAACGCGGAATGGAAGACCAAACCCATGCAAATCGGGGTGCAAGGCGACCCGGGTTTAGCCTCCCTACTTCGCGGAGACGAAGGCGGAGACCTGATCATTCCGCCGCAACGGCGGGGTCAGTTCACTCACGCACTGGCGGTTTTCATGTGGCCGTCCGCCGGAGTGGCCTATCGACTGGACGCTAAGTCCGTGGAATCAGGCGGATATCGGTGATGCGCCCACTTGCTTTGTCGGTCAGGAAGACCAGCAGGTAGCCGTCTCCGAACCCACTCTTGACCGTTCCGGGACCGACGAAATAGGCGGGATTTTCGTCGTATTCGTAATAACCTGTCGGCTTCCCCAATAGAGCCACTGCTTCCTTGGCCGGGTGTCCTACGAGCCGATGTTTGTCGAGCAGCGAAGCCAGCATTTCACCGCGCTCTTCCTGGGTGGCGCCTTGCCACGCCTGTGCGGTAAATTCGCGGTTTCCTAGCTGCTTTGCCTGCTTCTCGACCGAATGACCGGAGCAGCCGGCCACGGCGAGCGACAACAGGCTGGCGATCAGGAACAAGCGCATGGTTCAGCCTCCGCTTAACACCTTCAGCCTGCCCGCCCTCTAGGCAGACAGGCACATGGCCGCAAGCTGCTGGTCCGTGCGATTACCCTTCCCTATGCCAAGGCCAACGCGGTTGTTGTGCAAATCCATGGCTTTTTCGGCGGGATCGTTAGCAGGAGTGGATTCGTGTGCGGTCGTGAATTTCAACGCGTTCTCGTATCCTGGTTCGCGCGCCAATAGTGCTGACCAGAAGCAATGGCGAAACGCATCCGACTTATCGTTACGACCATTACGCCCAAACCACCGCTTGGTTTCGATAAACGCCAGATATCTCGATTCCCTGATGGCGACGGCATGATGCGGATGACTAAGGATATACGACTTTTCGTCCGGAGTAAGCTGCTCGAATTGATCGTAAACGGTGCTGTCAGCCATGTGGCGCTCCTCGCAGTGCCCCCTGGCGCACAATGCGCAATCGTCGGGCAATGCGAGGCATTCTTACGCCGGATTTCCTGTGCGGAGTTGAAACGCATCAAACAGCGCAGAAAGAAAAAACCGCCAGGCTCACGCACTGGCGGTTTTCATTTGGCAGGCCGCGGAAGCGGCCGAGGGAGCACGCAGCTTACTGCGCCGCACCCGCTGCCGCGTCATCCGCGGCGGCGGCCTTCATCGACAGCTTCAGACGGCCGCGCTCGTCGGTCTCGAGGACCTTCACGCGCACTTGCTGGCCTTCCTTCAGGTAGTCGGCAACGGCGTTGACGCGCTCGTTGGCGATCTGCGAGATGTGCAGCAGGCCGTCCTTGCCCGGCATGACCTGGACGATGGCGCCGAAGTCCAGCAGCTTCAGCACGGTGCCGTCGTAGGTCTTGCCCACTTCGACCGATGCGGTCAGCTCTTCGATGCGGCGCTTGGCTTCCTGGCCGGCGGCGGCGTCGACCGACGCGATGGTCACGATGCCTTCGTCGGTGATGTCGATCTGGGTGCCGGTTTCTTCGGTCAGCGCGCGGATCACTGCGCCGCCCTTGCCGATCACGTCACGGATCTTTTCCGGGTTGATGCGGATGGTGATCAGGCGCGGTGCGAAGTCCGACAGCTCGGTCTTCACGGTCGGCATGGCCTTCTGCATCTCGGCCAGGATGTGCTGGCGGCCGTCCTTGGCTTGCGCCAGCGCCACCTGCATGATTTCCTTGGTGATGCCCTGGATCTTGATGTCCATCTGCAGCGCGGTGATGCCGTTGGCGGTACCGGCCACCTTGAAGTCCATGTCGCCCAGGTGGTCTTCATCGCCCAGGATGTCGGTCAGGACGGCGAACTTGCCGCCTTCCTTGATCAGGCCCATGGCGATGCCGGCCACGTGGGCCTTCATCGGCACGCCGGCGTCCATCAGCGCCAGGCAGCCGCCGCAGACCGAAGCCATCGACGACGAACCGTTCGACTCGGTGATTTCCGAAACCAGGCGCACCGAGTAGCTGAACTCTTCCGGCGCCGGCAGTGCGGCGACCAGCGCGCGCTTGGCCAGGCGGCCGTGGCCGATTTCGCGGCGCTTCGGGGTGCCCACACGGCCGGTTTCGCCGGTGGCGAACGGAGGCATGTTGTAGTGCATCATGAAGTCGTCGGTGTACTCGCCCATCAGCGCGTCGATCTTCTGGCTGTCGCGGCCGGTGCCCAGGGTGGCGATCACCAGGGCCTGGGTTTCGCCGCGGGTGAACAGGGCCGAACCGTGGGTACGCGGCAGGACGCTGGTGCGGATCGAGATCGGACGCACGGTGCGGGTGTCGCGGCCGTCGATGCGCGGCTCGCCGTCCAGGATCTGCGAACGCACGACCTTGGCTTCCATGTCGAACAGGATGTTGCCGACTTCGGCCGCATCCGCTTCGATACCTTGCTCGGACAGGCCGGCCATCACTTCGCCCGACAGCGACTTCAGCTTCTGCTGGCGCGCCGATTTTTCGCGGGTCTGGTAGGCGTCGCGGACCTTGGCTTCTGCCAGTTGCGCGACTTGTGCGATCAGGGTCTCGTTCTTCGGTGCCGGGCTCCACTCGACTTCCGGCTTGCCGCCTTCTTCGACCAGGGCGTGGATGGCGTCGATGACTGCCTTCATCTGCTCGTGGCCGTAGACGACCGCGCCCAGCATGATTTCTTCCGACAGCTGCTGGGCTTCGGATTCGACCATCAGCACGGCGTGTTCGGTGCCGGCGACGACCAGGTCCATCTGCGAGGTCTTCAGCTGGGTGGTGGTCGGGTTCAGGATGTACTGGCCGTTGGCGTAGCCGACGCGGGCGGCGCCGATCGGGCCGCTGAACGGGATGCCGGCCACGCACAGGGCGGCCGAGGCGCCGATCATCGACGGAATGTCCGGATCGATCTCAGGATTCACGGACAGCACGTGGATGATGACCTGGACTTCGTTCAGGTAGCCTTCCGGGAACAGCGGGCGGATCGGACGGTCGATCAGGCGCGACGTCAGGGTCTCCTTCTCCGACGGACGGCCTTCGCGCTTGAAGAAGCCGCCCGGGATCTTGCCGGCGGCGTAGCTCTTCTCGATGTAGTCGACCGTCAGGGGGAAGAAGTCCTGACCCGGCTTGGCGTCTTTCTTCGCCACCACGGTTGCCAGGACGACGGTGTCCTCGACCGACACGAGGACGGCGCCGGAAGCCTGGCGAGCGATCTCGCCGGTCTCCAGGGTCACGGTATGGTCGCCGTACTGGAAGGTTTTCGTAACTTTGTTAAACATGGGTAATCCCTTTCTATTTGCCGACAGATTTTCAGGCGCTGTCGTTCACCTCACCACGGGCCATCTGGCTTCGATAGCCTTTACTGCAAGTCAGTTGGCGTCTTTCGGGGTCAGGGCCCACCCGTGAAAACCGGGCTCTGACCCCGAAAAACGCCAAAATCTGGAAAAACAAAATGCCTGCGGCAGCCGAACTGACGCAGGCATTTCGTGATCAAGCCGATTGGCTCAATGCGTAGATTACTTACGCAGACCGAGCTTGGCGATCAGGTCGCGGTAGCGGTTCAGGTCTTTGCGCTTCAGGTAAGCCAGCAGGCTCTTACGACGGTTGACCATCATGATCAGGCCGCGGCGCGAGTGGTGGTCCTTCTGGTGCTCTTTGAAGTGGCCGTTCAGTTCGTTGATGCGGGCGGTCAGCAGTGCAACCTGGACTTCCGGCGAACCGGTGTCTTTGTCGCCACGTGCGTTGTCCGCGATGATGGCGGCTTTGTTGATGTTTTCTACGGTCATGATGTTACCTTTCACATGCGGTGCAAGAGTCGGAACCCAGCGCACCGTGAGTTGTTAAGAAACCCGGCCTTGAGGCCAAGACCGGGAAGTATATTTGAAAACGCCGGGTGAAGCCAGAAATTCTTCGGCTTCGCTATACAATGTGGGGGACCGGTATTGCCGTTTTGGCATGCCTCATGGACTTTGAATGCATAAACCGATGACGAAAACGCTCAACACCGCCGCTACCCTCGCACTGATCCTGTCGCTCTCCGCCTGCGCCCCGATGATCCGCCGGACGCCCGCCGTCGGCGCGCCGCTGGCCGAAGTCACGGCCAGGCTCGGCAAGCCGGATGCAATCTACCCCGACCCGGCCGGCGGCCAGGTGCTCGAATACCGCGGCCAACCGATGGGCCAGTTCCAGCACATGGCGCGCATCGGCGCCGACGGCAGGCTGATCTCCTACGAGCAGGTGCTGACCAGCGAGAACTTCGCCAGGATCGAGGTCGGCCGCTGGAACCGCGATGACGTCCTGCGCAACTTCGGCCGCCCGGCCGAGGTCGTACGCTCGCGCCTGGAGGAAGGCGAGATCTGGTCCTATCGCTACAAGGAAAAAGGCGTGTGGAACTCGGTGATGAATGTGGACTTCAATGCGCGCGGCACGGTGCTGCGCGTGTTCAACAGCCCGGACCCGCTGCTCGACGACCGTTACAAGGGTCTGTGAGCGCCGGCTGTACTTTACACAAGGAGGCTCGCAATGAAGCATTCGATCGGGACGATGACGCTGGCGGCGGCGCTCGCATTCTCCCTGTCCGCCTGCGCCCCGCTGTTCCGCCAGCCGCCGCCGGTCGGCGCGCCGCTGGCCGAGGTCACGGCCGCGCTGGGCCAGCCGGCCGCCAGCTACCCGGAGCCGGACGGCGGCCAGGTGCTGGAGTACCGCGGCCAGCCGATGGGCCAGTTCCAGCACATGGCGCGCATCGGGCCGGACGGCCACCTGCTCTCCTACGAGCAGGTGCTGACCAGCGAAAATTTCGCCAAGGTGAAGGTCGACCAGTGGACCAAGGACGACATCCTGCGCAACTTCGGCCGCCCGGCCGAGATCTCGCGCGTGGCCTTCCACAACTACGAAGTCTGGTCCTACCGCTACAAGGAAGCGGGCGTGTGGAATTCGATGATGAACGTCCACTTCGACCAGCAGGGTGTCGTGCGGCAGATGCTGAACGGGCCGGATCCGATATACGACGACCGCTTCCGGCACCGCTGAGTCTTAAGGCCGGGTTAAGCGGACGGTGAGGATGTGTGAGAAAGCAGCGCCCGGCGGCCGCTATACTTTTTCTGCATGAACCTTGCCTACAACACAGCTGCCACCGACCGCCGCCTGGGCTTGCTGCTGACAGCCTTCGTGCACCTGGCGCTGCTGATCGGCTGGCAGGCCTTGCGCACGCTGCCGGCGCCGGCCCGCCCGGATGACGAGACGCGCGGCCGCACCGTATGGATTCCGCTGCCGAGACCGCGGCCTCCGACGGCGACGGCGCCGAAGGACGAGGACGCCCCACCGCGCAAGGAAGCTCCCGCACGGCATCTGCACCTCCCCACCCCCGCCATCACCCTGCCGCCCTTGCCGGCATCACCACCGCTCGCGGCGCCGGCAGACAGCATGGCTCCGCCATCCAGCACGAGCGCCGAGGCGCCATCCCGGCCCGCCGCAACGAAGCCGAGCGCCGAACAGATCATGGAACGCGCCAGGCGCGACATCGGCGGCATCGACAAGGCGCTGCGCAAGGAAAACAGGCCGTATATCGGCGCCCCGCTGGACAGCCCGCAGATCCGCATGCGCAGGAAGATGGAGGAAGCCGCCGCGCTGGCGCCCGGCAGGATCTGGGAAGCGCCGAAGGTGGAATCGCTGGTGAACGACACCGGCGACGGCGCGCGCCGCTCGCGCGTCATCACCGGCAACGGCACCTACTGCATCACGGACCGCTCGCCCGCCACCAGCATCGACATGATCGAAAAGCACGGCAAGCAGAGGATTACCAGCTGCCCGCAGCACGAGCAGCCGGCGACGCAGCAGGAGTGGCGCACGCTGCGGGATTAGGCCGGCGGGCCGAAATTACTCGTCGTCGAAATCCTCGGCCAGGTTCTTCCAGCCGCGGCTCTTGGCGAAGGCGGCGAACTCCTCGGGCGCCTCGAGCACGATCAGGCGGCTTTCCTGCAGGCCGGGATCGCTGAGCCCGAAGTCCGGCCCCTTGTAGCCGACCGCGCGCAGGCGTTCGACGATCTGGCGCAGCAGCACCGGATCCTTGTGGGCGCCGGGCTCGAGCTGGGCCTTGAACTCCACGTACACGTCGATGATCCCGTAGCCCTCGTCGAAGATGCGGATCGCTTTCACGTCGAGGGTACGGCCGTTGCCGTCCTTGGCCTGGAAAGGGCCGGACAGCTCAATGTCGGAATCGGTAGTCATGGCTTCAGCATACCATCGGGCGCGCGGATCAGCGTCGCTCGCTCGGATCCAGCGGCTCTTCCTCGGTCTGCACGATGCTGACCGGCTTGCCCTTGGCCAGGCGCCACAGGTACACGGCATAGCCGGACAGGCCGTACAGCACGAACAGCGGCCACAGCACCTTCGGCGGGTCGATCGCCAGCAGGGCCAGTCCCAGCGCGACGAGGAACACGACGATGAAGGGCACCGACTTGCGGAAGTTGACGTCCTTGAAGCTGTAGAACGGCACGTTGGTGACCATGGTGAGGCCGGCGAACAGCGCGATGCACCAGGAGATCCAGTCGGCCTGGCGCGGGCTGATGTTGATCTCGGGATCGGTCATCATCATCACGAAGCCGACCACCAGCGCCGCCGCGGCCGGGCTGGGCAAGCCCTGGAAGAAGCGCTTGTCGACGACTTCGATATTGGTGTTGAAGCGGGCCAGGCGCAACGCGGCGCCGGCGCAGTAGACGAAGGCGGCGATCCAGCCCAGCTTGCCCAGGCCGCGCAGCGACCATTCGTAGATCACCAGGGCCGGCGCGGCGCCGAAGGACACCATGTCGGACAGCGAATCGTACTGGGCGCCGAATTCCGACTGGGTGTTCGTCAGACGGGCCACGCGGCCGTCCAGGCCGTCGAGGACCATGGCGATGAACACGGCCCAGCAAGCCTGGTCGAAGCGCTGGTTCATCGCCATCACGATCGCGTAGAAACCGCCGAACAGGGCGGCGGTCGTGAAGGCATTCGGCAGCAGGTAGATGCCGCGCCGCGGGCGGGCCGCCGCGTCCGTCTTGCGCGGAGCGCGGCTGAAGCGGCTGAAACGGCCGAAGCGCGAGGTCTTGGGTGCGCCGCTCTTTCTGCGGCGTGGAAATGTTGGCATAAGTATTGTTATTCGGTAACAGCGCGCGCGGGCGCGGACCACGCCATTATATGGCCGCGCACGGGGGTTAGCGAACCGATACGCTTGGAACCTGTCCCAGCAGGCAGGAGTCGCTCCTGCCTGCCGGGATCGGTTCTTACCTGAACTTCACTTTGCCCACCAGGCGCATCTGCAGACGGGTCTCGCCCGGCTCGAAGCTGGGCTCGGGCATCTCGGCGGCTTCCGCGTGCTTGGCGCGCATCATGGCCATCGGCGCGGCGGCCACATCGCCCTGCCCGCCCACGTAATTGCCGCTGCCTTCGAAGTCGACGGTATCGATGACGGCATCGTTGACGTTGCGTCCCATCGCGCGCGCGATCGAGGCGACGCGCTCGTTCAGGTTGCGGTAGGTGGCGGCGATGCGCTCGTCGTCCAGCTTGCGAGTCAGCTCCGGGCTCAGGTGGTAGTCGATGTTGGTGATGCCCAGCACCTTCTGGGCCGCGGCGGCGGTCTTCGGCAGGTTGTCGAGGCTACGGGTCTTCACTTCCAGGTACTGGCCGACGCGCCAGCCGATCGGCACCCGGCGCGCGGCCTGCTGGTTGGCCATCGGACGCGGCGTGTCCGGCACTTCCGGATACACCGGATAGCTGTAGTAGTTGACGGTCTTGAGCTCCGCACGCGGATCCTCGCGGCGCACGATCTCGGTGCCCTGCTTCATCTTCTGGTTCACGCGGGCGGCGGCGGCGGCGCGGTCCTTGTCCTGCTCTTCGACCGAGAAGGTGACGGTGGCTTCGTCATTGGCATGACGGACTTCGCCGTAGGCGGGGACGATGACCAGGGTGCCGCTGGTGGTGGCGACTGCGGCGGGTGCGTTCTGGGCCTGGGCGTTCAGGGCCGGGACGGTAGCCAGTGCGATGCTGATGGCGAGAATGAGGGGGGACGGACGCATTGTTGTTCTCCTGATTGGTTACAGGCGGAACGATAGCGTGTTTTGGGGTGGGCGCGTATTTATGTAATGGAATATTGCAAACGGTTGCAATTCATTACCGTCGTTCATGCGGACAGTAGCGTCATCCCCGCGAAAGCGGGGATGACCTTCCTGGCTGACTTAGTTCTTCGACTGATCCACCAGCTTGTTCTTCGCAATCCACGGCATCATCGCGCGCAGCTTGCTGCCCACCTGCTCGATCTGGTGCTCGGCGTTCAGGCGGCGGCGCGAGATCAGGGTCGGGGCGCCGGCCTTGTTCTCGAGGATGAAGGACTTGGCGTACTCGCCGGTCTGGATGTCCTTCAGGCACTGGCGCATCGCGTTCTTGGTGTCTTCGGTCACGATGCGCGGGCCGGTCACGTACTCGCCGTATTCCGCGTTGTTCGAGATCGAGTAGTTCATGTTGGCGATGCCGCCTTCGTAGATCAGGTCGACGATCAGCTTCAGCTCGTGCAGGCACTCGAAATAGGCCATCTCCGGTGCGTAGCCCGCTTCGGTCAGGGTCTCGAAACCGGCCTTGATCAGCTCGACGGCGCCGCCGCACAGCACGGCCTGCTCGCCGAACAGGTCGGTCTCGGTCTCTTCACGGAAGTTGGTTTCGATGATGCCGGCGCGGCCGCCGCCGTTGGCCATCGCATACGACAGCGCGATGTCGCGCGCGGCGCCGGACTTGTCCTGGTAGACGGCAACCAGGTGCGGCACGCCGCCACCCTGGGTGTAGGTGCCGCGCACGGTATGGCCCGGGGCCTTCGGTGCGACCATGATCACGTCGAGGTCGGCGCGCGGCACGACCTGGCCGTAGTGGACGTTGAAGCCGTGGGCGAAGGCCAGCACGGCGCCCTGCTTGGCGTTCGGCTCGACGTTTTCCTTGTAGACCTGGGCGATGTTCTCGTCCGGCAGCAGGATCATGATGACGTCGGCAGCCTTGACTGCCTCGTTGACTTCCGCGACCTTCAGGCCGGCCTGTTCGACCTTGGTCCAGGAAGCGCCGCCGCGGCGCAGGCCGACGGTGACGTTGACACCGGATTCCGACAGGTTCTGGGCGTGGGCGTGGCCCTGCGAGCCGTAGCCGATGATGGCGACGTTCTTGCCTTTGATGAGGGAGAGGTCGCAGTCTTTGTCGTAGAAAACTTTCATTTTTGTGTCCTGTGTTTTGGTGTGTGGTATGTAGTGCGTGGGCACGGAGTACCCACCCTACCGCAGGGTGGGCACTCCGCCCACGCCTTGACGTTTAAACTTTCAAAATCCGTTCGCCGCGCCCGATGCCGCTGCCGCCCGTACGCACGGTCTCCAGAATGGAAGCGCGGTCGATGGCATCGATGAAGGCGTCGAGCTTGCTCTTGGCGCCGGTCAGCTCGATCGTATAGGTCTTCTCGGTCACGTCGATGATGCGGCCACGGAAGATGTCGGCGGTGCGCTTCATCTCTTCGCGCTCCTTGCCGACCGCCCTCACCTTGATCAGCATGAGCTCGCGCTCGATGTGCTGGCCTTCGGTCAGGTCGACCACCTTCACCACCTCGATCAGGCGGTTCAGGTGCTTGGTGATCTGCTCGATGATGTCGTCGGAGCCGGTGGTCACGATGGTCATGCGCGACAGCGTCGGGTCTTCGGTCGGCGCCACGGTGAGCGTCTCGATGTTGTAGCCGCGTGCGGAGAACAGGCCGACCACGCGCGACAGGGCGCCCGCTTCGTTCTCGAGCAGGACGGAAATAATGTGGCGCATTACAGGTCCTCCGAGCTCAGCAGCATCTCCGACAGGCCCTTGCCCGTCTTGACCATCGGCCAGACGTTCTCGCTGCGGTCGGTGATGAAGTTCATGAACACCAGGCGGTCCTTCATGGCGAAGGCGTCGCGCAGGGCCCCCTCGACGTCGCCCGGCTTCTCGATGCGCATGCCGACGTGGCCGTAGGCCTCGGCGAGCTTCTCGAAATCGGGCAGCGCATCCATGTACGACTCGGCATAGCGCGAGTTGTAGTCGAGTTCCTGCCACTGGCGCACCATGCCCAGGAAGCGGTTGTTCAGGAGGATGATCTTCGGCGTCAGGTGATACTGCTTGCAGGTCGCCAGCTCCTGGATGTTCATCTGGATCGAGCCCTCGCCCGTGATGCAGGCGACGGTGGATCCCGGGTTCGCCATCTGCACGCCCATCGCGTACGGCAGGCCCACACCCATGGTGCCGAGCCCCCCCGAGTTGATCCAGCGGCGCGGCTGGTTGAACGGGTAGTACTGGGCAGCCCACATCTGGTGCTGGCCGACGTCCGAGGTGACGAAGGCGTCGCCGCCGGTCACCTGCCAAAGGGTCTCGACCACCGATTGCGGCTTGATGACTTCGTCGGACGGCGTATAGCGCAGGCATTCGCGCGAGCGCCATTCGCCGATCTGGCCCCACCACTTCTGCAGCGCCTGCTCATTCGGCTTCTGTTCGGCGGCGTCGAGCTGGGACAGCAGCTCGACCAGCACGTCCTTGACGTTGCCGACGATGGGAATGTCGACCTTCACCCGCTTCGAGATCGACGACGGGTCGATGTCGATGTGGATGATCTTGCGCGGGTTGCTGGCGAAGTGTTTCGGGTTGCCGATCACGCGGTCGTCGAAGCGGGCGCCGATCGCGATCAGGACGTCGCAATGCTGCATCGCCATGTTCGCTTCATAGGTGCCGTGCATGCCAGGCATGCCGACGAAGTGGCCGCTGGAGGCGCGGTAGGCGCCCAGGCCCATCAGCGTGTTGGTGACCGGATAGCCGAGCTTGTCGACCAGGCGGTTCAGCTCGTTCGAGGCGTTCGCCAGGATCACGCCGCCGCCCGTATAGATCATCGGGCGCTCGGCGGACAGCAGCAGCTGCACGGCCTTGCGGATCTGGCCCGCATGGCCCTTGTCGACCGGCTTGTACGAGCGCATCTCGATCTCGCGCGGATACTCGTACAGGGCCTTCTGCATGCTGATGTCCTTCGGGATATCGACCAGCACGGGACCGGGACGGCCGGTACGGGCGATATAGAAGGCTTTCTTGATGGTCGCGGCGACGTCGCGCACGTCCTTGACGAGGAAGTTGTGCTTGACCACAGGCCGGGTGATGCCGACCGTGTCGCACTCCTGGAACGCGTCCTGGCCGATCGCGTGGGTCGGCACCTGGCCGGAAATCACCACCATCGGGATCGAGTCCATATAGGCGGTCGAGAGGCCGGTGACGGCATTCGTGACGCCCGGACCGGACGTGACGAGGGCCACGCCGACCTGGTTCGAGCTGCGCGAATAGGCGTCGGCCGCATGGATGGCCGCCTGTTCGTGGCGTACCAGGATGTGCTGGAATTTGTCCTGCTTGAAGATGGCGTCGTAGATATACAGGACCGCGCCGCCCGGATAGCCGAAGACGTGTTTCACGCCCTCCTCCGCCAGACAACGGACCAGTATCTCAGCGCCCGTGATGGGAACTGCCGAATCGTGACTCATTACGTTTCCTTTCAAGACCCATAGGGAGATTGATCGGATGCTCGTTCCTGACGAGATACGTGTCACGCAACAGTGCTCATGCTTCCCTTCTTCCTGCGGTCACGTCGATCTTTCAGCCACCCGTAGATGACTTACGAACCGGCGCTGGGCGCAAACTCGTTCAGCGTGAGTTTCTGTGTGCGGAATGCGTGTCTCTCGCGCTTTTGGCGCGGGTTGGAGCAAACTGCCTACATGTGAAAGCGCGTCATGCGGGAGCGGCCTTGTGTGCCGGTCCTGCCTGACCGTGGGCTTCGGGGTTGCAAAGCGTTAGTTACATTACTGCGTTGCACCATTCTGGTCAAGTTAAAAAAGGATTTTCTTTTTCGAAATTTTCATATCGACACGCGGCGCGTGAAATGTTGCCGTGCTCAGGCATTCATCCCTTACCCAGCAATACAAGCGATCCCTAGATGACGAGTTGCCAGCTTGTCTCGCACAGGACCAATGCCCGGATTTATCCCTCTTTTAGATTCCCTACTGCACTTATCTCCTCAAAGTTTCGAAAGAAAAAGGTACGCGACGCAATGAACTTGTRCGATGCACATTGCGCCGATCGTTCCTTTGCTGGCGATCTATCGTGTGTCCCGCCGCAGTCGGAATCGAGCAGAAGTGCCGCCCGTTGGTCATGCCAGCATTACAGCTTTTTATGTGAAGCCAAAGATGACAGATCCATTGCGTCGTTTGAAAGATCCCGTAATCAACGAAGACGGCAGCCTCAGTGTGCGCACTGTCCTGACGCCGACCAGTTTCAAGACGCGCGGCCTGGTGTACAAAGGTTCGAACAAGGTTGTTCCAGTCATATTTATTCCAGGAACGATGGGAACGAATCTGCGTGTCAGGCGCGATGTGAAGCTGCCGCCGGGTTACCCGCTCAAGCCGGGGGAGCCGGCCTGGCGGCCGCCGAACAATGATGCGGCTGCTTTGCTGTATGCGAACGAATGGAAGAAGCGAAGCCCGAGAGCACGCCAACTCCTCCTGCATCCAGACTATGTAGAAGTCGACGATACCGGCGACCTGGATATTCCTCACTGCCATCTCGAGCAGAGCGTCATGCGCGAGCGCGGCTGGGGCGAGATCTTCAATGGTTCGTACGGGAACCTGCTGTTCGAACTGCAGAGCCACCTTGAAATGACCTTTCGATTCGATGCGCTCAACCAGCGACACATCCGTACCCGCTGGAAGGAAGTCATGCAGGCCATGCAGAGCGAGCCGCTCCGGCGCTGGGGCGTGCGCTCGGTAGCGCCCCTGACGGAAAGCGAACTCGAAACATACGCCGGGTACCAGTACCCGATCTACGCCTGCGGCTACAACTGGCTCCAGTCCTGCGGCAAATCGGCCATGCGTCTCGAGCGGCGCATCGACGAGATCGTCAAATGGTGGCGAACCCGCAAGCACGAATGCGACAAGGTGATCCTGGTTACCCATTCCATGGGCGGCCTGGTCGGGCGTGCCTGCGCCAAGCGCATTCCGGACAAGATCCTGGGTGTGATCCACGGCGTCATGCCGGCCTTGGGCGCGCCCCTGGCTTACCGCCGCCTGGCCTGCGGCACGGAATGCGACAACCCGGCGAACGATACGCTCGACAACTACAAGGCGGGTAAATTCGCCGACATCGCCGGCAGGCGGCCCGAGGATACAACGCCTGTGTTGTCGGTTGCGCCGGGGGCTCTCGAGCTGTTGCCGAACAAGCTCTACCCGCGGCCCTGGCTGCATGTCCGGGTGGCCCGGACTCCCGCACCGAACGCGCGGCGCGAGGCGACCAACGATTGCCTGAGCCTGCCGAACGAATCGCAGCCGAATCCCTACGATCTGTATCGCGACATGGATTCATGGTACGGATTGATCAATCCTGCTCTCACTAACCCCGCTGATCTGTACCAAGACTTGTTTGGGGGAGTTGGAAAAAGAGTCCGTGACGCCATCGACACCGCAGAAAAATTTCACGACTGGCTGGCGGATTACTACCATCCCACAAGCTTTGCCTTTTACGGCGCGGACCAGGCTCATCCTGCATATGGCCAGATCCGCTGGGTGGCGCATGAGCCGTCCAACGGGCCACATGGGCCGGTAACGATGTCGAATATTCGAACGGCAAAATACCTGGGCCATGCGCCGGACGGCGCACGGACCGTACTGGTCGAAGGCAAACGCACCCTCACCTTCTCGGTCGAGCAACAGGAGTCGGCCGGTGACGACACGGTATCGCAACAGTCCGGCGCGGGCCCGGGCGGCAAGGTCAGGCAGTTGTTCGCCACCCAGGGCTACCGCCACCAGGAAAGCTACAAGCATCACGACGCTATCCTGCTGACCTGCTATTGCATCGCCAAAGTTGTCCAGGAACTCGGAGAGAATGGATAAAACGCGCAAGAAGACGCATCCATTGATCGGTGTCCTGGCGGCACTCTACGGGATTTATCTTCTTTACGGCATAGGGGCTGCAATGATGGACCGCTATTCGGTGGCAAAACTGACGCAACAGATGAAGACGGCCTGCATCGGCAGGTTCCTGATCGATCTGCCGCAGTCCATGGACTTTTCCTACGGCCGCGCATACATGAAAGGATTCTGGATTTCAGCCCAGGAGGAAACCCAACAGGAGTTTGAAGCACGGGTCTTGGCAAGACAAAAAGAAATAGAAGCCGAGCCAAACCAGCTCGGCCAGAAGAATCTGGAAGCCGCAGAGGATTATCAGAAAAATGGTTTTACCGGAAAGCTCTTCCGGTTCGGACGAAATTTGACGAAAGGCCAAGAAAACGGCAAACCGGTCGACTGGATCAACGTCAAACTGGAAGCCTATGTTCACGCCAAGGGAACGAGCTTCGACTTCATCGCCGATGATTACGATCCCAGTAAGATCGGCAACCTACCAATGCTTCTCGACCAGCTGAGGCTGGTACCGGCGAACGAAATACCCACTGCCGCCGGATTCTGCTTCGGCCCCGGCATCTTGCTGGACCCCTTACCAGCCGACTATACGGAAGGCGTGGTGATGTTTGCGGGCTTCAAGGATCATCCGGATCTAGCCTTGGCATTGAATACTCGCGCAGGAACAAAACCGGATAAGGAAGGACGCCTCGAGCGCGACACGGCTGTGGACGCGGAAATGCCTTTGTGGCAGAAGCCGCTCATGAATAAATTAAGGAAGGGCAAGCGAAGTATCAGCGGGATTGAAGGCGATGAAGTAGCGGAAAAATGGACAGAGCTGAATTTTGTACATACCTTCGGCTTCAACTGGGAAGTGAATGGCACAAGCGATAACGTCTTCGTCCCATTCATGCACCTCGAAATGTCGACCGGCCACCCCGTCAATGCAGGCGCCCGGCCCGTCATCAGCTTCCTGGGCGAAGAAGCCCTGATCCAGCTATGGGACAAGATCTCGTCCAGTATCCAGGTGCGTCCGACCAGTACCGCGCCGACGGCGAAACCTGAACAAGCACCCGGCTCCAAGCCGGGCAATACGGCATCTGCAGGAGACATTTGTCCCGAAACCGGCTGGTGGCAATGCAAGGATGGCAGAAAACGTGCTGAAGTGGCAGGAGGCCAGCGCCAGTTCCTGAAAAAAGGCCAACGCATGCCACAGGCGCTGCTGCTGCAACCACAGAAGCTGTGGGACAAGCTCCGCAGGGAACAGTCGAGCTACCAACTTGACCAGCCTACCTGCTGGACGCTCCTCGATCGAAGAAATCAGGCACGGGTAGTACCGGCAATCCAGCTGGCGGAGCCGGGGCTTTCAAAAGGAAGCATCCATGTGCCTGCCACAAGCCAAACCGCTCCCACGGCGCCGGTCGGGAACTTCGCCGCCACCGGCGCTCCCTGTCCGGCAAGCGGTTGGTGGCGTTGCGAGGATACAGAAGCGCTCGACGGCACCCGATGGTTCGCAAGGGACGAACTGCTRCCCCCTGCAAGCTTCCAGGTCGCGCGCTCCAGATTCCGGATAGGGGCGGCAGCCGCCGACGTATTCCAGCGCCGCAGCCGGTGGCAATTGGTAAGGCAAGCACCCGACCGCGGTAGCGAAGAGACCTCTTCATCATCTCGTCTTGAGGCCGGCAAGGTTCGAAGCAAGGGCCTTGGCAAGAACACGAGAAATTGAAGCGGAACCAAATAAGCTTGGCCAGAAGAATCTGGAAGCCGCAGAGGATTATCAAAAGAATGGCTTTATCGGAAAACTCTTCCGTTTCGGGCTCTCGTCGACAAAAGGCGAAGAAAATGGCAAGCCAGTCGACTGGATCAACGTAAAACTGGAAGCGTATGTCGATGCGGGCAAGGCCTCATAAACGTCATGCTCCCGCGCAGACTTTTACACCTCGCAGTTGCGTCTCCCTGACGATCCTGCCCAAGCGTATCCACGGGCCGTCCGGGGTCAGGCAACCCCGTTCATGCCGAACTCGCGGCATCCCGCCCGCTCGCGCAGGCGCGCCACATACGCTTCGATGGCCGGATAATCGGGACGTGCCATCGGCGTCATCAGCCAGCGGTTGGTGGACAGCCCCAGCACCACGTCGGCCAGCGTGAATTCCGGGCCGGCGGCAAAAGCGCCGGTCTTGTCGAGCTGGCGCTCGAGGATGCCCATGTGCCAGTGCCATTGCGCCACGCTGGCCTCGACCTGGGCCGCATCGGCGTGGGCCGGGCTGTTGCGCACCAGGGCCATGAAGGCGTAGCGCCAGGCGTTGTTGAGATCGGTCGCCTGCCAATCCATCCACTGCTCGACCCTGGCCCGCGCGGCTGGTTCCGCAGGCAGCAGCGACTCGTTCTTGCCGTAACGCCCGGCCAGGTAGCGGCAGATCGTGTTCGATTCCCACAGGACCAGGTCCGCATCGACGATCACTGGCACCATGGCATTCGGGTTCATGGCGAGGAATTCCGCCTGCTGGGTGGACTGGAAACCGCTGCCCCAGTCTTCGCGGATGAATGGAAGATCCAGTTCGGCGCAGGTCCACAAGACCTTGCGAACATTGATCGAGCTTGCCTTTCCCAGGACGCGCAATGTGTTCATTCTTCTATTTTACAGTGCGCTCAGCCGTAATTTTTGCTAGCATTCGAAGGTTTTCCGACCCTTCATCGCATGGCCACTGACAAAGAACTAAACGACTTCCTCGAGAGTGTCGAGCGGCGCGCCTTCAAGCAGGCTGCGTACGCGGTCCGCAAGGACGAGGCAGCGCTGGACATCGTTCAGGACGCCATGATCAAGCTGGCCGAAAAATACGGCGACAAGCCGCTGGCCGAACTGCCGATGCTGTTCCAGCGCATCCTGCAGAACACCATCCTCGATTATTTCCGCCGCGAGAAGGTCCGCAACACCTGGATCAGTCTGTTCGGAAGCCTCGGGCGGCGGGATGAGGACGATGAAGACTTTGATATACTCGCCTCTTACGAGGCCGAGGAAGGGACCGCCGCCGCCGAGTCGAGCGCGGACCAGGTCGAACGCGCCGAAACCCTGCGCCTGATCGACGAGGAGATACAAAAGCTCCCGGCGCGTCAACGGGAAGCCTTCCTCATGCGTTACTGGCAGGACATGGACGTGGCCGAAACGGCCGAAGCGATGGGGTGCTCCGAGGGCAGTGTAAAGACACATTGTTCTCGCGCCACGCATGCCCTGCAGAAAGCCCTGGGGGCCAAGGGAATTAAACTATGAACACCGACGACATCAACCTGGCGTACAAAATCCGCCATGCGCTGAACGAGAACCTCGATAACCTGCCGGCCTCGACCACCGATCGGCTGGCGGCTGCACGCGCCCTTGCCCTGTCGCGCAAGAAGGCCGACGCGCAGGCGCCGGTTCGCGGCCAGCAGAAGCGTCCGCTGTTCGATGTCCGCTCGCTGTTCTCGATGCAATGGGTGGCGCGCGCCGCCGTGGTCGCCCCGCTGCTGGCGATGGTTGCCGGCATGGTCGGCGTCTACCACGTCGAGCGCGAGCAGCGCGTGGCCGAGCTGGCGGACCTGGACGCCGCCGTGCTGTCCGACGACCTGCCGCTCACCGCCTACACCGACCACGGCTTCAACGCCTACCTGGCCCAGCAACAGCAGCAAGCGCCGCAACGCGCACAGTAAGGCCCAGCTTTGATGACGGCAAACAAGGGTAAAGTCGCTGCCGCCGGCGCCGCCGCCGCATTCGCCGCCATCGTGCTGCTGTTCAGCCATCAGCACGAACTGTTCGGCACGCCGGACGCGGGCAACGCCACGCCTGCTGGCGCCGCCGCCGATGCCACCGCCCATCCCGCCAAGCCCGGGACTGTCAACGCCCGCAAGACCGGCGACAAGCCGCTGTGGCGCTCGCTGACCCCGGCCCAGCAGGTGGCATTGCAGCCGCTGCAGGGAGAATGGGACCAGATGGACGGCGTGCGCAAGCAGAAATGGCTGCAGCTGGCCAACCGCTTTGCCAGCATGAAACCGGAAGAACAGCAGCGCGTACATGATCGCATGCGCGAATGGGCCAAGCTCACGCCCGCCCAGCGCGAACTGGCGCGCGAAACCTATGCGCGTGCGCGCAAGATCGCGCCGGAACAGAAAACCGCGAGCTGGGAAAGCTACCAGCAACTGCCCGACGACCAGAAGAAGAAACTGGCCGCCTCGGCCGCCGGCCGCAAGTCGACCTCGGTGGTGCCGAGCCAGACCAGCGGCAAGGCCGTGGCGCCGCTCGGCCAGGGCGCGACCTCCTGTCCTGCCGGGACCGTCAAGAACAACGTGTCCGCGACCCCGCCCTGCGTGGCGGTGCCGGCGACGCCGCTGCAGCCGGTGCCCGCGCCGGCGACGCCGCAACCGGCCCAGCCCGCCCAGCCGGTCAATCCGCCCCAGCAGGAAAAGCCGGTGCCGGCCAACTGGGGCATTACTCCGAACAACGCCTGAGTCCAGCTTCGAGCCCGATCCGATGAGCGACACCGCCAGCAGCACCCCGACCGTCAAGCGCCGCCTGATCGTCATGGTCTACGAGACCTTCCTCCTGCTGGCCGTCGAGATGCTGGCCGTCGCCCTCTACCTGCTCGTCACGCGCAACAGCCACGCGCCGCTGGCCCAGCACGGCCTCAAGCTCTTCCTTTTCCTGGTGACCGGCGCCTACTTCGTCTGGTGCTGGACCGACAGCGGCCATACGCTGGCGATGAAGACCTGGCGCCTGCGCCTCACCAGCGACGGCCAGGCCCGCGTGCCGCTGCGCACAGCCGTGCTGCGCTACCTGCTGGCCTGGGGCTGGTTCCTGCCGGCGCTGATGGTCTGCGCCGCCTTCGGCCTGCACGGCAAGACCGAAATCTCGGCCGCGATCGCCGTCGGCGTCGTCGCCTGGGGCCTCACGGCCTTCCTCGACAAGGACCGCCAGTTCCTGCACGACCGCCTGGCCGGCACCCGCCTGGTGCAGCTGCCGAAAGCGAACGCCAAGCCGGCCGCCGATGCGGCCCAGGCCGCGGGCGCTTAAAACTTCTCGCTATCCTTGAGGTAACGCCACTGCCCCAGCGGCAGGCTGCTGAGCGCCACGCGGCCGATGCGCAGGCGGCGCAGGGCCGTCACCTGCAGGCCGACTTCCCCGCACAACGCCTCGATCTGGCCCGGGACGATGCCCTTGCCGGCGAAGCGCAGCCGCGCCTCGCTCTGCCAGCTGGCCTTGATCGGCGCGTTCGGGCGGCCGCCCCGGTTCAGGCGCGCCAGGCCATCCTCGGCGATGGCGCCGGTGACCTCGGCCACGTATTCCTGCTCGATGCGGTCGCCGTCCTCGCCCAGCTTGCGCAGCACGCGCCAGTCCTGGCTGAACACGACCAGGCCGCTCGCCATGGCTTCCAGCGGCATCGCCGGCGTCAGCTTGGTGAGGTGGCGCTTGAGCACCCGCTGGCCCTTCCCGGCGTCGAACACGGTGTCCAGCTGCAGGGAATCGAGCGCCGCCTTGCCGTGCAGGCCGGCCGGCTTGTGCAGCAGGATGGTGACCGGCGGCGGCTCGACCGGCGTCGCGCCCGGCAGCAGCACGACCTGCTGGGCGGGCGTCACGCGCGTGGCCGGGTCGTCGACCGTTTCACCGTCGACGCTGACCCAGCCGCCGGCGATGTAGCGCTCGGCTTCCCCGCGCGAGCAGGGAAGGATTTCGGCCACGCGCTTGGCGAGGCGGATGCCGTCTTCGGTCATTGGAAGTAGTCCTTGAACGCGGCGATGGTCTTTTGCACGTCCTCTTTGCTGATGTCCAGGTGGGTCACCAGGCGAGTGTGGGTGCCGATCGAGGCGCGGATGCCTTGCCTGGCCAGGTGCTCGCGCAGCCCGGCCACGGCGGCTTCCGGAATCTCGACGTAGAAGATATTGGTTTGCGGCGTGGTGACACGCAGCTGTTCGATCCCGGCCAGGCCGCTCGAGAGGTCGGCGGCATTCTGGTGGTCGTCCGCCAGGCGC
This sequence comes from Massilia sp. 05N420, assembly GCF_056397205.1. Classification (NCBI taxonomy): domain Bacteria; kingdom Pseudomonadati; phylum Pseudomonadota; class Betaproteobacteria; order Burkholderiales; family Oxalobacteraceae; genus Massilia; species Massilia sp. 05N420. The sequence continues at coordinate 138,401 of NZ_JBFTMX010000006.1, forward strand.
TCGACGTTGTGCTCGAGCGCGTACTGGCCCGCGGCGGCGATCACGCCGGCCTGGCGCATGCCGCCGCCCAGCATCTTGCGCCAGCGCTTGCCCTGCTCGATGAAGGTCTTGGGGCCCAGCAGCACCGAACCGACCGGCGCGCCGAGTCCCTTCGACAGGCAGACCGAGACGGTGTCGAAGCCTTCGACGGCTGCGCGCAGGCTGATGCCGTTCTTGACGGCGGCGTTGCAGACGCGGGCGCCGTCCAGGTGGGTGGCCAGGCCCTTGTCGTGGGCCAGCCTGGTTGCGGCGAGCACGTAATCCTGGGGCAGCACGCGGCCGCCGATGGTGTTCTCGAGCGCCAGCAGGCGCGTGCGCGCAAAGTGCATGTCGTCCGGCTTGATGTAGGCCGCGATGTCGGACAAGGCGATCGAACCGTCCGGCTGGTTGGCGATCGGCTGCGGCTGGATACTGCCCAGCACCGCGGCGCCGCCGCCTTCGTACTTGTAGGTGTGCGCTTCCTGGCCGACCAGGTATTCGTCGCCGCGGCCGCAGTGGGTCATCAGCGCGATCAGGTTGGTCTGGGTGCCGGAGGCCGCGAACAGGCCGGCCTCGTAGCCGAACAGCTCGGCCGCGAAGTCCTGCAGGCGGTTGACGGTCGGGTCGTCGGCATACACGTCGTCGCCGACGGCGGCGGCAGCCATTGCGGCCCGCATCGCGCTGGATGGTTGGGTGACGGTGTCGCTGCGCAGGTCGATCCAGTGTTCGTGTCGGTCGCTCATGAGTCTCTGGCTATCAGTCGTTGGTGGAGACGGCGGGTTCGCCGGTATAGAAGCGCTGGGCCATCTCTTCCAGGCCCACTTCGGCCAGCACCTGCTGCAGGCGCTCGGCGGGCCGCTTGCGCGGCAGGTTTTTATACGTGGCGACGATCAGCTCGTTCTTCATCGAGTGCTCCCAGCCCACCAGTTCCGTCACCGTCACCTGGTAGCCGTGCGCCTCCAGCTGCAGGCAGCGCAGCACGTTGGTGATCTGGCTGCCGAATTCGCGGGTGTGGATCGGGTGGCGCCAGATCTCGGTCAGCGCGCTGCGGCCCAGGTCCTTGCCCTTGTTCTTGCGCAGCACGGATGCCACTTCGGCCTGGCAGCAGGGCACCAGCACGATGTGCTTCGCCTTCTTCTTCAAGGCGAAGTCGATCGCGTCGTCGGTCGCGGTATTACAGGCGTGCAGCGCGGTGACCACGTCGATGGCCGCGGGCAGCTTGCTCGAGTCGGTCGACTCGGCCACCGACAGGTTCAGGAAGGACATGCCCTCGAACTGGAGTCTCGCCGCCAGCTCGGTCGATTTCTGCACCAGCTCTTCGCGGGTTTCGATGCCGTAGATGTGGCCGCCCTCGCCCGCCGCCTTGTTTTTAAAGAGAAGGTCGTACAGGATGAAGCCGAGGTAGGATTTGCCGGCGCCATGGTCGACCAGGCTCACGCCGTGCTTGCCATCCAACTGAGCGCCCTGCTTTTCCAGTACGTCGCCGACCAGCGGCTCGATGAACTGGACCAGGTGGTAGACCTGCTTGAGCTTGCGGCGGCTGTCCTGATTCAGCTTGCCGTCGCGAGTGAGGATGTGCAGCTCCTTGAGCAGCTCGATCGACTGCCCGGGCTTGACCTCGGGGAGGAGTTCATAAACCGACTGCGCGGCCGGCGCCGGCTTCTTCGGGGCGCCTTCTTTTTTAGCTTGCTTCATCTATCCAGGCCGTTTGTATGGCTTCCAGCACGCGCTCGCCGCCGCGCGCGCGGTCGTCGTCGAAGCCTTCCAGCCCGACGACCCAGTTGTGCAGATCCACGAAGCGCACCGTGCGCGGGTCGACGTCCGGGTAGGTCTCGTACAAGGCCTCGGCGATGGCGGTGACGTCGGTCCACTTCATGGCAATCTCCAGTTCAGGCGATCAGTGATTCTCTGCGGCGTGATTGATCGTGTATTTCGGGATCTCGACCACCAGGTCCTCATCGGCGATGATGGCCTGGCAGGACAGGCGCGAGTTCGGCTCCAGGCCCCAGGCCTTGTCCAGCATGTCCTCTTCCTTTTCTTCCTGCTCGTTCAGCGAGTCGAAGCCTTCGCGCACGATCACGTGGCAGGTGGTGCAGGCGCACACGCGGTCGCAGGCGTGCTCGATCTCGATGTCGTTTTCGAGCAGCGTGTCGCAGATCGACTTGCCGCTCTGGCCTTCGAGCACGGCGCCTTCGGGGCAGAAGACGGGATGGGGGAGGATGACGATTTGTGGCACTTCTTTTACCTCGTTTGTTTTATTGCTTGACGTGGGCACGGGGTGCCCACGATCCATCACACCTGATCCAGCGATTTACCGGCCAGCACCTTGCGCACACTCTTGTCCATGCGCCGCGCCGCGAATTCCTCGGTGCCGTGGGCCAGCGCCTGTACGGCGTCGTGCAGCTTGTGCTGGCGCTCGTCCACGCCGAGCGCCTCGTCGGCCGAGCGGGCCAGCGCGTCGCGCACGCCCTGCTCCAGGGTCGCCACCGCGGCGCGTTCCTCGTCGTTCAGCAGGTCGGCGTCGGCGTCCAGCGCCGACTGCGTGGCCAGCAGGATGCGCTCGGCCTCGACCTGTTCTTCGCGCAGCGCGCGCGCCACCATGTCGACTTGCGCCGAGTTGTACGAATCCTGCAGCATGCGCGCGACTTCGTCGTCACCCAGGCCGTAGGACGGCTTGACGGTGATGTGCGCCTCGACGCCCGAGCGGGTCTCGCGCGCCGACACCGACAGCAGGCCGTCCGCATCGACCTGGTAGGTCACGCGGATGCGCGCCGCGCCGGCCGCCATCGGCGGAATGCCGCGCAGCTCGAAGCGCGCCAGCGAACGGGTATCCGGCACCAGCTCGCGCTCGCCCTGCACCACGTGCACGGCGAGGGCCGTCTGGCCGTCCTTGAAGGTCGTGAACTCCTGGGCGCGGGCGCAGGGAATCGTCGAGTTGCGCGGGATGATCTTCTCGACCAGGCCGCCCATGGTCTCGATGCCCAGCGACAGCGGGATCACGTCCAGCAGCAGCCAGTCGTCGCCCGCCGCGCGGTTGCCGGCCAGCAGATTGGCCTGGATCGCGGCGCCCAGCGCCACCACCTTGTCCGGGTCGATGTTCGCGTGCGGGATGGTCTTGAAGAAGTCGCCCACCGCGCGGCGCACGTGCGGCATGCGGGTCGCGCCGCCCACCATCACGACGCCGTCGACGTCTTCGACGCTGACGTTCGCATCGCGCATGGCCTTGCGCACCGCGTTCATGGTCTTGGCGATCAGCGGCTGGGTGATCTCGGCAAAGGTCCTGGCGCTCACCAGTACCTGCACGATCTCGCCCGACTTCAGGATCGCCTCGACAGTCGTCTCTTCGTTGGTCGACAACAGTTCCTTGGCCTGGCGCGCCTTGACCATCAGGGTCGCCGTGTCTTCGTCGGACAGCGGCGCGAGTCCGGCCTGCTGGGTGATGTGGCAGAACAGGCGCTGGTCGAAATCGTCGCCGCCCAGGGCCGAATCGCCGCCGGTCGACAGCACTTCGAACACGCCTTTCGAGAGCTTGAGGATCGAGATGTCGAAGGTGCCGCCGCCCAGGTCGTAGACCGCGAACACGCCTTCCTTGCCGTGGTCCAGGCCATAGGCGATGGCGGCCGCGGTCGGCTCGGACAGCAGGCGCAGCACGTTCAGGCCGGCCAGCTGGGCCGCATCCTTGGTCGCCTGGCGCTGGGCGTCGTCGAAGTAGGCCGGCACGGTGATCACGGCGCCGACCAGTTCGTCGCCGAGGGCGTCTTCGGCGGTCTGGCGCAGGGTCGCCAGGATCTGTGCCGAGACTTCCACCGGGCTTTTCACGCCGGCCACGGTCTTGACCTGCACCATACCAGGAGCATCGACGAAGTCATACGGCAGGTTCTCGACGTGCGCGATGTCCTTCAGGCCGCGGCCCATGAAGCGCTTCACGGAGACGATGGTGTTCTTCGGATCGGTGGTGCGGGCCGCCATCGCTTTGTAGCCGATGTTGGCGTGGCCGTTCGGCAGGTAGCGAACGATCGATGGCAGCAGCGCGCGGCCGTCTTCGTCGCTCAGCACTTCGGGAATGCTGGAGCGGACGGTCGCGACGAGGGAGTTGGTGGTGCCCAGGTCGATGCCCACCGCCAGCCGATGCTGGTGCGGTGCGGTCGACATGCCGGGTTCGGAAATCTGCAGTAGTGCCATGGTCGTGTTACCTGTTTGTTTTTATGTACCGCGCTGCGCTGGCCTGCCGGGCCACTTGGTGTGGCGCTTCGTGCCCACGTTATGATTCGAGCGCTTCGAACGCGTAATGCAATTCGTCGGCGAATTTATCGAGGAACATCAGCGCGCGCACGCCCTGCGCGGCCTGGCCGTAGTCGCCGGCGTCGAGCAGCTTGCCGACCTGGGCCAGCCGGCTCTTCTTCTCGCTGCGTACCTGGGCGTCCAGTTCGTCCAGCGCCTCGGCATCCTTGCTTGCTCTCGCATCGCCGAGGGCCTCGCGCAGTTCCATCTGCTGCATCAGGAAGTCCATCGGCATCGCCGTGTTGGACTCGGTCTGCAGGTCGACGCCGTTCAGCTCGCACAGGTAGCGCGCGCGCAGCATCGGCTTGCGCAGGGTCTGGTAGGCCTCGTTGGCGCGGGTCGCCCACTGCATCGCGACGCGCTTCTCGGCGTCGCTGGCGTTGACGAATCGGTCCGGGTGGACCCGGCCCTGGATTTCGCGGTAGGCCGCATCCAGGGCGTCCATGTCGACGTCGAACCTGGCCGGGAGTTGGAACAGCTCGAAGTGGTTCTGCATCGYGGGTCTGCTTGCCTCAGATGCGGAAGGATTCGCCGCAGCCGCAGTTGTCCTTGACGTTCGGGTTGTTGAAGCGGAAGCCTTCGTTCAGGCCTTCGCGCGCGAAGTCCAGTTCGGTGCCGTCGATATAGGGCAGGCTCTTCGGATCGACGAAGACCCTCACGCCGTGCGATTCGAAGATATTGTCTTCGTCCGCCGGCTCGTCGACGTACTCCAGCTTGTAGGCCAGGCCGGAGCAGCCGGTCGTGCGCACACCGAAACGCAAGCCGACACCCTTGCCCCGGCGTTCGAGGTAACGGTTGATGTGCTTCGCGGCTTTTTCGGTCAGGGTGATTGCCATCAGTATTCTCCAGCTTGAATTACGTTTGCTGCTTCGGCAGGGTGGGCACGGCGCGCCCACCCTACGGATTTACGCCTGTTCGGTAGCGTGCTTGTGCTTGTAATCGGCCACGGCGGCCTTGATCGCATCCTCTGCCAGGATCGAGCAGTGGATCTTCACCGGCGGCAGCGCCAGTTCTTCGGCGATCTGGGTGTTCTTGATGGACAGCGCCTCGTCCAGCGACTTGCCCTTCACCCATTCGGTCACCAGCGAGCTCGAAGCGATCGCCGAACCGCAGCCGTAGGTCTTGAACTTCGCGTCTTCGATCACGCCGGCTTCGTTGACCTTGATCTGCAGCTTCATCACGTCGCCGCAGGCCGGGGCGCCGACCATGCCGGTGCCGACGTCGTCGGAGTTCTTGTCGAACGAGCCGACGTTGCGCGGGTTTTCGTAGTGGTCGAGGACTTTGTCGGAATATGCCATGTCAGTGCTCCTTGTATTCGTATGCGGTGATTAGTGTGCGGCCCATTGGATCGAATTCAGGTCGATCCCGTCCTTGTGCATTTCCCACAGCGGCGACAGTTCGCGCAGCTTGCCGACTTTCGACTTCAGCAGGTTGACCGCGAAGTCGATGTCTTCCTCGGTCGTGAAGCGGCCGATGGTGAAGCGGATCGAGCTGTGCGCCAGTTCGTCGCTGCGGCCCAGGGCGCGCAGCACGTAGGACGGCTCCAGCGAGGCCGAGGTGCAGGCCGAACCCGACGACACGGCGAGATCCTTGACCGCCATGATCAGCGACTCGCCTTCGACGAAGTTGAACGAGACGTTCAGGTTGTGCGGCACGCGGTGTTCCATGTCGCCGTTGATGTAGACCTCTTCGATCTCCATCAGGCCCTTGGCCAGGCGGTCGCGCAGCGCCTTCACTTTCACGATCTCCGCATCCATCTCTTCCTTGGCGATGCGGAAGGCTTCGCCCATACCCACGATCTGGTGGGTCGGCAGGGTGCCCGAACGCAGGCCGCGCTCGTGGCCGCCGCCGTGCATCTGCGCTTCCAGGCGCACGCGCGGCTTGCGACGGACATACAGGGCGCCCACGCCTTTCGGGCCGTAGGTCTTGTGCGCGGTGAAGGTCATCAGGTCGACCTTCAGGTCTTCCAGGTTGATGTGGACCTTGCCGGTGGCCTGGGCGGCGTCGCAGTGGAAGATCACGCCCTTCTTGCGGCACAGTTCGCCGATTTCCTTGATCGGCTGGATCACGCCGATCTCGTTATTCACCAGCATGACGGAGACCAGGATGGTGTCCGGGCGGATCGCCGCTTCCAGCTGTTCCAGCGAGACCAGGCCGTTGTCCTGCGGCTCCAGGTAGGTCGCCTCGAAGCCGACGCGCTCCAGTTCGCGCACGGTGTCGAGCACCGACTTGTGCTCGGTCTTCACGGTGATGATGTGCTTGCCCTTCGTTTTATAGAAGTTSGCGGCRCCCTTSAKGGCCAGGTTGTTCGAYTCGGTYGCRCCCGASGTCCASAYGATCTCGCGCGGATCGGCGCCGACCAGGGCGGCGACATTGGCGCGCGCTTCCTCGACCGCCGCCTCGGCGCTCCAGCCGTAGGCGTGGCTGCGCGAGGCCGGATTGCCGAACTGCTCGCGCAGGAAGGGAATCATGGCGTCGGCGACGCGTGGATCGATCGGCGTGGTCGCCGAATAGTCCATGTAGATCGGGAAATGCGGTGCAGTCTGGAAGCTCTGCTCGATTTTTTTGTCCAGGGGCGCGTTCATCAGTTCACTCCAATATGCTTTGCTTCGGTGTTGTCCGGCGACGCGTGGCGGTGCATCACCACCACGTTCTGTTCCTTCGATTCTTTTTGTTTCTGCTGCTCGACCAGGTCATGCAGGGTGACCGAATCGAGGTAATCGACCATCTTCGCGTTCAGCGTGGCCCAGAGTTCATGGGTCATGCAGCGCGTGCCGCTGGCGGCATCGGCGCCGTGGCAGTTTTCCTTGCCGCCGCACTGGGTCGCATCGAGCGGCTCGTCGACGGCGATGATGATGTCGGCCACGGTCACCTTGTCGGCGCTGCGCGCCAGGCTGTAGCCGCCGCCCGGGCCGCGCACCGACTCGACGATCTCGTGCCGGCGCAGCTTGCCGAACAGCTGCTCCAGATAGGACAGCGAAATGGCCTGGCGCTGGCTGATGCCCGACAGCGTGACGGGACCATTGCCCTGGCGCAGGGCAAGATCGATCATCGCGGTAACAGCAAAACGGCCTTTGGTGGTCAGACGCATCACAACCCCGGGTTGGTATCCAAACAGTGTTAAAATCTTGCTTCTCTTCAACGCCTCAAGTTCCTTTCCCGCATTAGCAAGAATAAAACCTGATTAGTTGATTGAATTAGTCAAGTATAGCGCATTCGGCAGCCTTTGTCTTGGCGGCCCCAAAACCACCACACTCCCAAAATTCGGGGTCAGAGCACTTTTCCCGACAAAAGCTCACCGGCAATCRCCCCCCGTGTCCCCGGCACTTCCGCGCCGATACCGGCGCAATCGCGCAATGACGGTTCCAGAGAACATTTGATCGAAAAAGTGCTCTGACCCCGAATTAGGGACGCAGCAGTTGCATCGGGCCGAACAGCTTGTGCATGCCTTCGTGGCCGATGAAGCTCAGGTTGTAGGGGTGTTCGGCGTGGATCTGGGGGAAGCCTTCGGTTTCCGGTACTTTCTTCAGTTGCTCGGCGATCTTGCCCCACAGGACCAGGGTCGGCTTCGGCTCGCACTGCCCGAGCGCGGCGAAGACGGCGCGCTGGAACGGTAGCCAGGCGCGGGCGTCGACCACCGGGGCGACGTGCTTGCGGAATACCAGCGAAGCGTTCAGCAGCAGGAAGCCCCGCGCGACCAACTTGTCCTGCAGCGCCGGCAGCGTCTGGATGAAAGCGCCTTCGCGGGCCGCTTTGGCGATCGGCGCCAGGGCCGCGCCGCCGGTGTCGGCCATGCTCAGCTGGCCGTCGGCCACCAGCAGCATCTTCATGAAGTTGCGCAGCGAGGTCGCGCGGTTGACCGGCTTCGACAGGCCCGTGTCCGACCACAGCTCGCCCACCGCGCCGTCCATGAAGCACACGCCGGTCGCGCTCTCGGGGCGCGGGTACGGTCCCTCGCCCACCAGCACGTAGCGCACCTGCGCCAGCGGCAGGGAAAAGGCCGCGAACAGCCGCCCGCCGGTCGGCAGGTAGTCGTCGGCGGCGAGCGCCGGCAGATAGGCCGGGTCGAGCGCCATCATGGCGCGCAGGCCGGCTTCCAGGTGCGGCCGCCACGAGGGGTCGGCAAGGTCGAGGGCATCGAGGATGGGCGCGGGGATCGCGGTATTCGGCATGGCTGGGCACGGCAAGCTGAAAAGGGCTCAGATTGTAGCTTTTTACGGGCCGTTCCGCGCGTCAACCTGGCGTCCGGGTTTCGCAAATCGGTGCATCATCGGCAGCATTTCGCAACCCAGGGAGCCCCCCATGCAAACGATCCAGGATGTGATGACCCGCGACGTGCAAAGCATCTCGCCGCAGGAAACGATACAGCGCGCCGCCCAGATGATGGATGAACTGAACGTCGGTTCGATCCCGGTGCTCGACGGCCAGAAGCTGGTCGGCATGATCACCGACCGCGACATCACCGTGCGCGCCACCGCCGCCGGCCAGGCGCCGGGCAGCACCCGCGTCGGCGACGTGATGAGCACCGACGTGCGCACCTGCTCGCCGCACCAGACCGTCGACGAAGTGCTCGGCCAGATGGGCGACGTGCAGATCCGCCGCGTGCCGGTGGTCGACCAGGCCTCGCATGAGGTGGTCGGGATCGTGTCGTTGGGGGATATGGCGACCAAGCACTCGGCCGGCGTCGACCACGCCCTGGAAGAGGTATCGAAGCCGTCGAGACCGGACCGCTCGACGGCCGGATCGCAGACCCGGCACTGAGCCGTCAATCGCCGGCCGGCGCGGGATTACTCCGCGTCCGGCTGGTTCGAAGGATGCGCCGCCACGAAGGCGGGAATCTGCACGCACAGCGCGTTGATGCGCGAGATGTTCGGATAGATCGAGACGTCGATACCGTGGCGCTGCGCATTGAAGACCTGCGGCACCAGGAAGCAGTCGGCGATGGTCGGCTTGTGGCCATGGCACAGCGGACCGGCGCTGGGGTCGCGCGCCAGGTGCTTTTCGAGCACCTCGAGGCCGCCGACCAGCCAGTGACGGTACCACTCCGCCTTCTTCTCTTCCGTCACGCCGAGATCGTGCACCAGGTAGCGCAGCACGCGCAGGTTGTTCACGGGATGGATGTCGCAGGCGATGATCTGGGCCAGCTCGCGCACGCGGGCGCGCTCGGTGGCGTCCTTCGGCATGATCGGCATCTTCGGATGGGCATCTTCGAGGTACTCGAGGATGGCCATCGATTGCGTCAGCGTGATGTAGTCGTCCTGAAAAGCCGGCACCAGGCCGCTCGGATTGATGGCGCGGTACTGCTCCTGCAGCTGTTCGCCGCCGCCGCGCAGCAGATGCACCGGGATAGCATCGTACTGGAGCCCCTTCAGATTCAGCGCGATACGCACCCTGTAGGCGGCCGAGCTGCGAAAATAGGTATAGAGCTTCATTCCTTCCTCCCGTGATAGTGGGCGACCTCCTGGTCGATCGCCCCGAAAATGCTCGCGCCGGCCGCATCCTGCATTTCGATGCGGACCGTGTCGCCGTAGCGCAGGAACGGCGTCTGGGGCGCGCCCTGTTCGATCGTTTCATACATGCGCAGCTCGGCCAGGCAGCAGTAGCCGACGCCGCCGTTGGCGATGCTCGAGCCGTGCAGGCCGCCCTGCTTGTTCGACACCGTGCCGGAGCCGATGATGCTGCCGGCCGCCAGCTCGCGCGTCCTGGCGGCATGCGCGACCAGCTGGGCGAAGCTGAAGGTCATGTCCTCGCCCGCGTTCGGGCGGCCGAAGGGCTGGCCGTTCAGGGTCACCAGCAGCGGCAGGCAGAGCTTGCTGTCGCGCCAGGCCTCGCCCAGCTCGTCCGGCGTCACGGCCACCGGCGAGAAGGCGCTGGCCGGCTTCGACTGGAAGAAGCCGAAGCCCTTCTCCAGCTCCTTCGGGATCAGGTTGCGCAGCGAGACGTCGTTCACCAGCATCACCAGGCGGATCGCCTGCGCAGCCTGTTCCGGGCTCGCACCCATCGGCACGTCGCCGGTGACGACCGCCACTTCCGCTTCCAGGTCGACGCCCCAGTCCTCGGACAGCACCGCGATCGGGTCGCAGGGGCCGACGAAGGAATCCGAACCGCCCTGGTACATCAGCGGATCGTTGTAGAAGGACGGCGGCACCTCGGCGCCGCGGGCCTTGCGCACCAGCTCGACGTGGTTGATGTAGGCCGAGCCGTCGGCCCACTGGTAGGCGCGCGGCAGCGGCGAGGCGCATTCCTCTTCCAGGAAGGAGACGGCGTCCTGGGCCGTGCCCTCGTTCAGCTCTTGGTACACCCGCTGCAGTTGCGGCGCGACGCGGTCCCAGTCGTCCAGCGCGGCCTGCAGGGTGGGCGCGATGCCGGGGACGGCCTGGCAGGTGACGAGGTCACGGCTGACGACGACGAGAGTGCCGTCGCGGCCGCCGGTTTTCAGAGTGGCAAATTTCATGAGATTCCTCAGCGACAAATATTGCCGTAATTAAAAATGAAAACGTACTATCATACAAACAATATTTTTCAGCCTATTTATCGGACTATCTGATGAATCCCACCCTGCGCCAGATGCGCGCCTTCGTCGCTGTGGCCAAGACTGGTAACTTTACGCTTGCTGCTCAATACATGCACGTGACACAGTCAGCTTTGTCCGGTTTGATCAAAGAACTAGAACAAACACTTGGCGCGAGGGTGATTGATCGCAGTACGCGTCGAATCGCACTGACGGAAATGGGCAAGGAGCTCTACCCCCTATTCAGCCAGATGATCGACGATCTCGACCGTGCGCTTGCTAACGTTGCGGATCATACACAACTCAGGAAGGGTATCGTCCGAGTCGCGGCGCCCCAGCTGATGGCATGTACCCTGTTGCCCCAGGCCATCGCCGCCTGGCGAGTGCGCCACCCCGAAATCAAGGTCAGCCTGGCCGACAGCGGGGTCGAGCAGGTCGGCGCGCGGGTGCTGTCCGGCGAGGTCGACTGCGGCATCGGTCCCGAGCGCGACGACACCCCGGAACTCGAAGCGCGGCCGCTGCTCGAGATGCCTTTCGAAGCCGTGCTGCCGCCCGGCCATCCGCTCGAGAGCCGCGGGCAGCTGACCTGGAACGACCTGGCCGGCCACCCCTTCATCTCGCTGCGCGGCCAGTTCACCGAGCGCCTGCTGGCCGACATGGGCGGGTCCCTGCGCGAAGCGACCCTGAAACCCGAGCACGAGGTGACCTTCATGACGACCGCGCTGGCGATGGTGGCGGCCGGCCTCGGCGTGACGATCTGCATGCCTTATGCGTCGGCCCTGGTGCGGCGCCACGGCCTGCTGACCCGGCCGCTGGCCGAGCCGGTGCTGACACGCCGCTTCTTCATCTATACACGCGGACAGCGCTCGCTGTCGCCGGCGGCCGAGGCCTTCGTCGCCTTCTTCCTCGATTACGTCGGCAAGGGCTTGCCCCGGTAAGCGCTAGAATGGCGGGATGTCCCATAACACCATCGACATCAACCGGACCATGAAGCGCTTCGACAGCCACGCCAAGGTGTGGCTGTTCGGCTACGGCTCCCTGATCTTCAAGGCCGACTTCCCCTTCCTCGAACGCCGTCCGGCCCACATCGCCGGCTGGACCAGGCGCTTCTGGCAAGGCTCGCACGACCACCGCGGCACCGAGACGGCGCCCGGGCGCGTGGTGACCCTGGTGCCGGAAGCCGGCGCGCTCTGCCACGGCATGGCCTACCTGGTCACGCCCGAGGAATTCGCCCACCTCGACTACCGCGAAAAGAACGGCTACCTGCGCCTCGCCACCGACATCCATTTCGAGGACGGCGGCTCGGCCGAGGGCCTGGTCTACATCGCCACCCACGAGAACGCGGCCTACCTGGGTCCGGCCAGCGAGCGCGAGATCGCGCGCCAGATCGCCGGCGCCCGCGGACCGAGCGGACCGAACAGCGAGTACCTGCTGGAGCTGGCCAGGGCCCTGCGCGAACTGGGCAAGCCCGACGAACACGTGTTCGAGATCGAGCGCCACCTGGTAGCGTTCCACGGCTGATCCTGCGCCCCGATTCCGGCGCCTGTGGTCTAATCGCCGCATGCAACCAGCACCGACACGGCCGCCGTCAAGCGACGAACTCGACGAGGACACCCTCGCCTTCGTGCGCCGGGTATTCGGCTTCGCCCGCGCAGGCGAGGCCGCGGAACTCGCCACCCTGCTGGGCCAGGGCCTGCCGCCGAACCTGCGCAACGAACGCGGCGACAGCCTCTTGATGCTGGCCTGCTACCACGGCCACCACGATGCCGCGAAAGTCCTGCTGGACCACGGCGCCGATCCGGACCTCATGAACGATGCCGGCCAGGCCCCGCTGCACGGCGCCGCTTTCAAGGGAGATCTGCGGATCGCCACCCTGCTGCTCGGCCATGGCGCCCAGGTTGACGCCGCCGGCCCGAACGGCAAGACGGCGCTGATGTTCGCCGCCATGTTCAACCGCGCCGACATCGCCCGGCTGCTGCTGGCGCGCGGCGCCGATCCCTTCCGGCTGGATGCCGACGGCAATTCCATGCTCGACGCGGCGCGCAGGATGGGGGCCGCCGACACCATGGAGCTGATGGCCGCAAGCACCAATGAAAGATAATCAGGCCGAAGGCATCGGACAGATACGATCACGCCCGCCCTGCTTGGCCTCGTACAGCATGGCGTCCGCGCGCAGGAACAGCGCGTTCTCCGTCTGGCAGGCCGGATAGGCGGCCATCCCGCCGCTGAAGGAAAAGCGCCGCACGTCGCCCGAACGCACTTCGAAAGGCAGCAGACCGAAGGCCTGGCGCATCGCATTCAGCCGGTGCCAGCCGCGCTCCAGTGTGCAATCCCAGAACACGATCACGAATTCCTCGCCGCCGAAACGGCTGAGCAGGTCGCGCTCGCCCAGGTGGGATGCCAGGCAGACCGCCAGGCGCTTGATGACGATGTCGCCAAAATAATGGCCCCAGCTATCGTTGATGGTCTTGAACTTGTCGATGTCGATCACGCCGAAGGCCAGCGGACACTCCTCGCGCGCCGCCTGGCGGATCAGTTCCTGGGCCTTCTTCTGCAGGCCGACCTTGTTCAGCAGGCCGGTCGCGCGGTCCTTGGCAATCAGGTCCTTGCTGATGCGGATCTTGCTGGCCCGGTTGACCAGCTGGGCGCACAGCAGGCCGGGGTCGCCGGCCGGCAGCACCGCGTCGAAGCCGTTCGCCAGGGCGCGCTGCATCAGGGCGGCGTCCGGCTGGCGCTGCAGCAGCACGATCTCGCGCACCGGGTCGGCTTCGATGTTTTTCTTGAGTACGCGCGCCAGGGAATCGGTGCGCGCGAACTCGGCATCGCTGATCAGCACCAGGTCGGGCTGCAGCTCGCGCACCCGCAGGTGCAGGGTCTGGGCCTGGTCGTGCGGGATCAGCTCGATGCGCGCCTGGCGCAGGCAATCGTCGTCGAATCCGCCGGCTTCTCCCAGGTGGAGCAGGCGTACCAGCTCGCCGCGCTTTTGCTGGACGAAGAGATTGAACAGCTTGTCGACCAGTACGTCGTTGGCGATCGGCTTTTCGGCATAGGCCAGGCAGTGGGAGTCGACCAGTTTCTGCTGCAGCAGGTAGCGCCCGCCCTGGCGCGAGCTCTGCAGGTAGACGTATTCGCGCCCCGGCGGCAGGCGCTGCAGCAGCTCGCCCAGCATCAGGGTCTTGCGGCTGTCCTGCATGTCGGCCTGCATATTGTGCAGGGCATCGAGATCGATCACGAACAGGCCGTTGCCGGCATCGCCCTCCACCGCCGCCACGAACTCGCTGACTTCGCTGAAGAAAGCCATGTCGAAGTCATATTTGTGGGCGTGGAGCCGCAACTCGGCAGCGTTGTCCTTGATGAAGAAACTCTGCGACAACAACAGCGCACGGTATTTGTAGAGCGGGACGTTGCTTGGCATGGGACCTGGTCTGTGTATCGGAATGCATCAGCAACACAAACATACAAGGATCCTGAGAAAAATTGTATAAAAAGGGAAACTTTTTTTATCAAATATGCATTCCGAATGACGGTGCAACAACACTCTGCTTGGTCCTCGTGCCTGATGCGATCACGCAAGCTTGGCATTCAGGATAGCTATCGTCCTGTTGTGTACGGTGGCGTTTTATGCAGGAGTTCACGTCCAAGGACTCCTGCGAAGCCGCGAACAACACAATTCAGTCCATGGATGACGCTCGAAACAGCGTCAACAGGAACATCAAAGTTGAAATTCGCGATGGCATCGTAAGTATGGAATGCGTGAAGAAATAAGTTGACACGCCAATAAAGCAAATCCGCCCTCGGGCGGATTTGTTCGTTTACAGCGGCCCGCAGTCAGACCACGCCCTCGATCACCCGGCGTACCTGCAGCGCGCGTTCCTCGACGCTGCCGCTCACCAGGGTATACGGAATGCCGCGCGCCTCCAGGTCCTCCAGGACGAGCTGGTGGATGCGCCCGCGCCAGGCTTCGTTCTCGCGCGCGGCCTGCTCCTCATAGGGGATGTCGTCGGCACAGACGAAGGTATGCGCATAGCGCTCGCGGCATTCGTCGGCGCAGCGCAGCAGCTCGGGCGGGACCGGCTTGCCGACCTGGCCGAATTCCAGGCCCAGCAGCAAGGTAGTCAGGGCATTCGTGTCGACGAACAGGTAGCGCCTGGCGTAGGGCATCTGCTCGTCCTCGGCCTCGCGGTGGCGCAGGGCGATGTCGACATAATCGCCGGCATCCAGCTGGCCTTCCTTGTCTTCCCAGATGTAGCGGCCGATCTCGGGCACGGCCACGCTGCCGTACTGGCGCGCCAGGTATTCGCACAAGGTCGATTTGCCGGTCGATTCCGCACCGACAAACACCACCCGCCTGATCCGGCCTGCTGCGCTGCCCTGCTCTTCCATATGAATCCCGTGATCGTAATGAATTACTTGCATCCCAGAAAGATGCGAGGCGCCATCCTAACTCAAAACAGGTCCATCTGCGGGCTCGCC
Source organism: Massilia sp. 05N420 (assembly GCF_056397205.1). Lineage (NCBI taxonomy): Bacteria > Pseudomonadati > Pseudomonadota > Betaproteobacteria > Burkholderiales > Oxalobacteraceae > Massilia > Massilia sp. 05N420. Next base: position 153,684 of record NZ_JBFTMX010000006.1, read on the forward strand.
TTGGCCTTCCCGCCCTGCGGCTTGCCGCCCGCCTCGGCCGCCGGCACGCCGCCGAACAGGTCGAGCTGGGTGACGTCCTCGTCGCGGCGCTGGCAGGCCGCGGCCGAGGGCACCACCAGCGGGCGGCGGAACTGCGTGCCGTCCATCTTGCTGAAGCGGCCATTGAAGCCGTCCATGCCGAGCCGCTTGACCGCCTTGGTGAAGYGCTGGCGGATCAGGTCGGCCCACACGCCTTCGCCCGTCATGCGCTTGCCGAAATCGCTATCGTATTCCTTGCCGCCGCGCATATCTTTCATGCGATTCAGGACGCGTTGAGCCCGGTCTGGAAAATGAGCGTACAACCATTGATGAAACAGCGGGTTGACTTCCCACGGCATGCGTAGCACGACGTAGTGCGCGCCGACCGCGCCGGCGTCCCTGGCGGCCTCGAGGATGCGCTCGATCTCCGGTTCCGTGATGAAGGGAATGATGGGCGCCACGCTGACGCTGACCGGGATGCCGGCTTCGGTGAGCGTGCGGATCGCGCGCAGGCGGCGTGCCGGCGCGGCCGCGCGCGGCTCGAGGGTGCGCGCGATCTCGCCGTCCAGGGTCGTGAGCGTGATCGCGGCGGCCGCCAGGCCCTTCTCCGCCATCGGCGCGATCAGGTCGATGTCGCGCTCGATCAGCGCCGACTTGGTGATCAGGCCATAGGGGTGCTTGCACTCGGCCAGCACCTGCAGCACTTCGCGCGTGATGCCGCGTTCGCGTTCGCAAGGCTGATAGGCATCCGTGTTGACGCCGATGGCGATGCTTTCGGGCACATAGCCGGGGCGGGCCAGTTCGCGGCGCAGCAGGTCGGCCGCATTCACCTTGGCGAAGATGCGGCTTTCGAAGTCGAGGCCGGGCGACAGGCCGAGATAGCTGTGCGAGGGACGTGCAAAGCAATAGATGCAGCCGTGCTCGCATCCCCGGTAGGGATTCAGCGAGACATTGAAGGGAATGTCCGGCGATGCATTGCGGGTCAGGATGGTTTTGGCAAACTCATCCGTGACAATGGTCTTCGGCGCGGCCGGTCCTTCATCCTTCAGCCCCGGGACCGTCCAGCCGTCGTCGAAACGCTCGCGGCCGTGGACTTCGTAACGGCCCTGGAGGTTCGACACGGCGCCACGGCCCTTGTGCGGCGTGAGCGGCCGCGGGGGGATCATGACCTGGCCTTGCAATTCCACGTCTTCTGCCCAAGCTTGTTGGCGATTCACTATGGCGCTCCCGAGTACTGTATGGATATACAGTATCGTACACCTGCTTTATTGTTGGTTCAAGCGCGAAATAGACGGGATTGTTGTTCCACAAACCGATCGAATCCGTCGAGCAACGAAGTGTAGTGTTCAGGCCGGTTTTCGAGGCGGGACAGCGCATGCACGGCCGCTTCCAGCGACGACAGCTGGTCCGGCGCATGGGCCTTGCGAATCCGATAAGCCGAAGGCGGCAGTTCCTGCAGAGCCAGGCGCGGCAGGCACTGCAGCGCAGGGTTCAGGTAGAGCATCTTGCGACTCTTGCGCCAGGTGGCGTCGAGCAGCACCAGGCGCAGCGCCTCCGGCTGCGCCAAGCCGGCAGGATCGAGCGGCGGCGGCGCCGGCAGGCCGAGCGCGGCTTCGCCGGGGGTGTGCGGGTACAACAGCAGCGGCCTGCGTCCGTCCGCATGCAGGCCCGCGTCCAGCTCGGCGGCGGCAAACGCCTCGCCGACCAGCAGCCGGCTCGACGGCAGGGACAGGTGCAGCAGCCGCGCGCTGTTCTTGGCGTGATGCACCTCGAGCGGATGTTGCAGGACCAGCAGCTCGACACGGCTGGCGAGCGGCACCGCGAAGCCGCAGATGCAGGCGCTCCGCGCGCGCAGGCAGGCGGCGCAGGTGGCGCGCCGGGAAGCTGAAGATGTCATGGGCGGCGATTGTACTCTCCGCCCGGCGGACGAAACATCAAAAACTGCCGCCCACCCGCTCCCCGCGCGGCGGCATATTGTCCGGCTCCGGCACCGGGGGATCGTCCTTGCGCAGGGGCTTGAGCGCCCCGCTCCACCGCACCACCTGGTCGAGCATGGTCTCGACCGCGCGCTCGTGGTGTTCGGCCGGGTTGAAGGTGGTGAAATTCTCGAAGTCGGTGAACAGCGACAGCATCACCTGGGCGCGCACGTCGGCCACCATCAGCTCGCCCATCACCAGGCGCAGGTTCTCGATCGCGCGCGCGCCGCCCGCGCTGCCGTAGCCGACGAAGCCGGCCGCCTTGTTGTTCCACTCCTTGTACAGATAGTCGATGGCGTTCTTCAGCGCGCCGGACGTCCCATGGTTGTACTCCGGCGTGACGAACACGAAGCCGTCGAACCCGGCGATCTTCGCCGCCCAGGCCTTCGTATGCGGCTGCGAATACTGGCCCATCGACGGCGGCACCGGCTCGTCCAGCAGCGGCAGGTCGAAGTCCGCGATGTCGACCAGTTCGAAGGCGGCGTCGCCGCGCGCGGCCGCGCATTCCATCACCCAGCGCGCCACGTCGGGCGCCTTGCGTCCGGGGCGGGTGCTGCCCACGATGATTCCCACATTGATCATGCTCCCCTCCATCCATGCGATTGGTGATTCATGGTGCCACGCGCCAGCCTCCCCCCAGCGCCCGGTACAGGTCCACGTGCGCCGCCAGCCAGCTGGCGCGCAGCTGCAGCACGGCGGTTTCGGCGCTGAAGGCGTTGCGCTGGGCGTCCAGCTCTTCCAGGTAGGAGGAGTAGCCGTTGCGGTAGCGGTTGTGGGCGATGCGCAGGGCCTCGGCGGTGGCAACCCGGCGCGCCTCGGTCTGGTCGAGCTGCTCGCGCAGGCGCTGCACGGCCGTCAGCGCATTCTCGGTCTCGGCGAAGGCGTTGCGCACCACCGATTTGTAGGCGAACACGGCGCGGTCGCGCAGCGAGGCCGAGATCTCGGCCTGGGCGCGCAGGCGGCCGGCGTCGAACAGCGGCGCCAGCACGCTGCCGCCCACGCTCCACAAGGTGGTGCCGGCGCCCAGCAGGTCGGGCAGCGTGTGCGCATAGCCGCCGACCGATGCCGTCAGGCGCAGCGAGGGCAGCATCTGGTCGCGGGCGGCGGCCAGGCTGGCGTCGGCGGCGGCGATGGCCGCTTCCGCCTGGGCGATGTCGGGCCGGCGGCGCAGCAGTTCGGACGGCAGGCCCGGCGCGATGCCCGGCGCCCGCAGCCCGACCAGGCCGGCGCCGCGCGCCACCGGTCCCGGATTGGCGCCGGCCAGCAGGGCCAGGGCATTCTCCTGCTGGGTGATCGAGCGTTCCAGCTGGGGCACCACGGCGGCCGTGGCGCGGTACTCGGCCTCGGCCTGGGACAGCTCCAGGCGCGAGCTGTAGCCGACCTCGAACTGACGCTTCGCCAGCGCCAGCGACTGCTCGCGCGAGGCCAGGGTCTGGCGCGCCAGCGCCAGCTGGGCGTCCAGGCCGCGCAGGTTCAGGTAGCCGGACGCGGTGCTGGCCGCCACCGACAGCGCGGTCGCCTCGGCCGCCGCCTGCTGGGCCGCGTAATCGAAGCGCGCCGCCCGGGTCGCGGCCTCCAGCCGGCCCCAGGGATCGATCTCGTAGGCCGCCTGCACATTACCGGTGATGCTGGTCGATTCGATCGGCGTACCGAAGGGCCCGATGCTGCGCGCCCGGGTCGGCCCCACGCTGACGGACAGGTTCGGTTCCTGGGCCGAGCGCGCGATCCCGATGCGGGCCTGGTATTCCTGCAGGCGCGAGCGCGCGCTGCGGATGTCGCCGTTGCGCGCCAGCGCCTGGGCCACCAGGGCGTCCAGCGCCGGATCGCCGAAGGCCCGCCACCATTCCTGCTCGACGGCGGCGTTCGGCCCCACCTGCAGGGGCGCGCGCCAGGCCGCCGGCACCTCGAGCGTGGAGCCCGGGCGGTCCTGCACCGGGATGCGGCAGCCGGCCAGCAGCAGCATGGCCGCGCCGTAGGCGAACGATGCGCGCACGGCCCTCTTCATCGCTGCTGCCCTTTCGGCGCGGCGGCGGGGGCGGCGGTATCGATGCTGGCCACCACCGACATGCCCGGCCGCAGGCGCGCCGCCAGTTCCTGGTTGGGGTCGATGCTGATCCGCACCGGGATGCGCTGGGCGATCTTGACGAAGTTGCCGGTCGCGTTGTCCGGCGTGATCACCGAGAACTCGGAGCCGGTGGCTGGCGAGATCTGCTCGACGTGGCCGCGCATCTTCGCGTGGTTGAGGGCGTCGACGGTGAAGCTGACAGGCTGGCCCAGGCGCACGTCGGCCATCTGCGTTTCCTTCATGTTGGCCACCACCCACATGGTCTGCGGCACCAGGGCGGTCAATTGGGCGCCGGCGTTGACGAAGGCGCCCAGGCGCACCGTCACCTGGCCCAGCTGGCCGTCGCGCGGCGCCAGGATGCGGGTGTTGGCGAGGTCGATCTCGGCCAGGCGCACGGCCGCCTCGGCGTTGGCCACCGCCGCTTCCAGCGAGGCGCGGTTGACGTCCACGGTCTTGAGGCTCTGGCGCGAGATCTCGAGCGCGGCGCGCGACTGCGCGGTCTGCGCCACCGCCTGGGCGTGGGCGGCGCGGGCGGCGTCGCGCTCGCGCGCCGACAGCGAACCGTCGGCGGCCAGTTCCTCGACCCGGCGCAGGTCGGCCTGGGCGCGCTGGGCCTGGGCCGCCGCATTCGCCACCGCCGCCTGGTTCTGGGAGATGGTGGCGCGCGCGCTCTGCTGGCTCTGGGCGAAGTTGGCGAGCGCCGCGCGCTGGGTCGCCAGCTGGGCGCGCGCCTGCTCCAGGCGCTGGTTGTAGATGCGGTCGTCGATGCGCATCAGGAGCTGGCCCTGGCGCACATGCTGGAAGTCCTGGACGTCGACCTCGACGATGTAGCCGGACAGCTGCGGGCTGATGATGGTCACCTGCCCGCGCACGGTGGCGTTCTCGGTACTCTGGATGGTGCTGCGGAAGGGCGGCAGGTCCCAGGCGTACAGGACGATGAGGACGCCGATCAGGGCGATCAGCGCGAATACGGCGCCGCTGGCGATCACGTGGCGGTTCGATTTGTCCTGGGAAGCGTTGGTAGTGGTCTCGGCCATAATGTCGTCGTATTCAAAGGATCAGGTCGGGCGGATGGTGCCGTCGGCGGTCGGCTCGGGCGGTTCGCCGGCGGCGTTGGCGATCGGCGAGTCGGTCACCGTCTCGGGGGCGGACGTCGGCGGCGCCGGCGCCGCGGCGGGCGGCGCCACATAGGTCAGCCACAGCGCGCGTCCGAAGATCCAGGCCGCCAGCAACGCGGCGAGGATGGAGATCGCCAGGAACACGTCGTTGTAGGCGAGGATGTTGGCTTYGCGGGTGGCGGTCTGGCCCAGCACCGCAATGCCCTGCCGCGTGCGCGAGGACGGATCGGCCAGCACCCGTCCATAGGCCGCCGCGCCCTGCTGGATGCGGGCCGCCACCAGCGGGTCGAGGCTGCTGAGCTCATCGGCCAGGTTCGATGAGTGGAATTTTTCGCGCATCACCTGCCAGGTGCCGAGCAGCGAGGAACCGAGCAGGCCGCCGAGGTTCTGGGTCAGGCCGAACAGCACCGAGAAGGTGATCAGGTTGGCCGGATTCGTGATCACCGTACCCAGCAGGGTGAGCAGCAGCGGCCCGAGGAAGAACACGCCGCCGAAGGCCAGCAGGCCCTGGCTGACGTACATCTCTTCGGGGCGTGTCAGGCTGGTCGCGTGCGAGTCGATCCAGGCCCCCATGGCCATGATCAGGAGGGCAACCACCTGGGGCGCCATCAGGTGCCTGGGGTTGTAGACCAGGGCCGACATGGCGATGCCGAGCAGGGTGCAGACCAGCACCACCAGGAACAGGGTCTGCAGCTGGTCGTTGTTCAGGCCGACCATGCGCAGGAAGCCGACCGCGCCGATGCTCTGCTCGGACAGCACCACGCGCACCAGCACCATCGCGATGAACAGGCGCGCGATCATGCCGTTGGTCAGCCAGCGCAGGTTCAGCAACGGATTCTTGCGGTTGTGCTCGACGGCGACGGCCGCCAGCAGCAGGACCACCGACACGGCCAGCGCCACGCCGACCCAGGGCTCCTGGGTCCACCACAGCACCCGGCCGAAAGTCAGGACCGCGCACAGCAGCGCCATGCCGGGCGCGAACAGCGCGAAGGTGAGGAAGTCGGTCGGGCGGAAGGCCCGGAAGCGGTCGCCCGGCGGCAGCTTGAGCCACAGCACGGCGCCCAGGGTCACCAGGGTCAGGCCCAGCTCGAACAAATAGAGGCCGCGCCATTCGGCCACTTCCAGCAGCCGGGTCGAGAACAGGTAGGCGATCGGCTGCGCCAGCTGCGAGATGCCGGTCGAGATGATGATGCCGCGCGGCCGCCACTCCTTCTTGAATGACTGCAGGGTGTAGTACAGGCCCAGGGTGGACAGCGCGGCGCCCACCATGCCGTGCGCCGCCCGCACCGCGATCGCCGAACCGAGGTCGTTCACGAACAGGTGGGCGAAGGTCACCAGCGCGTACAGCACCAGGAAGAATTCGGTGAAGGCGCGCAGGCCGAACTGCTGGCGGAACTTCACCAGCAGCAGGTTCATCGAGACATTCGTCATGACATAGGCGGTCGGCAGCCAGTTGGTCTCGGCGGCAAAGGCGCCCAGCGCGCCCTGCAGGTTGACCAGGTTGACCGTCACCAGCGCATTACCGAGACCGCCGGTCAGGCTGACCAGGCTGCCGACCAGGAAATAGGCGATGCGGCGCGGCGTGGAATGCCTGGGGAAGGATGGGCCGCCAGGCATGGTCGGCCGTTCGTCCGGGTGCCATTCGCGCGGCGCATATTTATCGCTCATGCACTCTCCAGCACCTGCTGCCACTGCTCAAGCACGTTCACGGCCATCGCCACTTCACCGGGATTGAGATGCGCCAGTGCCTCGCGCCGCATGGCATCGGCGTGCTCCCTGAGCTTGTCCTCCATCTCCCGGCCCTCCTGCGTGAGCACGACCAGCTTGACCCGCCGGTCCTGCTGGCTCGGGACCCGCTCGATCAGGCCGGCGGCGGTCAGGCGGTCGATGGTCGTGACGAGGGTGGCGCCATCCACGCCGAGCTGCTGCGCCAGGGCCGTCTGCGAGGGTCCTGGTGCCTCATGCTCGCCGACGCCACGCCGAAGCTCCGCCAGCGCGGCGATGGCGCTCCAGCCGGCCACCGTCAGACCGTAAGGCTTCAACTGGCGTTCCAGCGCCTTGTTCCATGCGCGTCCACCGCCTTGCAGGGCCTGGGTGAACAATTCGCCAAGGCGGTCATTGAGCCGTTCATCGAAAGTAACCATGGGGCCACCCAATCGTTGGACATTCTAATTATCTGCCTGTTCTGACAAATCTGGCCACACACAAAGATTTAATGCGCGAATTGGTTATTCGGATATTGCTCTGAGAAATTACAGTGCTTAGAATCAATTTATTCCCCTAAGCAATTGGTTCTTGCCGGATGCATCCGTAAGGCCGCTGTTCCCAGAGTCTTCCATGTTTAGAGTACGCGCTTCTGTTCGCCACCTTACGTCCGCACTGATCATCGGGCTGGCCATGCTGCCGGGCTTTTCCGTCGAGCAGGAGTTGCAACTCGACTACCGGATCAACGAGCACATCATCCTGATCCCGGCCGGCAAGAATCACCAGGCGCGCCTGGAAACGACGGTGTTCTCGCCGAACGGCCCGGGCCCCTTCCCGCTGATCATCATCAACCACGGCAAGGATCCGGGGCACCCGAACCTGCAGCCGCGCGACCGCTTCTATCACATGGCCCATGCCTTCGTTGCCCGCGGCTACGCGGTGATGGTGCCGATGCGCCAGGGCTTCGCCAACTCGACCGGCCGCTACCGCGACCGCGGCTGCGACATGACGGCCAACGGCTACATCCAGGCCGAGGACATCATGGACACCCTGGCATACGCCCGCGAGCAGAAATGGATCGACGCCGACCGCATCGTGGTGGCCGGGCAGTCCTACGGCGGCCTCGCGACCATGGCGCTGGGCACCCGGGAACTGCCGGGCGTGCGCGGCCTGATCAATTTTGCCGGCGGCCTGCGCGACGACAGCAACGGTTGCGGCTGGCGCTCGGCCCTGGTCTCGGCCTTTGCCGAATACGGTTTGCAGAACAAGATTCCGAGCCTGTGGATGTACGGCCAGAACGATTCGCTGTTCGGCCCGGAACTGGTGGCGCGCATGCACGACGCCTTCGAACAGGCCGGCGGCAAGGCCCAGCTGGTCGAGTACGCGGCGTTCAAGCGCGATGCGCACGGCATGCTGGCCAGCCGCGACGGCGAGAAAGTCTGGCTGGCCGACACCATGCAGTTCCTGGAGCGCGTCGGCATGCCGACCAAGGTGGTCTACAAGGTGCCCGAGCCACCGATGCCGCAGGCAACCAATTTCGCAAAAATCGAGGACGTCGAGGCCGTGCCTTTCCTCAGCGAGAACGGCAAGCGCGCCTATGCCGAATACCTGACCAAGATGACCCCGCGCGCCTTCGCGGTGTCGCCGAGCGGCGCCTGGTGCTGGGCCGAGGAAGGCGAAGATCCGGAAGCGCGCGCCCTTGCCACCTGCTCGGCCAAGAGCGACAAGCCGTGCCGCCTGTATTCCGTCGACGAGCACGTGGTGTGGAATCCGGACCTGGCCGAGAAGGCCGCGGTCACGGCATCGAATACGCCGGTGCCGGCGCCCGCGCCCGCGGCCGATTCGGCGGGTACTGCGCAGATGGGTGGTACCGCGGTTGTAGCGAATTAAGTGCAAACGCCGTCCCCGCCTTCGCGGGGACGACGTTTGAGGGCGCAGGCCGACGTTTGGTACCGCGCAAACCCCCTACCCAATACCAATTCGACAATGTAGCGTCCGCCACCAAGGGAGAGCTACATGCCGTCGTTTAACACAACAAGCACCCGAGCGCTGCTGGCCCTGGCCTGTCTGCTGGGCGGTGCAACGGCCGGGGCCGCCAACAACCATCCTGTCGTACTGGTGCACGGCTTCCTCGGCTTCGGGCTGGATACCTTTCCCGTCAGTCGCTTCCTGTACTGGGGCGGCTACCACGACATCGCGGCCCGCATGCAGCGCTACAAGGGGCAGCATGCGGTCTATACGGCCGGYGTCGGCGCGATCAGTTCGAACTGGGACCGCGCCGCCGAACTGTACGCCCAGATCAAGGGCGGCTGCGTCGACTACGGCGCCACCCACGTCGCCCGCCACGGCTATCCCGGCCAGCCGCAAAAGCCGGCCGGCAAGTGCTGGGCCGCCGATCCGGACAACAATCCGCACGATTATCCCCTCGCCTTCTATCCACAATGGGATGCGGCGCACCCGGTCCACCTGATCGGCCACAGCCAGGGCGGCACCACGATCCGCGCCCTGGTACAGCTACTGGAACACGGTTCGCCCGACGGCGACGAAGGCGGCGGCGACCTTTACCGTGGCGGCAAGGCCGGCTGGGTGTCGAGCGTGGTGACGATCTCGGCGCCGCACAACGGCACCACCCTGCGCGACGCCGTGCTGGACGTCCTGCCGAATTTACGCAGTCCTCTGCGCGACATCCTCGACAGCCGCCTGGCGCACTGGGAGCTGGCGCCGGACGGCGCGCGCGAATTCAACCGCTGGGCGCAGACCTCTCCCTCGGTCTACTGGTTTTCGCTGGGGACGCGGGCGACGGTGGCGGGCGCCTGGTGCTGCAACGGCAGCGACCGCGTGCTGGCACCGATCCAGAGCAGCCGGTTCCAGTATCCACGCGACGACATGATCCCCTATTTCAAGCTGTTCGCGGGCGAGTTCATCGCGGGTTCGCTGGCGCAGCCGGGCATGGGTTCCTATACCCAGTCGGCGCCCGGGAGAGTGCGGATCGACGGCAGCTGGTTCGCCAGCGACGGCGTGGTCAACACGGTGAGCATGCGCGCGCCCGCCGGCCATCCGGTGCGCGACTACTACGGCCGGGCCGTGCGCGGCAGCTGGAACTACCTCGGCACCTACGAGGGCTACGACCACTTCGACATCCTGAACTGGCCGAACCCGGGACCGTCGGCCGATCCGGTCTACGACCGCATCTGCGACATTATTTTCGGCCTGGAATAAGGTAGGGTGGGCACGCCGTGCCCACGATTCAGGCAGCCAGCTCGCGGCCCCAGCGCTGCAGCTGTTCGACGGTGGCCGTGACGCCGCCGCACACGACCACCAGCACGCGCTCGTAAGCAGCGAGCCTCTCGCCGGCGCGATAGGCCAGCGCCAGCGAGGCGCCGCAGGCCGGCTCCACCACGACGCGATGGTCGTCCATGAAGCGCAGGCAGGCCTCGACGGCCTCGCGGTCGCTCACCACCACCGGCTCGACCGGACGGCGGCGCGCCAGTTCGAAAGCCTGTTCCGACACCTTGCGCGCGCCCAGCGAGGTGGCGATGCTGGTGATGGCCGGCAGTTCGATGCGCTCTCCGGCCCGCAGCGAGCGCGCATGGGAATCGGCGCCTTCGGTCTCGACGGCAATGACCGGCACCGCATCCCAGCCATGGCGCCGCAAACCTTCGGCCACCCCGCACAGCAGGCCGCCGCCGCCGACCGACAGCACCACCGCATCGGGAATCAGGCCGGCGCGCGCCACCTCGTCGATCATGCTCGCGTGGCCCTCCCACAGCAGCGGGTCGTCGAAGGGGTGGATGAAGGCGTCGGTGGCGCCCAGCATCGCTTGCGCCAGCGCGTTCGCTTCCTGGAAGGAGGCGCCATGGACGACGATTTCGGCGCCCTCGCGCGCGATCAGCTCGCGCGCCCTGGCGCTGGCCGTCTCCGGTACCACCACCGTCACCGGCAGGCCGAGCCGGCGTCCGGCGTGGGCGGCGGCGATGCCGGCATTCCCGCCCGAGGACGAGACGAAGCGCCGCGCCCCGCGCAGCGCGTACTGCTCGCAGGCGTGGCCGATGCCGCGCAGCTTGAACGAGCCGGAAGGCTGCAGCGCCTCCATCTTCAGCCACACCGACTGGCCGGGCCGGGTGGCCATGGCGCCCGAGGGCAGCAGCGGCGTCTCGACATGCAGGACCATCGTCGCGCCCGCTCCGCCTACATCGCCGTGCGCAGGGTGCGCGCCAGGTCGGACAGCCGGTAGGGCTTGTTGACGAAGGCGAACTCGTTCAGGTCCTGGCCGTGGCGCTGCTTCAGCGCCGGCAGCGGATAGCCGGAGGCCAGCATGATCTTGGTGCCGGGATAATGGGTGCGCGTGTAGCTGGCCAGCTCGAGGCCGTCCATCCCGTTCGGCATGACGACGTCGGTGAACAGGATGTCGACATCGAGCTGCTCCATCATGTCGATCGCCTCGCGGCCGCTGGATGCCGTCACCACGTCGTAGCCCATGCTGGTGAACAGCGAGGCGGCGACATCCATCAGATCCGGCTCGTCCTCGACGATCAGCACGCGCTCGACATGCGCACGCTTGTCCTCGTGGGCCTCGGACACCACCGCCGGCAGGTAGATCGAGATCGTGGTGCCCTCGCCGGGCTTGCTTTCGATGACCACGTCGCCGTCCGACTGCTTGATGAAGCCGTAGACCTGGGACAGGCCCAGGCCGGTGCCCTTGCCCACTTCCTTGGTCGTGAAGAAGGGTTCGAAGGCGCGCCTCACCACGTCGGGCGGCATGCCGGTGCCGGTATCGCTGACCGAGATCCGCACATAGTCGCCGGCCGGCAGGCTGCCCCCCTCGTGGTGGCCGAGCGTCACGTTGCGGGTCGCGATGACGATGCGGCCGCCTTCCGGCATGGCGTCGCGCGCGTTCACCACCAGGTTCAGCAGGGCCGATTCGAGGCGCGCGCTGTCGATCATCGCGCTGTGCGCATTGCGGTCGAGGTCGACCTCGAACTCGATGYCGGCATTGACGGCGCGCCGCAGCACGGATTCGAAGCCGGTGACGATGCGGTTCAGGTTGCGGGTCTCGGCCTGCAGCGGCTGCTGGCGCGCGAAGGCGAGCAGCTGCTGGGTCAGGCGCGCGCCGCGGTCCACCGCGCGCCGCATGCTCTCGATGGTGCGGGTGTCGCTGCCCTCGCCGCGCTGCATCGCCAGCACTTCCAGGCCGCTCGACAGCACCGACAACAGGTTGTTGAAGTCGTGCGCGACGCCGCCCGTGAGCTGGCCGATCGACTCCATCTTCTGCGCCTGGTACAGCGCGGCGTTGGCGGCTTCCAGCGCGTCGGCGATGCGCTTCTTCTCGGTCAGATCGCGGGTGATCTTGGCAAAACCCACCAGCTTGCCTTCGTCATCGTGGATGGCGTCGATGATCACGTGGGCCCAGAAGCGGGTGCCGTCCTTGCGCACCCGCCAGCCCTCGGCCTCGAAGCGCCCGGTCTCGGCGGCGGTCGACAGCGCCTGTTTCGGCACGCCGGCGTTGTGGTCCTCGGCCGTGTAGAAGCGCGAGAAGTGGCTGCCGACGATCTCGTCCTCGGTATAGCCCTTGATCCGCTCGGCGCCCGAATTCCAGTTGGTGACCGTTCCTTCCGGCGACAGCATGTAGATCGCATAGTCGGTCACGCCCTGCACCAGCAGGCGGAAGCGCTGCTCGCTCTCGCGCAGCCTGTCCTCGGCCTCCTTGCGCTCGGTGACGTCGCGGGTCACCTTGGCAAAGCCGAGCAGGACCCCTTCCTCGTTGTAGATGGGGTCGATGACCACGTGGGCCCAGAAGCGGCTGCCATCCTTGCGCACGCGCCAGCCTTCGGATTCGAACTTGCCCTGCTCGAGCGCGGTCTTCAGCGCGCGCGCCGGCAGACCGGATTCCCGGTCTTCCTCGGTGTAGAAGCGCGAGAAATGCTGGCCGAGGATCTCCTGCGCCACATAGCCCTTGAACCGGTTCGCGCCCGCGTTCCAGCTGCTCACGTGCCCTTGCGGGTCGAGCATGTAGATCGCGTAGTCGTTGATACCGGAAATCAGGTACTGATAGCGCCGCTCATCCGACAAGATTTTCTTTTCCTGCATGTGTTCGCTCATGGCTTGCCGCTCGTGTCAGAGGCACAAATTCATTGATCCAAATCCACTTCATGATACACCCAGCCTGTTCGCCCAGCCCGCACGCGTAACAAGGGATTTCACAATTCTGCATTAGTCATACCGTTGCGTTATCGCCGCATGGGCAACATTGCCAGAATACCTAAAGAAGGGTACCGCACGGCATTCAATGTAAAATGGCGGAGTTGAAATTTAAGTTTTACATCATCCCACGTACATGAATCCGGCCTCTTCCGCCCCCGTACTCGACCTGTCGGCCTGCGACAGGGAGCCGATTCGCACGCCCGGGAGCATCCAGCCCCACGGCTTCATGCTGACCCTGTCCGACGGCCTGGAAATCCTGCAGGCCAGCGCCAACCTGGGCGACTGGACCGGTTTCGGCGTCCAGGAAGCCGTCGGCCGCCCGCTCGCCGAGGTGACCGGCGAAGCGGCCGCCCTCCGCCTGGCGCCGGAACTGACGGAAAATCTGGGCTCGCGTCCCTATTACGTGGGCACGGTCACGATCGGCAATGGCCGCCATTTCGACGTGCTCGGGCACCGCTGGGACGAGCTGACCATCCTCGAGTTCGAACCGACCGAACGCGCCGCCACGGCCGATTTCCGCCACCTGTATTCGCTGATCGGCGACTTCCTGCAGAAAGTGAACAGTGCCGAGTGCGTGGAATCGCTGGCCCGGCTGGCCTGCCACCACGTGCGCTCGGTGACGGGTTTCGGCCGCGTGATGGTGTACAAATTCGACCGCGACGGCCACGGGCACGTGATGGCGGAGGCCAGGCAGGAAGACTACGCTTCCTACCTGGGCCAGCATTTCCCGGCCTCCGACATCCCGGTCCAGGCGCGCCAGCTGTACGCGCTGTCGCCGATCCGCCTGATCCAGGACGCCAACTACACGCCGGCGCCGCTGGTCCCGGCCATGAATCCGGTCACCGGCAAGCCGAACGACCTGTCGTTCGCGGTGCTGCGCAGCGTCTCGCCGGTGCACCTGCAGTACATGCGAAACATGCGCACGCTGGCCTCGATGTCGGTGTCGCTGATGGTCAAGGGCAAGCTGTGGGGCCTGATCTCCTGCCACAACGAGGGGCCGTCCCCGGTACCCTTCGAGCAGCGCACCGCCTGCGAGCAGCTGGGCCAGCTGCTCGCGCTGTGCATCGAATCGCGCGAAGATGCCCACGAGCTGCAGTTCCGCCTGGACCTGCGCCGCATCATGGTGTCGATGCTGGCCGGCCTGACCCAGGGCAGCGATTTCATCGAGAACCTGTCGAGCGTCTTCCCCGAGCTGCTGCGCTTCGCGCGCGCCACCGGCGTCGCGGTCGTGGTCGACGAGCGCGTGCTGACCTATGGCGACACGCCCGAGCAGGACGATATCCTGGGCCTGGTCGACTGGCTGGCCGTGCACGGCCACGGCGACATCTACCACACCGACAACTTATCGTCGGCCTGGCCCGAGGCGGCAAAAATGGTACGCAACGCCAGCGGCCTGCTGGCGATGCCGATCTCGCGCATCCACAAGCATTACCTGCTGTGGTTTCGCGCCGAATACGTGCACACGATCGAATGGGCCGGCAACCCGCACGACAAGCTCGTGCAGGCGGCGGCCGGCGGCCCGGCCGCCGGCATTCCGATGCAGCTGTCGCCGCGCACCAGCTTCCAGGCCTGGCGCGAGACCATCCACGGCACCAGCATGCCCTGGCATGGCGGCGAGATCGAACTGGCGCTGGAATTCCGCACCGCCCTGCTGGGCATCGCCCTCGAGCGCGCCGAGCAGATGGCCGAACTGGCCGAGGAGCTGACCCGTTCCAACAAGGAGCTGGAAGCCTTCTCCTATTCGGTCTCGCACGACCTGCGCGCGCCGCTGCGCCACATCGTCGGCTTCGCCGACCTCCTGATCGAATCGGCCGGCAGCGAGAACGGCGAACAGCGCCAGCGCTTCCTCAAGAACATCAAGGAGGCGGCGCGCATGGCCGGCAAGCTGGTCGACGACCTGCTGTCCTTCTCGCAGATGGGCCGCGCCTCGCTGCGCCCGACCACGGTCGACATGAACGACCTGGTGGCCACCTGCATCGACAAGCTGGCGCTGGAAACGCGCGGCCGCAACCTCGAATGGGACATCGCCCCGCTGCCGGCGGCCTACGCCGACCCGACCTTCCTGCACCTGG
Source organism: Massilia sp. 05N420 (assembly GCF_056397205.1). NCBI lineage: Bacteria > Pseudomonadati > Pseudomonadota > Betaproteobacteria > Burkholderiales > Oxalobacteraceae > Massilia > Massilia sp. 05N420. The sequence continues at coordinate 168,838 of NZ_JBFTMX010000006.1, forward strand.
CGATGCTCAATCTGCTGTCGAACGCCGTGAAGTTCACCGGGAAGAAGGACCCGGCCATCATCCGCGTCAGTGCCGAAGACACGCCCGGCGAGACGATCTTCCATGTGGCCGACAACGGCGCCGGCTTCAACATGGAATACGCGCACAAACTGTTCGGCGTGTTCCAGCGCCTGCACCGCATGGAAGACTTCCAGGGTACCGGCATCGGCCTTGCCAACGTGCGCCGCATCGTCGAGCGGCACAATGGCCGGGTGTGGGCCGAGTCGGTGCAGGGCGAAGGCGCGACCTTCTCCTTTGCCATTCCAAAACATGTTTCAAGCAACTGAATTCACTGATCGAGTCCTCAAGGAACGCATGCTCAAACCCATCCTGCTCGTCGAAGACAATCCGAACGACCTGGAACTCACGCTGATAGCCCTGTCGAAGAGCCAGCTCGCCAACCAGGTGATCGTCGTGCGCGACGGCGCCGAAGCGCTCGACTACCTGCACCGCCGCGGCGAACACGCGCAGCGTACCGCCGGCAACCCGGCAGTGGTGCTGCTCGACCTCAAGCTGCCGAAGGTCGACGGCCTCGAGGTGCTGAAGGAAATCCGTACCACCGACGGCCTGAAGCCGCTGCCGGTGGTGATGCTGACCTCGTCGAAGGAAGAACAGGACCTGGTGCGCAGCTACGAGCTGGGCGTGAACGCCTATGTGGTCAAGCCGGTCGATTTCACGGAGTTCGTGCGCGCGATCGCCGACCTCGGGATCTTCTGGGCGGTGCTGAACGAACCGCCGCCGGGTTCGCAGAAATACATCAAGCCGAATAAATGAACTAGCCCACGCATGACAAAGGCGTCAGCTTGCCCGGCGCCGCAGCAGATGACGGATACGCGCACTCAGCGCATCCGGATGATAGGGTTTCTGCAGCAGGTTGACGCTCGCATCCAGCTTGCCCTCGTGCGCCAGCACCCCTTCCGCATATCCCGAGGTATATAACATCTGCGCCTGCGGCAACCGGGCGCGCACCGCGTCCCCCAGCTGCAGGCTGCTGACAGGCCCCGGCATGATGACGTCGCTGAACACCAGGTCGATCTGCTCGCCGCTTTCCACGATCGCCTTGGCCACCGCCGCATCCGGCGCCTCCAGCACCCGGTAGCCGAGCGCCGACAAAATGCCGCAGGTGGCGCTGCGCACGTCTTCCTCGTCCTCGACCACCAGGATCGTTTCCGGCCCGCCCAGCAGGGGCGCAGCCGCCACGTCCTCGAACATGGCTGGCGCCGCTTCGCTGCGCGGCAGCCAGATGCGCACGCTGGTGCCCTTGCCCGGCTCGCTCTGCAGCACGATCTCGCCGCCCGATTGCTTCACGAAACCATAGGCCATCGACAGGCCCAGCCCCGTGCCCTGTCCGGTCGGCTTGGTGGTGAAGAAGGGTTCGAAGGCGCGTTCCAGCACGTCCGGCGCCATGCCCTTGCCGGTGTCAAGGATCTCGATCATCACGTAATGCCCGGCCGCCAGCGACGGCGGCAAGTCGCTGTCCGGCCCCGCATTGGCGGCGCGGATCGTCAGCGTGCCGCTGCCGCCCATGGCGTCGCGCGCATTGATGGCCAGGTTCAGCAGCACGTTGTTGAGCTGGTTGGGGTCGACCAGGGTGCTGCCCAGCCGGTGCTCGATCTCGGTGACCACGCGCGCGCGCGGGCCGAGCACGCGCCGCATCATGTCGTCCATCTCGCGCAGCAGGTGGCCCGGATCGATCACCACCGCCTGCAGCGGCTGGCGGCGGGCGAAGGCCAGCAGGTGGGAGGACAGCTTGGCGCCGCGCTCGACGCCGGTCAGCGCCATGTCGACGCGCGCCTTGCCGGCATCGTTCAGGTTGCCGACCAGTTTCAGCAGCTGCAGGTTGCCGCCGACGATCTGCAGCACGTTGTTGAAGTCGTGGGCCACGCCGCCCGTCAGCTGGCCGATCGCCTCCATCTTCTGGGCCTGGAACAGGGCCGACTGGCTGGCCGCCAGCTGCTCCTGGCTGTGGCGCAGCGAGACGAAGGCGGCGTCGCGCTGGCGGCGCGCGACGAAGGCGTCGCTGTGGTAGCGCACCCGCGCCACCAGTTCGCGCGGATCCGGCCACTTCACCAGGTAGTCGTTGGCGCCGACCGCGAAGGCCTTGGCCTTGATGTCCGGATCATCTTCCGAGGACAGCACGATCACGGGAATGTGTTCGGTGTCCTTGTCGGCGCGAAGGCGCCGCGTGACTTCCAGGCCGTCGATCTCCGGCATGCGCAGGTCGACCAGCACCACCGTCGCCCCGATCTCGCGCGCCAGTTCGACCGCCATCTCCGGCCGGCTCGCGAAGCGCAGGGTATGCGGCGCACAGCCTTTCAGGCCATGCGAGATGATGTCTTCGGCAAAGGGTTCGTCGTCGATGAGGAGGACGGAGCAGGCGCTGGATTCGTCTCGGGTCATTGCAACTGCAGTAAGGTGGGCAAAATGTGACGCGAATTGCAAAATAGTAAGCTTTAATTTTACACCAGGCACGCTGATGATGACGTCCATGCAGCAGGGATACCCGACTATTTATGCCGATGTTGCCATATAGCCATCAGCTGCTTATCTTCTTCCCTGCTTCTTGTTGGCCGTGAAGGTGCGGGTGTAGAAGCCGGGCGGCTTGTTCGCGACCCAGCCGATGAAGGAGCGGATGTCTTCGTGGCCCTTCAGTGCATCCCAGGTGTGATAGGCGCGCAGCAGTTCGCGTTCGGAAAAGATCGAGTGGATCTTGCGGTGGCAGATTTTGTGGATCGGAAACTGTTCCCTGCCCTTCAGGGACTTGGGAACGAGGTGGTGCCGGTCGATGTGCTCGGCGCCCAGCGGCCGGCCGCACAGCGGGCACAGTGCCTCGCCTTCGGGCTCCGGGGAGGTGTCAAGCGTGTCGGGAATGCGGGAACGGCGCGCCATGCCCTTCATATCGAGGCGTGCACCGCCGTTTAAAGAGTCGGGTCGGGCAATGCCCGGCACGACGAGCACATTAACGCGCCGGCGCCGCCACCACCAGCCGCGAAAAACTGGCGATGCTGGCCGCCGCCGCAAACACCGCCGCGATGGCGATCGCATACCAGGTGCCGCGCAGGTGGAACACGGTCAGGCAGAAGGCCACCAGCGCGGCCCCCGTCGATTGCCCGATCAGGCGCGCGGTCGCCACCATGCCGCTGGCGCTGCCGCTGCGCGAGGGCGGCGCGCTGGCCATGATCGCCTTCACGTTGGGCGCCTGGAAGAAGCCGAAACCGATGCCGCACACGGCCATGCGCCAGCCGATGTCGAAGGCCGAAGGCGAAGCCGGCATGCCCAGCAGCAGGGCCAGTCCGGCCGCCAGGATCATCAGGCCGACGCCGCCCAGCAGGCCCGGCGAATAACGGTCGCTGAGGCGCCCCGCCACCGGCGCCATGATGCCGACCATCACCGGCCAGGGCGTCAGCAGGAAGCCGGTCTCCACCGGCGTGCGGCCGAGCTGGCTCTCGAAGTAGAACGGCAGCGCGACGAAGGCCAGCGCCTGCGCCGCGAAGGTGCAGATCGCGGTCAGCGTGGACAGGGTGAACAGCGGCAGGCGGAACAGGTCCACCGGCAGCAGCGGCGCCGGGTGGCCCTTCTGGCGGCGGATCAGCAGGAAGAAGAAGAACAATGCGATCACGGTCTCCGGCAACAGAGTGCGCATGCCGACGCGGTGGGCCGCATCGCCCAGCGCCAGGATGGCCATGCCGAAGGCGGCGACGTTGTACAGGCCGGCCACGCCGTCGACCTTGTGGCTGGCGCGCGGCGATTCCGGCAAGGCTTTACGGGCCAGGAAGAAGCCGAGCACGCCGGGGAGGACGTTGATCCCGAACAGCCATTCCCAGGACGAGACGCTGAGGATGATCGATGCCAGGCTGGGGCCGATGGCAAAGCCGATCGCCACCACCAGCGCATTGTTGCCGAAGCCGCGTCCATGCAGCTTGGCCGGATAGACGGTGCGGATCAGCGCCGAGTTCACGCCCATCAGGGCGCTCGCGCCCAGGCCCTGGAACAGGCGCCCGGCGATCAGGACCGGCAGCGACCAGGCCAGCGCGCAGGCCAGCGAAGCGGCGGTGAAGATGACCATGCCCGCGATATAGACCCGCTTGTAGCCGATGGTCTCGCCCAGCGCCGCCACCGGCAGCAGGGTTGCGACCATGGCCAGCTGGTAGGCATTCACGATCCACACCGAATCCGCCGGGCTGGCGTGCAGCTGCTGGGCCATGGCCGGCAGCGCCGTATTGGCGATGGCGGTATCGAGCGCGGACATGCCGACGCCGAGCGACAGGACGATCACGGCCCAGATGAGCTGGGCTCCCGAAAGGCCGTCCACGGGTGTCGCGGATTTCTCGTAAGTATTTGTATTTACGGCGTTTTTCATGCTCGTCCCGCGACAAAAGGACGATTATATGGGGCTTGAGCGAGGTCTGCTGGAGAGGGGGCGAAAACGCTGGAAGAGGTTGCGCGCAACGCAAAAAGGACAGCATTAAGCAGCCCTGACGACTTTCACACTTCCGAATTGACCAACGACCAGCGAAATTCTCAGTTTCGGGATAAAGTTTAATTAATAATCAATCAAGTTTCCGCATAGCTTATTGTAATCTTTAAAGGATATCAAATAGCATCAACTCTCCTACAAGGTCCTTTATGAAACTCGAACGAGTTGAATAATAATTCGCTGCAGACAGTTGTGATTCAATCCACTCGATGAATTTTTCATCTTTATCCAAACCAGAAACCGTCTTGAGATTGTGCTTTTTCGCGTAATCTGAAATATGCTTTTGGAAACGGCTAGAAAGATCTACTCGTTCTTCCCGTCCAAAACCGGCACCGCGACCCAAATTCGTATTATTGCGTATTTCAATCCTAATCTTAGTCATCTCAGCTTGAATTTCCGTGAGCATCTCTAGAGCGACTTGATCGGGAGAAGCATCGGCTTGAGTCAGAGAGGCAACATGAAACGTTCCAAAGTTCTTTAGAAAAGTTGAATTTTTTGAATCTAAAGACGCAAGATATGTAGCCCGAACTTTATCGGCCAACGCTTTTTTAAATGCAACTATTTTAGAAAACCTTAGGTCTCTTGGGTAAGTAAGATGTTCAATGACATCGCTAACCAGTCTGGCTTCAAATTTGGGCGAATCTATCGACGAAATCGATTCTTCGATCAATGAACGAACCTCTGCCCAGTGCTCGGTGGAGCAACCTGGTTGCGCAGAGATAGGCATGATTATTCCACACGCCAGTTTGGACCCGTTTGCTTGAGGACCTTGCCCGCCGTTATTAACATCAGCAAGTTCTTTCGGAGCTTTGTCGTTCACTTGTGTCTCTCTATTCAGCCATCCGCCGTCAACCAGGGCAGAGCTTCGGCAATTAGTATTGTTCAATAGCGGCCAACTCTACCATTAGTTGCAATAGAAATATATGAAAAACATAACTGCCCACAAAAAACAAAAAGGGCCGCAGCTTGCGCATGCGGCCCTTCCGAAATCCTGGCTCCCCGACCTGGACTCGAACCAGGGACCTGCGGATTAACAGTCCGTCGCTCTACCGACTGAGCTATCAGGGAATTGAGGCTCGCATTATAGCGGCTCAGTTGCCGTTTGACCAGTGCTCGTGCACGGGGTCAGCAGGGCGTGCTGGGACGCGGTGTGAAAATCGCGCCAGACCCGGTTGACGGGCGTGTCCTCGCGCGCCGCGTACAGGCCGCAATATGGGTAGAGCGCATCGACCGCGCGGCGCGATGCGTTCACCCATTCCATCGACAGCGCCTGCATCTGCGCGGCCTCCTCAATGCCGACCGGCGCGCCTTCCACGACCTGGGCCCAGGTCGCATCCAGCCGTGCGTAGAAGCGCTCGCGCACGGCGTCGAGGGAAGCACGGGTCGAGTCCAGCAGCGCACGCACGGCCGGCACCTCGATCAGGGGCTCGCCCTGCCCGCCGAAGCGGTTGCGGCGGTGCGCGATGCATTCCTGCGCCAGCTCGACGAAGTGATGCGCCATGCCGGCCACGTTGGCCGCCAGCGTGACGAAGGCAAAGGGAAGAAACGGGAAACGGTACAGCGGGCCTTGTGCGCAAGCCCTGGCCGGGTCGATCCCGAAACCGTGGTCGGCGTGGATCCATTGCCCGGCCACGCGATAGGCATGCGAGGCGGTGGCGCGCAGGCCGATGCTGCGCCAGCGCGGCACGATCTCGACCAGTGCGGCCGGCACCACGAAGGCCTGGATGCGCGGATTGCCGGCGGCGTCCAGCAGCGGCTCGCCCTGCTCGCGCAGAACCGCGTTGAAGGTGAAGTGGGTGGCCATCGGCGCGCCGCTGGCGTAGTCCCACAGGCCGTCGATGCGCCAGCCCGCTTCTCCTCCCCGGCTTTCGCGGTCGGCGTAGCCGGTCGGTGCGCCGCTGCCGGCCAGGCAGACCTGCGGCGTCGCCAGGATCCCGGCTGCGAGGCGCGGCGGCAGGAAGCCGGCAAACCAGCCGGCGCCGGCGCACAGGGTCACGGTCCAGCCCATGCTGCCGTCGACGCGGGCGATCGCCTCTTCCAGCCGCACCACCTCCGGCAGCGCCAGCTCGGCGCCGCCGACCGCGCGCGGGGCCAGCATGCGGAGCCAGCCGCGTTCGTGGATCAGGGCTTGCTGTTGCGGGCGCAGCCAGCCTTCGGCATCGGCCCGGGCGGCGTGTTCGGCAATTACGGCGGCATCGTTCAAGGAAATCATCGGCGTGACCTCGAAAAGCAAAAAGGCCGCTTCACTGAAGCGGCCTTTTCATGTTCTGGCTCCCCGACCTGGACTCGAACCAGGGACCTGCGGATTAACAGTCCGTCGCTCTACCGACTGAGCTATCAGGGAATTGAGGCACGCATTATAACCGCTGGACCGAATCTGGCAAGGTTTTTTTATTTTGTTATAGTGCTCGCTTCCCTCCACACCATCCACTGCAATGACGAAAGCACCCATCCTCGGTACGCCCCTGTCTCCCTCCGCCACGAAAGTGATGCTGCTCGGCTCCGGCGAGCTCGGCAAGGAAGTCATCATTTCCCTGCAGCGCCTCGGCGTCGAAGTGATCGCCGTCGACCGCTATGCCGACGCGCCGGGCCACCAGGTCGCGCACCGCGCCCACGTGATCGACATGACCGACGGCGAGGCCCTGGCCGCGCTGATCGCACAAGAGAAGCCCGACCTGGTCGTGCCGGAAATCGAGGCGATCGCGACAAGCAAGCTGGCCGAGCTCGAAGCGCTAGGTGCCATCACCTGCATCCCCACCGCCCGCGCCGCCCAGCTGACCATGAACCGCGAAGGCATCCGCCGCCTGGCCGCCGAGGAACTGGGCCTGGCCACCTCGCCCTACCGCTTCGCCAGCAGCCTCGAAGAGCTGAAGGCGGCCTGCGCCGAGATCGGCTTTCCGAACGTCGTGAAACCGGTCATGTCCTCGTCCGGCAAGGGCCAGTCGAAACTGGACAGCATGGATGACGTCGAGAACGCCTGGAACTACGCGGCCGCCGGCGGGCGCGTGGATGCCGGCCGCGTGATCGTCGAAGGCTTCATCGATTTCGACTACGAGATCACCCTGCTGACCGTGCGCTCGTCGAACGGCAACGGCGAGATCGTCACCGGCTTCTGCGAGCCGATCGGCCACAAGCAGGTCCACGGCGACTACGTCGAATCCTGGCAGCCGCAGCCGATGAGCCCGCGCGCCCTGGAGAGCGCGCGCGAGATCGCCAGCAAGGTCACCGCCAGCCTGGGCGGCCGCGGCGTGTTCGGCGTCGAGCTGTTCGTGAAGGGCGACATGGTGTGGTTCTCGGAAGTCAGCCCGCGTCCGCACGACACCGGCATGGTGACCATGGCGACCCAGGTCCAGAGCGAGTTCGAACTGCATGCCAAGGCTATCCTCGGCCTGCCGGTGAATCCGGAACTGCGCGCGCCGGGCGCCTCCGCCGTGATCTACGGCCAGCTGGAGCAGGCCGGCATCGCCTTCGAAGGCGTGGCCGAGGCGCTGCGGGTGCCGGGCTCGGACATCCGCCTGTTCGGCAAGCCGGAATCCTTCGCGCGCCGCCGCATGGGCGTGGCGCTGGCGACCGCGCCGGATATCGAGACCGCGCGCCAGCGTGCGCTGGAGGCGGCCGGCAAGGTCAAACCGGTATCCGGCAAGAAGAACTAAGCGTAAGGCTGGGGTCGTAGCTCCACTTCCGGACTTTCCGGGCCGTGATCAGCCTGGTGTCCGGATGCGCGGGGTTGACGAGCACGTTGAACTCTTCGTTGACGACGACCGAGGGTACGAAGATCAGCGCGCTGCCATTGGCCTTGACCCAGCCGTCGCCCGCGTCCAGGCTCACCTTGCCCGCCGGGATGGCATCCCAGCCGACCGGCGGCGCATCCAGCCGGCGCGCCCTGTCCCAGACCGCATCGGGAATGGACAGTTCCACCAGATAACGGCTCAGCGGCAGGCCGCCCGCCTTGATGTGGTTGAAAGTTTCCAGCACGGCCAGCGAAATGGTCGTGGCACAGTAGAGCATGGCATTGCCGGGCCGGTTCCAGCGGCCGCCGGACAGCTTGGCGCCCGCGCCGGAGAGGAAGAGTAGATCAAATGAGCAGGCCACACGAGCAAGCCACGAAAAAAAGGCCGCTTCGACTGAAGCGGCCTCTTCTGAATTCTGGCTCCCCGACCTGGACTCGAACCAGGGACCTGCGGATTAACAGTCCGTCGCTCTACCGACTGAGCTATCAGGGAATTGATGTTGCTATTATAGCTTCCCCATCGCGACTTGCACAGAGTGAGTTTCCAACCGTGCATGCCTCGCTGAGGCTTGAAACCTGGCTCCCCGACCTGGACTCGAACCAGGGACCTGCGGATTAACAGTCCGTCGCTCTACCGACTGAGCTATCAGGGAATTGCCTACTTGCTCTTCCAATTCATGCGTGCTGAATCGGAAGAGCCAAGAGTTTAGAGAACTTTTGCGATCGCGTCAACGACCCGATCGATGTTCTTTGAATTCATCGCGGCAACGCAGATGCGGCCGGTGTCCACGGCATAGATCGATTCCTCGCGCAGCTTGCCCACCTGCTCCTTGGTCAGACCGGAATAGGAGAACATGCCGACCTGCTGGCGCACGAAGCCGAAGTCCGTGCCAGGCGCTTTCTCGCCCAGCTTTTTCACCAGCTCTTCGCGCATCTCCTTGATGCGCACGCGCATGCCGGCCAGTTCCTCTTCCCACAGCCGGCGCAGTTCCGGGGTCGACAGCACGGTGGCGACGACCTTGCCGCCGTGCACAGGCGGGTTCGAGTAGTTGGTGCGCACCACGCGCTTCAGCTGCGACATCACGCGCGCCGCTTCTTCGCTGGATGCCAGCACCACCGACAGCGCGCCGACGCGCTCGCCGTACAGCGAGAAGGATTTCGAGAACGAGTTCGACACCAGCAGCGGGCCGCCGGCGTCGACGAAGCGGCGCACCACGGCGCCATCTTCGGCGATGCCCGAGCCGAAGCCCTGGTAAGCCATGTCCAGGAAGGGGATCAGGCCGTTCGCGCGCACCACGTCGATCACCTGGCCCCACTGGTCGGCCGTCAGGTCGGCGCCGGTCGGGTTGTGGCAGCAGGCGTGCAGGACCACGATCGAAGCTTCCGGCATCGCTTTCAAGGAGGCCAGCATGCCTTCGAAATTCACGCCGTGGGTGGCCGGATCGTAGTAGCTGTAGTTGTTGACGTCGAAGCCGGCGCTTTCGAACAGCGCGCGGTGGTTTTCCCAGCTCGGGTCGCTGATGTAGACCGCCGAGCCCGGCGAGAAACGCTTCAGGAAGTCGGCGCCGATCTTCAGTGCGCCGGTGCCGCCCAGGGCTTGCACGGTGACCGCACGCTTCTCTTGAATTACCGCGCTGTCGGCCCCAAATACGAGTTCTTGCACAGCCTTGTCATACGCACCCAGGCCTTCGATCGGCAGATAGGTGCGGGGCGCAGGTTGTTCCATCAGCATCGCTTCCGCCTTGCGTACACATTCCAGCAGGGGCACTTTTCCGTTGTCATCGTAGTAGACGCCGACGCCGAGATTGATCTTGGCCGGATTGGTATCTGCATTGAAGGCTTCGGTAATGCCCAGGATGGGGTCGCGTGGGGCCATGGCGATGGCGCCGAAGATGCTGGCAGGAACTGTGGAATTCATCGTGATAAACTCTGGTTTGTCGGCTGGGTTCGCAGCGGTTGTATAGACAGCGGCTTGGATGTTGCAGTGCCGCAGGCGGATTCCCATTCTAGCAAAGGTCTGAACTCATGGCAGAACTATCGGTCGCAAATTCCCCCGCGCCCACCGTCATCACTTTCCCGGATTCTCCGTTCAAGCTGCACCAGCCCTTCCCTCCCGCCGGCGACCAGCCGACCGCGATCCAGGGCCTGATCGAGGGCATCGACGACGGCCTGATGTACCAGACGCTGCTGGGCGTAACAGGCTCCGGTAAAACGTACACCATGGCCAACGTGATTGCCCGTGCGGGCCGTCCGGCGATCGTCTTCGCGCCGAACAAGACGCTCGCGGCCCAGCTCTACGCCGAGTTCCGCGAGTTCTTCCCGCAGAACGCGGTCGAGTACTTCGTTTCCTACTACGACTACTACCAGCCGGAAGCCTATGTGCCGCAGCGCGACCTGTTCATCGAAAAGGACTCGTCGATCAACGAGCACATCGAGCAGATGCGCCTGTCCTGCACCAAGTCGCTGATGGAGCGCCGCGACGTCGTCATCGTCGCCACCGTCTCGGCCATCTACGGTATCGGTAATCCGGACGAGTACCACAAGATGGTGCTGACCCTGCGCGCCAAGGACAAGGTCGCACAGCGCGACGTGATCGCCCGCCTGATCCAGATGCAGTACACGCGCAACGAGATGGACTTCGCGCGCGGCACCTTCCGCGTACGCGGCGACACCATCGACATCTTCCCGGCCGAGCACGCGGAACTCGCGATCCGCGTCGAGATGTTCGACGACGAGATCGAATCGCTGCAGCTGTTCGACCCGCTCACCGGCAAGGTACGCCAGAAGATCCCGCGCTTCACCGTCTATCCGGGCTCGCACTACGTGACCGGGCGCGCCACCGTCCTGAAAGCCGTCGACTCGATCAAGGCCGAGCTGCGCGACCGCCTCGAATTCTTCCGCGAACAGGGCAAGCTGCTGGAAGAGCAGCGCCTCGAGCAGCGCACCCGTTTCGACCTCGAGATGCTGGCCGAAGTCGGCTTCACGAAGGGCATCGAGAACTACTCGCGCCACCTGTCCGGCGCGATGCCGGGCGAACCGCCGCCGACCCTGATCGACTACCTGCCGAAAGACGCGCTGATGTTCATGGACGAGTCGCACGTGATGATCGGCCAGCTGAACGCGATGTACAACGGCGACCGTTCGCGCAAGACCAATCTGGTCGACTACGGCTTCCGCCTGCCCTCGGCGCTGGACAACCGGCCCCTGAAGTTCCAGGAATTCGAAAACAAGATGCGCCAGTGCATTTTCGTCTCAGCAACGCCTGCCGATTACGAGAAGGAGCATGCCGACAACGTGGTCGAGCAGGTGGTGCGTCCGACCGGCCTGGTCGACCCGCAGGTGATCGTGCGCCCGGCGCGCTCGCAGGTCGACGACCTGATGGGCGAGATCACCGACCGCATCGCCAAGGACGAGCGGGTGCTGGTGACCACGCTGACCAAGCGCATGGCCGAGCAGCTGACCGAATACCTGAGCGACCACGGCATCAAGGTGCGCTACCTGCACAGCGACATCGATACTGTCGAGCGCGTCGAGATCCTGCGCGACCTGCGCCTGGGCACCTTCGACGTGGTGGTCGGCATCAACCTGCTGCGCGAGGGCCTGGACTTGCCGGAAGTCTCGCTGGTGGCCGTGCTGGACGCCGACAAGGAAGGCTTCCTGCGTTCCGAGCGTTCGCTGRTSCAGACCATCGGCCGCGCCGCGCGTAACCTGAACGGCGTCGCGATTTTGTACGCCGACCAGATCACCGACTCGATGAAGAAAGCCATCGACGAGACCGAACGCCGCCGCGCCAAGCAGATCGCCTTCAACGCAGCGAACGGCATCACGCCGAAGGGTGTGAACAAGAAGATCAAGGACATGATCGACGGCGTCTACAGTGCTGCCGCCGCCAAGAACATGGCTGAGGCCGAAGAGACCGCGAAGATCGAAGGCATGAGCGAGAAGCAGATCTCGAAAGAGATCAAGCGCCTCGAGAAGCTCATGGTCGACCATGCCAAGAACCTCGAGTTCGAGAAGGCGGCCCAGGTTCGGGACCAGTTGCATGTGCTCAAGCAGCAGGCTTTCGGGGCGCCGGGGGCGGACAATGTGGTGTCGATTCTGGGCAAGTAAGCCTTGATCGCCCCCAAAGTAAAAAGCGGCCCGCGGGCCGCTTTCTTCATGCACGTGCAGATTACTGCTTGCGACGACGGCGCAGGCCGCCCAGCATCGCACCGCCCAGGGCCAGCAGCGCCAGGCTGCCCGGTTCCGGAACGAAGGTGATGTTGCCGTCGGTTGCTTGCTGCAGGTAGTCGGTGTAGGAACCCAGGATGATGCCGCCGAACAGGGTGCCGAAGGTGCCGGCCACCTGGCTGGCGAACAGGCGGGTTTCGAAGGTGTTGTTGGCAACGACCATCAGCTCGCCGTACAGCTCGACGAAGGACGGACCGCCCGAATCGCCGCCGCCGATGCCGGCTTCGACGCCGTTCGGCAGCGCCACGGTGCAGATGTTGAAGTAGGTGCAGAAGGTGTCCTTGCCGTTGCCGTCGAAGTCGGCATAATAGACTTCGTTGCCGCTCTTGATGCCCTCGTCGTCGCCCTCGAAATAGTCGGTGACGTTCTCGCCGACACGCTTGGTGTCGTAGCGCGGAGCGACGTAATGGCCGTTGATGCCGTCGCCCGAGGTGCCGTAGCCGGCCATGATGATGTGCGAGCCGGCGACCAGCTCGGTGGTGGCGACCTTGTAGATCTTGGCGCTGGCCGGTGCGTCCTTGCTCAGGGTGATCACCGAGATGTCGTCGTTCACGCAGCCCTTGCTGCCGTCCGGGCAGTTGTTGAAGCCTTGGTAATCCGGATTCATCGAGACCTTCGAGGCCGAGATGATCGAGTTGTAGGTGCCGTTGCTGTTGAAGGCGACCAGCACGCTGTTGTTCGGATTCTTCAGGTCGATGACCTTGCCGTCGCCATACTGGTCGACGCAATGGCCGGCCGAGATGACCTGGCGTTTGCCGACCAGGGCGCCGGAGCAGATGTAGTAATCGTTGCCGTACTGGATCTGGATTGCGACCACACCGGAAAACTTCGAGGACGACACGTTCGGATCGACGTGCGCGGCCGGGGTATCCGGCAGTGCGCCGGCGGTAATGACCGGGGTATTGATTGCACCGGCGATGCCGGCCTGCGCGGCACCGCTGATCCCGAAGAGTGCGCCGGTGGCGATGGTGATACCCAACAGCTTATTGAACGACAGTTTCCGATTACGCATTTTTTATCCTTTGTAGTAACAGCGTTATGTCTGCGGCACTTTGTAAGCTCGCGCGGATAGTGCATGCAGGAACTATGCCAGAAAGAAAAGATGCTTAAAAATTAATGACATACGGAAACGGCACTTCACGAATACTTACCAGTTGTAAATTTTTCCGACAGTAAATGCACAAGAAAAAACCGCAGGTCCTCGCGGAGCCTGCGGTTCGGGCTGGGGGTGCCGCTGCCTTATTTCACGTCGAGCAGGCTGACGTCGAAAATCAGGTTGGCGTTCGGCGGAATCGGCCCCGCGCCGTTGTTGCCGTAGGCGAGCGCGGCCGGCACCACCAGGGTGCGCTTGCCGCCCACCTTCATGCCGACCAGGCCCTCGTCCCAGCCCTTGATGACCTTGCCGGCGCCGAGCTGGAAGGTGAAGGGCTCGCCGCCGACCGAGCTGTCGATCTGGAGGCCATGCCGGCCCGGCTCCTTGGGCGAATACAGCCATCCGGTGTAGTGCACGGTCACGGTGGAACCGGCCGCGGCGGCCTTGCCCTTGCCGACGACGGTGTCGGTTTTCTGCAGCGGCCTGGCGGCGGCGGCCACCGGAGCCTTGGGGATGGCCGCAGCCTGGGCGATGGCAGGACCGAGGGCCAGGCTCAGTCCAAAGGCAAGTGCGGCGCGCGAAAGAATGGAAGTCATCGGGATTTGCTCTGCTGGTTGGGAAAGGGTGGCACTAGTATTGCCGACGTGCAGTATTTGTACAAGCGACAACGCTATTCACCCTTTCTCCGTGTTAATGTTGAGGCAGACTAACCCGAAAGAAAGGACATCACCATGCAAGCCCGATTCATTGCCGCCGCAGTGCTGATCCTCCTCGAGGCCGCAGCGGCGCCGGCCTTTGCCGCGCCCGACGTCAACTACCTGCAGAACGAACTCGACGGCCGTGGCCGCTGCCTCGGCACGGCCGGTCCCGACGTCGCCATGATGGCCTGCAATAAATCGCCGACGCAGCAATGGTTCGCCACCCGCGGCGAGCTGCCGGGCTTCGACAAATTCCACACGGTGGCGGACGGCGAGACCGTCTGCCTGGCGGCGCACCCGAACGACCGCAAGAACGTGCTGGTGATGGAGCCCTGCAGCCGCGCCGACAGCCAGCAATGGACGATCGAGCGCCTGAGCGACGTGCCGCGCCAGATGCTGCTGACCAATCGCGAAACCGGCGCCACCCGCTGCCTGGAAGCGCTGCAGACCGGCATCAGGATGACGCCCTGCAGCCGCCGCCAGAACGGCCACCGCTGGCACAGCAATTACGAACCGACGATGTAAAGCGCTTTATTGGACGTCGAGCAGCTCGACATCGAAGATCAGGTTGCTGTTCGGCGGAATCGGGCCCGCGCCCTGCTCGCCATAGCCCATCGCGGCAGGCACGATCAGGGTGCGCTTGCCGCCCACCTTCATGCCCTGCACGCCCTGGTCCCAGCCCGGGATGACCTGGCCGGCGCCGAGGCGGAAGCTGAAGGGTTCGCGGCCGATCGAGGAATCGAACTGGGCGCCATGCTGCAGCTGGGCACTCGGCGCGTACAGCCAGCCCGTGTAGTTGACGACCACGGTGGAACCGGCCACCGCTTCCTTGCCGGTGCCGGTCACGGTATCGATCTTCTGCATGGCGATCGGGGTCGCGTCGGACGGCGCCGCGGAAGGCGCGTGGCCGCGCTTGCAGCCGGCCAGGGTGAGGGAAAGCGCCAGGCCGAGGGCGCACACGGAAAGCAGCTGTTTCATGTTCTTGTTCTTTCGTAGTGATGGATGCCGGCGCAGGATACACCCCGCCCGCCCCTAGGGCAACGGCAGGCGTGCAATACCGCCCAGGATGCGGTCGGCGGCGCGGCCGACGCCATCTTCGAGCGCCATCTCCTCCGCTACCTCGTGCGCCCGCTCGCGCATGGCCGGCGCGCAGGCAGCGGCAATCAGCGCGGCCGGATCGGCGCCGGCGAATTCCTCCATCGGGCAGGTGAGGCCGATGCCACGCGCACGCAGGCGCCCGGCCCAGAAGAACTGGTCGCCGGCAAACGGCACCGCCACCGAGGGCACGCCGGCGCGCGCCGCCGCATGCGTGGTCCCCGCCCCGCCGTGGTGGATGACCGCGGCGGTGCGCGGGAACAGCCATTCGTGCGGCGTGTCGCCCAGCACCAATACGTCCGGCGGCAACCGCGACAGGTCGACGCCGCTCCAGCCGGGATAGAACAGCACGCGACGGGTGGCGGCGATTCCGCAAACCGTCTCCAGCAGCGTCTGCGGATCCATGCCCGCCATGCTGCCGAAGCCGATGTAGACCGGCGCCTCGCCGGCGGCCAGGAAGGCGGACAGCGATGCCGGCGGCTGCCACCCGGCGGCGGCGGGAAGCTGCCAGCTGCCGGTCAGCTCGACCTCGGCCGGCCAGTCGTCAGGACGCGGCAGCAGGGCCGGCGAACAGCCGTACAGGGTCGGATAGCCCTGCCACAGGCGCCGGCGCGGCGCCGCGCCGAACACGTCCCTGCGCGCCGCGTTCACGGCCGGCCGGAACATCGCCCAGGTCAGGCTGTTGAATGCCTGGTGCGTCAGCCGGTTGGCCCAGCCGGGCAGCCTGCGCGGACGCAGGAAGGCGGCGCCGAACTCGCGCGTGGGCGTCAGCGGCCACAGCGCGGTGCCGATGCAGGGAATGGCGAGCGCCTCGGCCACGGCCAGGCCGACGAAGGCCGCCAGGCCGGAAAACACCAGCACGTCACTGCCCTGGGCCGCCGTGCGCGCGGTCGCCATCCACGCCGTCGTGTGCTCGCGCGCGAGCCGGGCGCAGGCGCGCGCGACCCGCGACATGTCGGCGCGGCCGTCGATGGATTTGGCGAGCGTGCCGCCCGGCTGCACCGCCTTGCGGATGTCGCCGGCCAGGGCCGTGAACGGGATGCCGTGTTCGCGCGCCAGCGGGGCGCAGGCGCGGTCGGCCAGCAGCCGAGCTTCGTGCCCGCGCCGGATCAGTTCTCTGGCGAGCGCCGCCAGCGGGCGCGTGTCGCCGTCGGTGCCATAGGTGAGGAAAGTGATCTTCATGTCATGCCTTGCTTGTCGAAGGCATGATTGTCGGCCTGCTAGCCGAGGCGAGGCTTGTACAAATCCGACATCGTCATCGTGACCGTCGCGTCACAGCCGGTAAGCCCAGTAATCGCGGTCGGAAGCGATGCTTTCTTCCAGGCGCGAAGGCGGCAGTCCGGCCAGTTCGCGCAGTTCGCGCGCCATGTGGGCCTGGTCGGCGTAGCCCAGTTCGGCCGCCAGCGCGGCCAGCGTCTCCTTGGGCGCGGCCGGGTCGCGCAGGGCGTAGACGGCTTCGTTCATGCGCTGCAGGCGCCGCGCCTGGGCCGGCGTGACACCGATCCGCTCGCGGTAGCGGCGCTGCACCTGGCGCTCGCCGACGCCGAGCGTGCGCGCCGTCTCCGCCACGCCTTCGTGGCTGGCGATACGGCGCAGGCTGCGGCCCAGCGCCGCGTCCCAGCCGGCGCGGCGCTCGCGCCAGCGCGCGGCAATCCACGCCTCGATCCATGCG